>NZ_BAAAUV010000006.1:0-248165 GCF_039534125.1 Actinocorallia longicatena | reverse complement strand
GGGCTTGCGGGTGGCGGGCCGTAAAAGTCCGCTGCCCGAGAAGGGCCGGGAACCCGGGCAGGGTGGGCGGTGTAGGGAGGGTGGAGGTGGTCGGCGATGCGAATGCCGCGAACAGTGATGATCCTGATGGTGGTCGTGGCGGTTCTCGTGGGAGCGGGGCCCGCGGTGGCGAGAGGCGGGTGGGCCGCGACCGTGGTCGATTCGGGGGTGGGAAGATTCGAGGCCGGCAAGGCTCAGAGCATCGGGTTCTGGGTGTTGCAGCATGGATTCCATCCGTACGACGTGGGGTCGTTCGGGAACGACCTCGGGACGGTCGGCCTCAAGCTGGTGGCCGCGGACGGCACCGAGACGGTCTTCACGGGCAGCGCACTCCCGGAGGCCGCCCACTTCAGCGCGACGGTCACCGCTCCACGCGACGGCACGTACAAGCTCTACGGAATCCAGGGGATCTTCGGCTTCGACCTGGTCGGCTCACTCACGGTCCCGGGATCGCTGACCGTCCTGCCCCGGGAGAAGCCGAGCGCCTCCGAAGCCGCCGGCTATCTCGAGAAATGGGGAGCCGTCCACCCGCCCTACTTCGCGATGACCCCCGCCGAAGAAGGCACCGGCATGGTCACGATCCCTCCGCAGGCACCTCCCGCAGCGGTCGCCCCGGCCCCGTCCGCTCCCTCAGCGACGACCGGCCGGTCCTCATCGTCGACCCCGATCTGGATCGTCTCCATCACCGCGGGCGCCCTTCTCCTGGGCACGGCCTTCACCCTCTACCGCCGCCGCACAGCCGGCCCGCAACGCGAACTGATCGGCTTACAGACGCCGTCACCCGCGGCACCGAGGTGACCCTCTCGCCGTACCGCTACCGTGCGGCATCGAGGTAGCCCTCACGGTGTCCCGCTACCGCGGAGACTCCCACCTGCCCGACCCGGACGCTGCTGGAACGCACCGAGGCGCTGTAACGGGAGAGGCTGTCACGGGATGTGCTGTCACCGTGATGGCGGAGGCGTAGGTATCCGTTTCCGAACACCTGCTCAAAGGCCTCGAGGAGGCTTCAGCTTCCCGGAGCGGCCATCGCTCCACACCGCGATGGCCGCTCCGGGAACGCCTCCGTCGTCCTTGGAATGCGATGGCCGCTCGAACAGCGGCGAAGGCCAAGGAGCAGTTTTCGAAGGCGGCTGCCCCGCCGCGAAGGGCCAGGCACACACCCGGACGTTGCTCGGCACAAGGACCGGTAGCGAATCAGCCCGGAGCGGGAGTGACGGAAGGGAGGAGAGGGGCCGCCCAGAGTTCTGAGCGACCACCCTGAATGCGTTCGAAGGCCGGGTCCGCCTGTGCGTGGTCGGCGGAGGGGAGCGCTTGTAGGTCGTGGAGGAGGCGAACCGGCGCACGGCCGGGTGTGAGCGATCGACGTCTCCGACTTCATGCCCGCCCCCATCCGGCGCCGCGGGCGGCCGTACCGGATCGAAGGATGCGTACCTTCTGTCCGTGGAGGGTGAGAGCTGCGGCGTGGGAGCGATGGAGGTTGTTCCTGGGGTTGCTGGTTAGAAGGGCCCTCAGGCAAGGGTTCCTTGGGGTGAGAGGAGGAACTTGCCCGGGGCGTGTACCGCGGGAGGAGTAGGCGGGGGTGCTTCTCTCAGGGGAGGACGGCGGGGGTGGGGGTGTTTACGGTTGGGGGATGGAGAGAGCTGGGCCGGGGATGTGGCCGCGATTGCGGGATCTGCCGGGCTGGATGGTGCTGGTGCCGGTGGGAGTCGTCGTCGGCGTGGGGTCGACGGGGGCGGCGCGGCGGCACGCGGGGGCCGAGCTGGATCTGGCCGGGTACGGGATGCTCGGGATCGCGGTGGGGGTGCTGGCGCTGCGGCGGCGGTGGCCCGTCGGGGTGCTGGCCGTGGTGGCCGTGGCGACCTCGGTGTACTGGTTGCGCGGCTATGTGCTCGGCCCGTCGTTCCTGCCGCTGCTGGTCGCGGTGGTGGCGGCGGTGGTCGCCGGACGGCGGTGGGCGGCGTGGGGAGCGGCGGCGGGGGTCGCCGCCGCGACGCAGGGCGGGGCGTACCTGTTCGGCGGGGGGACGGTCGTGCGGGCCGGGGTGCCCTCGACGGCGGGGGCGCTCGGAGTCGTCGCGTGGGCGCTGCTCGTCCCCGCGTTCGCCGAGCTCGTGCGCTTTCGGGTGGAGCGGACCGACCAGGCCAGGAGGGTCGCGGCCGAGGAGCACCGGCGGCGCGGCAGCGAGGAACGGCTCAGGATGGCGCGCGAGCTCCATGACGTCCTCGCCCACAACATCTCGATGATCAATGTCAGGGCGGGTGTGGCCCTCCATCTCCTGGACGAGCAGCCGGAGCAGGCCAGGGAGGCGCTCACCGCGATCAAGGCGGCCAGCAAGGAAGCGCTCACCGAGATGAGATCGGTCATCTCGCTCCTCCGGCAGGAAGGCGACACCGCGCCCAGATCACCGGCCGCGGGCCTCGGCGGCCTCCCCGACCTGCTGAAACAGGCGTCGTTCGCAGGGCTCGACGTCGTCCTCGACACGACGGGCGATCCCCGCGGGCTCCCTGCCAACGTCGACCTCGCCACCTTCCGCATCGTCCAGGAATCGCTCACCAACGTCACCCGCCACGCCACGAGCGCCGCGCGGGTGACCGTCCGGCTCGACCACCGGCCCGGAAGCATCCGTGTGCGCGTCGCCGACGACGGGAGTCCGGCCGTCCCCGCCGGGGAAGGGCAGCGGGAGGGGAACGGCGTCGCCGGAATGCGGGAACGGGCGGCCGTCCTCGGCGGGACGTTCACCGCGGGCACGGCCCCGGACGGCGGTTTCGTGGTCGAGGCGGTGCTCCCATGGAAGGCGACGGAATGATCAGAGTCGTGCTGGCAGACGACCAGATGCTGGTCAGGGCGGGTTTCAGGGCACTGCTCGACGCCCAGCCCGACATCGAGGTCGTGGGCGAGGCGGCCGACGGAGAGGAGGCCGTCGCCCTGGTGCGCGAACGCCGCCCCGACGTGGCCCTCATGGACATCCGGATGCCCGTCATGGACGGCCTGGAGGCGACCGCGCGCATCGCGGAGCTCCCGGTCCCGACCAGGATCATCATGCTGACCACCTTCGAGCTCGACGAGTACGTCTTCGAGGCGCTGCGGGGCGGCGCCTCCGGCTTCCTGGTCAAGGACACCGAACCGGCCGAGCTGATCCGCGCGGTCCGGTCGGTCGCGGCGGGGGACGCCCTGCTCTCACCCGGCGTCACCCGGCGGCTGATCGAGGAGTTCGCGATCCGCGCCAAGCCCGCACCGCAGGCCAGGCTCGCCGTCCTCACCGAGCGGGAACGCGAGGTCCTGACGCTGGTGGGGGAGGGCCTGACCAACGACCAGATCGCCGCCCGGCTCGTCGTGAGCCCCGCCACCGCCAAGACCCACGTGTCCAGAGCCATGATCAAGCTGTCGGCGAGGGACCGGGCGCAGCTCGTCGTGCTCGCCTACGAGTCGGGCCTCGTCCGTCCGGGCTGGCTCTGACCGCGCCCGTACCGCGCCGGGCGTAGTGGAGGAGCCGCTCAGGGGCGGACGACGAGGGGCCGGGGTTTCGTCAGGGTCGGGGGAACTGACGAAAGGGCGGAACATGGAGAACGAAGCGGCGGTCCGGATGGTCGGAGCGCGGAAGGTCTACGGATCGGGCGAGACCGAGGTGAAGGCGCTCGACGGTGTCGACCTCAGCATCGGCAGAGGCCGGTTCACGGCCGTCATGGGCCCGTCCGGGGCCGGGAAGTCAACGCTGATGCACTGCGCGGCGGGGCTCGATCCGCTCAGCGGCGGGCAGGTGTTCGTCGGGAAGGTGGAGCTCGGCGAGCTGACCGAACGGCAGCTCACGGTCCTGCGCCGCGAACGCCTCGGGTTCGTGTTCCAGGCGTTCAACCTGCTCCCCACGCTGCCCGCGATCGACAACATCGTCCTCCCCCTGACCCTCGGCGGCAGGCGTCCCGACCCCGGCTGGCTGACCGCGGTCGTCGACGCCGTCGGCCTCGGCGACCGGCTGAGGCACCGCCCGTCGGAGCTCTCCGGTGGCCAGCAGCAGCGCGTGGCGATCGCCCGTGCGCTCGTCACGAGGCCCGAGGTGGTCTTCGCCGACGAGCCGACCGGCGCGCTCGACTCCCGGACGGGCGAGGAGATCCTCGCCTTCCTGCGCGAGGCCGTCACCGAACTCGGCCGGACGGTCGTCATGGTCACCCACGAGCCGACCGCGGCGGCCTACGCGGACGAGGCGGTCTTCCTGGTCGACGGCCGTGTCGACGACGTCATGGCGGGCCCGGCCGCCGACAAGGTGCTCGACCGCATGAAGGCGCTGGGGGAGCGATGATCAGGCTGACCCTCCGGGAGCTCAACGCCCGCAAGCGCAGGCTGGCCGGTTCCTTCGTCGCGGTCCTGCTGGGCGTCGCCTTCCTCGCCGGGACGCTCGTCCTCGGCGACACCCTCGAGAACGGCATCACGACCCTCATCGGCCGCGCCTACGAGGGCACCGACGTCTCCGTCCGCAACGCCGCGAACGTCGCCGACCAGCCCGGCGCCCGCCGCGGCAACATCAACGCGGCCCTCCTTCCCCGGGTCAGGGCAGTCGAGGGAGTCCTCGCGGCCGAACCCGTCATCCAGGGAGTCGGCGAGCCCACCCGGACCGACGGCAAGGCCATCGGCGTCCAGGGCCCGAGGACCGCCGGAAACTGGATCACCGACCCGCGGCTGAACCCCTGGCGGATCGCCGAAGGCCGCGCCCCGCGGGCGCCCGGAGAGATCGTCATCGACCGGAAGGCCGCAGGGGACGGCGACCTGAGGCTCGGCGATCGCACCTTCGTCCTGGTCCCCGACCGCGTCCCCGTGACGATCGTCGGCATCCTGACCTTCGGCGAGGCCGACACCCTCGGCGGCACCTCCTTCGTCGCCTTCACCTACGAGGACGCCCGCCGCCACCTCCTCAGCATCCCGGACCAGGTGACGAGCATCGCGGTCAAGGCCACCGGCGGAACCTCCGGCACGGTCCTCGCCGGCCGTCTCCAGGACGTCCTCCCGCCGGGCGTGGAAGCGATCACCGGCGACGATCTGGCCGCCGAGAACATCGACGCGGTCGGGGTCTTCCTCGACGTCGTCCGGGCGTTCCTGTCCGTCCTGGCAGCGGTCTCCCTGCTGGTGGCCGCCTTCTCGATCCACAACACGTTCGCGATCCTCGTGGCGCAAAGGACCCGTGAGGCCGCGCTCCTGCGGGTGATCGGCGCCTCCCGCCGTCAGATCCTCGCCGGGGTCCTCGTCGAGGCGTCGCTTCTCGGCCTGGCGGGAGCGCTCGCCGGCGGTGCCGCCGGGTACGGGCTGGCGGCGCTGCTCAAGAGGCTGTTCACGGCCATGGGCTTCGGGCCGCCCACCCTGCCGCTCTCCTACGATCTGAGCCCGCTGCTGATCGCGGTGCCGGTCGGCGTCGTGGTCACGCTCGTGGCCTGCGTCGCCCCCGCGGTGCGCGCCGGCCGGGTCTCCCCATTTGAGGCGATGCGGGCCACGGCCGTCGAGACCGGGGGACGGTTCAGGCCCCCCGCCGGTGCCGTGATCGGGACCGCGGCGGCCGCCCTCCTGACCTGGGCGGTCGCCGCGGGGAACCTCGGCCTCGCGGGCGGGGGCGCGGTGCTCGCGCTGATCGCGACGGTCGTCCTCGGACCCCTCGCGGCCAGGCCGTTCACGGGTCTCGCCGGAAGCGCGCTTCCCGGGGTCACGGGCCGCCTGGCCCGGGAGAACACGCTGCGCAGCCCGCGCAGGACCGCGGGCGCCGCGACCTCGCTGATGATCGGCGTCGGGGTCGTGACCCTGTTCACGATCTTCGCCTCCTCCCTCTCCGCGACGGTCGAGCGCGACGCCTCCGACGCCTTCTCCGGAGACCTCGTCGTCGACGCGGGAGGCTTCGGCAACGCCGGATTCAGCCCGCGCCTGGAGACGGACGTCGCCGCTCTTCCGCAGGTAGCGGCCGCCGCCGGGCTCGGCAACGCCCAGGCGCGCATCGACGGCGAGGTCCGCGGCGTGGCGATCGCCGACCCGGTGCGGCTCTCGGGCGTCCTGCGTCTCGGCCGGCCGGCCGACGGGCTGGCCGTCTCCACCGACACCGGCCTGGCCGCCGGGACCCCGGTGCGGGTGACCTTTCCCGACGGAGCCGTCGAGACCCTCCCGGTCGCGTCGACCTTCCACCCGATCGGCGGATTCTCCGACTATGTCATTCCGCGGAGCGCCTGGCGGCCGCACGTCGCCCAGCAGCTCGACGCCCGCGTCTACGTGCGGCTGAGGCCGGGCGCCGTGCTCGCCGACGCCGAGAAGGCCGTGGAACGCGCTTCGGCCGTCCACGGATCGCCCGACGTCCAGACCCGGCCGGAGTTCGTCGACGCCCGTACCGAGCCGGTCCGCGACCTGCTGATGATCGTCTATGTGATGCTGGCGCTCGCGATCCTGATCGCGCTGACGGGCATCGCCAACACCCTGTCGCTCGCCGTCCACGAACGGACCAGGGAGCTGGGCCTGCTGCGGGCGGTCGGCGCGACGAGGCAGCAGGTGAAGGCGACGATCCGGTGGGAGTCCCTGCTGGTGGCCCTGTTCGGGACGGCAGGGGGCGTCGCCCTCGGGACCGTGCTCGGCTGGGTGCTGGTGGAGGCGGGCGGGTCGGTCTTCGACCTGCCGCTGCCGCCCATCGCGATCATCCTGGCGGTCGGCGCGTCGGCCGGAGTCCTCGCCGCGATCCGCCCGGCCCGCCGCGCCGCCCGGTTGCCCGTGATCACCGCACTCGCGGCGCTCTAGGGTCTGAGGAGGGGCTCTCAGGAGCCGTCCAGGACGATCACGGAGCGGCTGGTGCCCGGCTTGCCCTCGGCCATGGCGGCCAGGAGGGCGGGCGCCTCGGCCAGGGCGACGGGCGTGACCGCGGGCAGGATCTGGTGGGCGGCGGCGAAGGCCAGGGCGTCCCGGAGGTCGTGCGGGGAGCCGGACGGCATGCCCATGACGCGGATCCTGCCGAGGACCAGCGCCGAAGGCGAGATCGTCAGGGGCTCCCGGCCGTAGCCGAGCATCAGCAGGGTTCCGTCGGGGGCCGTTCCCGGCAGCGACTCCTGGGCGACGAGGGAGGTCGGGGCGGTGTTCACCACCAGGTCGGCGCCGCCCCATGCGCTGAGCGCCGCGCCCGGATCCTGGTCGTTGGTCGCGATCACGAGCTCGACGCCGTCGTCGGCCAGTTCGGGTCTGCGGCTGCGGGAGACGACCGCGACCCGGGCGCCCATGGCCACGGCGAACCGGACGGCCATCATCCCGACACCGCCCGTCCCGATCACCGCGACCTTGGTGCCGGGGACCGCCCCGCCGTGCCGCAGCCCGTTGAACGCGGTGATCCCCGCGCACATCAGGGGGGCCGCCGCGACGGGGTCCAGGGCCAGCGGGACCGGGGTGACGAAGCCGGTCTGGGCGACCATGTAGTCGGCGTATCCGCCGTCGACGCCGACGCCGGTGATCCGCTTGCGCGGGCAGAGGATCTGGTCGCCGCGCACGCACAGGTCGCAGTGGCCGCACGAGTCGTACAGGAACGGGACCCCGACGGGCGTCCCGATCGGCGGGAAGCTGACGCCCTCGCCGAGCGCGGTCACCACCCCGCTGATCTCGTGCCCCGGGACGACAGGGAAGCGGCCGAACGGATAGTGCCCGCGCAGGTGGTTGACCTCGGAGAAGCACATGCCGCAGGCCGTCACCTTGACGAGCAGCTCGCCGGGACCGGGTTCCGGAATCTCCCGTTCGACCAGTTCGAGCGCCGTCTCCGGCGCGTTCAGCACAGCAGCCCGCATGCGTCCCCCTGAAGATCAGGCCCCAGGAACTCCTACCGTCGACCGTGTTCTCGGCAAACTTCGTGAGAAGTCATGATTTCGATGTGACGGAGTCGTCGGCACGATGGGTCCGCTCCGGGGTAAGGAGGGGGTCATGGGTCGTGATCCGGAGTATCTGGCGTTCGTGCGCAGGATGGCGGAGCTGCCGCCGCCCGAGGACGCCTCGGTGGCGGGCATGCGCGCCGACGCGCGCCGGGCGATGGCGGAACTGCCCCGCCTGACGGTCGGCGAGGTGCGCGATGTCGACGCCGGAGGGGTCCCGGCGCGGCTGTACCGCCCGGAGGGCAGGGACGACGGCCCGGTCGTCGTCTACCTCCACGGGGGCGGCTGGGTGATCGGCGACGTCGAGTCCTACGACCCCGTGGTCAGGGCCCTGGTCGCGGCATCGGGCGTCGCCTTCCTGTCGGTCGACTACCGCCTCGCTCCCGAACATCCCTATCCGGCGGCGGTCGACGACGCCGAGCGCGCCGTCCGCTGGGCGCTGTCGCGCTTCGACGAGGTCGGCGTCGCCGGGGAGTCCGCAGGAGGCCAGATCGCGGTGTCCTGCCTGCTGCGCGGGGTGCGCGGGCCCAGCCGTCTGACGCTGATCTATCCCGCTCTGGACCTGCGGGTCTTTCCCGATCCGCTGCCCGACCCCGACGGCATCCCCTTCGCGCCCGGCGGCCCCAACCAGAGCCTCGACGCCTACGTCGCCGGCACCGACCCCGCCGACCCGGGCCTGTCCCCGCTGCTGGCCCCCGACCTGTCCTCCCTCCCGCCGACCCTGCTCGCCCTGGCCGAGTTCGACCGGCTCCGCCCGCAGGGCGAGGCGTTCGCGCGACGGCTGGAGGAGGCGGGCGTACCCACCACCGTCCATCCGGGCCGGGGCCTCGACCACGGCTGGATGAGCTGGTTCCCCTACGCCAGGGCACCCGAACGCGCCCTGGAGGAGGTCGGCCGCCAGATGGGCGGGCACTTCACCAGGGTGTGATCCGGCCCATGGCGGGACGGCCCGCTGCCGCCGGGCGACGGAGCGGTCCGCCGCCGGTGGGTCAGCCGAGCTGGGTGACCGCGCGGGCGGCCGCGTCGATGGCGGCGTCGGCGTAGGCGCGGGCCTCGGAGTCGGAGTTGGCGATGGTGATGCGGCCGTAGGGCTTCTGGCCGATCTTGTTCGGGAGCGGTCCGGCGGGCCAGAAGGGCGCCCACGGACGCGCGTACTCCAGGGCGTAGCCATGGCCCCAGCGGTTGATCGTGATGCCCTGGATGTCGCGGGCGGGGTCGAAGCCGCCCGGGCCGAGCAGGCGGGTGAGCTGGTCGCGGATCGTCGCTCGTAGTACTCGAACGGGGTCTGGTACAGCGCGCGCCGGCCCGACAGGATGCCGCCGCGCGGGTTCTCGCCCTCGGCCGTCGCCATCCGGATCATGTGGACGAGGATCGGCTGGGAGGGGTCTTCGGAGAACTCGTAGCCGCCCATGCTGACGGGGTAGTCGAGCTCGGCGACCTGCCAGTACGGCCCGGTGAAGCGGGTGTGGAAGATGCCCAGCCTGTGCCAGGCCTGCCAGTTCCGCAGCTGGACCATCGCGTAGATGATCGGCAGCTTGATGCCGTACTGCAGCGCCTGCTTCTGGTCGCCGGTCAGCTCCGGCGCGATGAACGGGATCATCGTGTTGTAGCAGGCCAGGACCGCACCGCCCGCCGTCACGCTGTGGACCTTGCCGTCCGGCGCCTCGTACCGCACCCGGACGGTCTTCGTCGCCGGATCGTCGTTGACGTGCCTGACCTCGACGACCGGGCTGTTCAGCCGCACCCTGACGTCGTTGGCCGCGACGTCGAGCCGGGAGTAGTCGATCCTGGCCAGCGGATCGGTGTCCATCGTGGCGGGCGCGCCGGTGCCCGGGATCATCCGCCCGATCATCAGCTTGCACAGGGCGTTGTTGCCCTCGGGAAAGTGGTAGATGTACGGATCGTCCTCGTCCCACTGGATCTGGATCGTCTTGATGCAGCGCGGGTCGGGCTTCGTGTTGTCGATCTTGAGACCCTGGAAGCCGGGGTACTCCTCGGCCCAGGCGTCGAGCGCGCCGAACGCGTCGATCCCGTAGCCCCACTCGTCCGAGGTGTAGGTCTGCATGTAGCGGACGACGTCGGGGTGCACCTTCGCGACGTCGGCCAGGTACTGCTTGTAGGTCATCTCGACCAGGCGGTTCTTCTTCTCCGCGTCCGTCAGGCCCGGCATGAAGTCGCCCGGGTTGTTGTTGATCATCAGGATGTCGGCCTTGGCCTTCGCGGCGATGGGCGCGTTCGCCAGCCCGGCCGCCGTCGGGACGCCGTCCTCGGTCGCCTTGGCCAGGTGGTCGCGGCCGAAGCTCTCCTTGTTGAAGAACTCCGAGTCGGTGAGCTTCCAGCGCTTGTTGAAGTCCTGGTCGTAGTACTTGTCGAACTTCTTCACATCGACGCCGAGGTCGGCGAGCAGGCCCCGGGCGGTTCCGCTCCACACCGACGGGCCCTCGATCGACTGTGAGCCGCCGTAGCCGATGATCAGCTTGCCGTCGGGGCTGAACTCGTCGCGGCGGGCGTGGCCGCCGAAGTCGTCGTGGTTGTCCAGGACGAGGATCTTCGCGCCGGGGTGCTTCCTGCGGTAGAAGTACGCGGCGCTCAGCCCGCTGATCCCGGCCCCGACCACGACCAGGTCATAGACCTCCTCCGTCTCGACCTCGTCCTTGCGGCCCGACCAGTAGCTGCCGTCGCGGAGTTCGTGCGGGACCCGCAGGGCGGCGTTCGTGCTGCCCCGCAGGCCCGTCATCGCCGGCGGGTAGGCCGGGTTCCCCTGGCCCCTGTCGGCCCAGCCGCCCGCGGGCGCGCCGTTCTGGTCGCGTCCGGACGCGTTCCGCGCGGTCTTCTCGACCGAGCAGCCCGCCAGCCCCGCCGCCGTCGCCATGACCGCGATGCCGTCGAAGAAGTCCCTGCGGCTGATCCGCCGGTCCATCCCCAGCTCACGGTCGCTGAAGGACGGCCGGTACGGCTCCCACTCCTGCATGTTCCCCCCTGAGGTGTCCGGGCGGATCACATCGCGGCGCCGTCCCGCATGCCAAGATCACGGCCGGGCGGGTGGAGAACCTTTAGCGGAGAACGAGCCCGAAGAGGAAGAAGGCCGCGCAGGCCGAGGAGGTCGCGGCCGTCAGGGCGATCATGACGCCGCGGCCCGGCCGGGGCGTGCCGCCCGCCCGCAGCACCACCAGGACGGCCACGAGGACACCGGCCGCCGCGAGCATCGTCCGGGTGCCGAACAGGTGTCTGGAGAGCCCGAGCATCGCCGCGAGATAGCACAGCAGGGTCCGGGACCAGGCCATGCTGGTACGTTCCAACTGGGCTCCGGGATCTCCCTCCAGATCCCTCACCCGGTGATCAGCGCCAGGGTGATGGCCGCCGCGACCGCGACGGTCAGCGTCACGGCGGGCAGGAACGCCCCGCCGGGCAGCGCCCTGTCCTGCCGCAGGGCCCGTTCGCTCTGCATCCACCGCACGAATCCGAAGACGGGACCCGCGATCGCCAGGGACACCAGGAGCGCGGAGGTGAACCGGACCGCGAGATCATGGCTCTTGCTGATCGCCTCCAGTGCGACCCCGGTCGCGAGCAGCGCCAGTGACGTGCGGATCCAGGCGAGGAAGGTGCGTTCGTTCGCGAGGGAGAAGCGCGGGTCGGGCTCGTCGCCGACGTCGTAGACGGCACGTGGCCGGCGTCGGCGGTCTTCGGGCATGAGGCGGACCTTCCGGGGGCACGGTGGAATCAGCAGTCTAAATGCACCGGGACAATTGTTAATAACTATGAATTACCGGGATGGTTGATATGGAAAAGCGGAAGATGTGCGGCCGCGAAGTGTCCGTCGTGGGACTCGGCACGTGGCAGCTCGGCGCCGACTGGGGCGACGTCGAGGAGAAGGACGCCCTGGCCGTCCTGGACGCGGCGGTCGAGTCGGGCGTCACCTTCTTCGACACCGCCGACGTCTACGGCGACGGCCGCAGCGAGACGCTGATCGGCCGCTATCTGCGCGACCGCCCCGACGCGGGGATCTTCGTCGCGACGAAGATGGGCCGCAGGATGGAGCAGATCCCGGAGAACTACGTCCTGGAGAACTTCCGCGCGTGGACCGACCGTTCACGGAAGAACCTGGGCGTCGACACCCTCGACCTCGTCCAGCTCCACTGCCCCCCGACGCCCGTCTACTCCTCCGGCGAGGTCTTCGACGCCCTGGACACCCTGGTCGAGGAGCAGCGCATCGCGGCCTACGGCGTCAGCGTCGAGACCTGCGCGGAGGCCCTGACGGCGCTCACCCGTCCCGGCACCGCCAGCATCCAGATCATCTTCAACGCGTTCCGGCTCAAGCCTCTGGAGGAGGTCCTGCCCAGGGCCGCGGCGCAGGGTGTGGGGATCATCGCCCGGGTCCCGCTGGCCTCGGGTCTCCTGTCCGGCCGCTACACCAGGGAGACGGTCTTCGCCGCCGACGACCACCGCACCTACAACCGGCACGGTGAGGCGTTCGACCAGGGTGAGACCTTCTCCGGCGTGGACTTCGCGACCGGCGTCGAGGCCGCCGGCGAGTTCTCCGCCCTGGCCCCCGAGGGTGCCACCCCGGCCCAGACCGCCCTCCGCTGGATCATCCAGCAGCCCGGCGTCACCACGGTCATCCCCGGCGCCCGCAATCCCGCACAGGCCCGGGCCAACGCCGAGGCCGCCGCCCTCCCCGCGCTGCCCGCCGAGACCCTCACCGCGATCACCGAGCTCTACGACCGCTCCTTCCGCGCCCAGGTCCACCCCCGCTGGTAGCGCGCTCCCGGCCCCGGGCCCGGCCCCGGGGCCGGGCCCGGGGCCGGGGCCGGGCCTCCTCCGGGCGGCGGATCGGCGGTTATCTTCTCTGCATGCAGTACTACTCCCCGGGCGAGACCGCCGAGCGTTCAGGCTTCACCCTCGACACCCTCCGCTACTACGACAAGCTGGGCCTGCTCGGCGAGCTCTCCCGCACCCCCGGCGGCCGCCGCCGCTTCACCGACGACGACCTCAGCTGGCTCAACATGCTCCGCTGCCTGCGCGAGACCGGCATGCCCATCGCCGAACTCCAGCACTTCGCCGAACTCTGCCGCGACCCCGACTCCGTCCCCGCCCGCATAGCCCTCCTGGAATCCCACGAAGCCCAGGTCGAGGCCCAGATGGACCGCCTCCGAACCCAGCAGTCCCACATCCAGGGCAAAATCGCCCACTACCGCTCCACCCGGACGACAGAAAAGCCGGCTCCGTGTTCCGGAACCGGCTTCTGACCAGGTAAAACGCTGGTGGGCGATACTGGGTTCGAACCAGTGACCTCTTCGGTGTGAACGAAGCGCTCTCCCACTGAGCTAATCGCCCGTTGCGGCTGCGGTTTCCCGCGTTCGCGACTCGCATAGGTTAGCGCGTTCGGGGGGTGGTTCGCACATCGGAAACGCGTCAGCGGGTGTTGATCTTGCTCCAGTCGGCGTTCCAGGGGAGATCGGTGCCGACGATGAGGAGATAGGCGATCAGGGCGGCGGCGACGAGGAGGCCGCCGATGACCGCGAGGATCATGTTGCGGCGTCGGGTGGCCGGGTCGAGGGCGCGCTCCTTGGCACGTTCCGCCGCGTTCTTGGCCTTGCTCAGGGCCGTCTGGGCCCAGACGAACTCCGTGGCCAGGATGCCGAGGCCCACGATGATGCCGAGGAAGCCGGGGCCGGGGAGGACCATCATGGCCAGGCCGGCGGCCAGGACCGTCGCGCCGACGGTGAAGACGCCCACCCTCCAGGTGGTGTCGAGGAACGTGTTGCTCCTGACCGACTCTCGGAAGCGGGTGTATCGGCCGGGACCCTCGGAGTCCTTTTCCTGGTTTATCGCCACGGTTTTACTCTACGGGATCGGACGGACCGCGGAGCGATCACGGAACGTGGGCCCGCCACTCAAACCTACCTTCCAGGACAGCTCTACCCTCCCCTCTGCGTCCGCATTTGCCCAGGTCAAGGATGACTTGGCGAACCGCTCGCAGGGATCCTCCTGGGAATGTTCTGACGAAGTCCCGCCGTTACGCGTCATAGATCAGGGGGACATCCGTTGGAGGGACGTAGTCCTCATCGGAGCGCTCGTGACACCGGGCCCGACGTCTGAAGGAATGGCGATGAACAGCAGCACCACCGTCTCCGCGGAGCTTGGCCTTCGGCTCGTCGTGCCCGACCGTACGACCGTGCCACTGCTGGCGACGCTCGAGTACGCAGCCGACGATCCGTACGCGATCCGCATGGCCTTCCATGTGGGCAACGACGAGCCGGTCGAATGGATATTCGCCCGGGAGCTCCTGACCGTGGGCATCGAACGCCGGGCAGGGGACGGCGACGTCCAGGTCTGGCCCGCGGGCCCCGACAACGACCGCACGCTGAACCTGGCGCTGTCGTCGCCGTTCGGGAACGCCCTGTTCGACGTCCCGCTGACGCCGATGGCCGACTTCCTGCACAAGACCTACGACATCGTCGCGGCCGGCCGCGAGACCGAGTTCGTGGATCTCGACGCCGAACTCGAACACCTGCTCTGGTCGTCCTGACGGCCCGCCCGCGCGCGGTCCGTCCGGCGGCCGTCAGCCCTCGATCTCGGCGGACAGACGGGCGATGGCCCGCATCTTGTTCATGGCGTCGAGGGCGGCGACCTTGTAGGACTCGGCCAGCGTCGGGTAGTTGAAGACGGCGTTGACCAGGTAGTCGACCGTCCCGCCCAGGCCCATGACGGTCTGGCCGATGTGGACGAGCTCGGTCGCGCCGGTCCCGAACACGTGGACGCCCAGCAGCTTGCGGTCGTCGGGGGAGACCAGCAGCTTGAGCATCCCGTAGGAGTCGCCGATGATCTGGCCGCGGGCCAGCTCGCGGTAGCGGGAGATGCCGACCTCGAACGGGATCCGCTCGCGTGTCAGCTCGTCCTCCGAACGGCCCACGAAGCTGATCTCCGGGATCGTGTAGATGCCGATCGGCTGGAGTTCGTGCATGTCCGCGACGGGTTCGCCGCACGCGTGCTGGGCGGCGAGCCGGCCCTGCTCCATCGAGGTGGCGGCGAGGGCGGGGAAGCCGATCACATCGCCGACGGCGTAGATGTGCGGGACGCTCGTCACGTAGTCGCGGTCGACCGCGATCCGCCCCCGGTCGTCCGCCACGAGCCCGGCCGCCTCGAGGCGGAGCTCGGCGGTGCGGCCCTGGCGCCCCGCGGAGTACATGACGCAGTCCGCCGGGATCTTCTTGCCGCTCTCCAGGACCGTCAGGGCCCCGCGGGGACGCCTTTCGACCGCCTGGACGCTCTCGCCGAACCGGAAGGTGACCGCCAGGTCGCGCAGGTGGTACTTGAGCGCCTCGACGATCTCCAGATCGCAGAACTCGAGCATCCGCTCGCGCCGCTCCACCACCGTGACCTTGGTGCCGAGCGCCGCGAACATGGACGCGTACTCGATGCCGATCACCCCGGCCCCGACGACGACCATGGTGTCGGGCACCCGGTCGAGGTGCAGGATGGCGTCGGAGTCCATCACCGTACGGTCGTCGAACTCGACGGTCGAGGGCCGCGCCGGGGTAGTCCCGGTCGCGATCACGATCTTGTCGGCCGTGACCTTGTGCTCCTGGTCGCCGGTCACGCCGATGGTGTGCGGGTCGAGGAAGCGGCCCGTCCCCTCCAGCATCGTCACCCGGTTGCGGGCGAGCTGGCTGCGGATGACCTGGATCTCGCGGCCGATGACGTGCTGGGTGCGGATGCCGAGGTCGGCGACGGTGATCTCGTCCTTGACCCGGTAGGACTGGCCGTAGAGCTCCCGCTGGTTGAGGCCGGTGAGGTAGAGCACGGCCTCGCGCAGGGTCTTGGACGGGATCGTTCCAGTGTTGATGCAGACACCGCCGAGCATCTGGTGCTTCTCGACGATGGCCGCTCTCTTGCCGAGTTTCGCGGCGGCGATGGCGGCTTTCTGGCCGCCCGGACCTGATCCGAGCACAAGGAGATCGAAGTCGTACACGGGTCCAGTCTGAACGCGGAAGGCCGACGGTATAAGGCCTCCCGGGTAACAAGTCAGGGATCTACGTGCTCCGCCGCCCGGGACAGGAAGATCTCCCGCGCCTTGCGGGTCACCGGGCCGACCGCGATCTCGCGGCCGTCGACCAGGGAGACCGGCTGGACGTCGCGGGTGGTCGAGGTGAGGAACACCTCGTCGGCCTCGTAGAGGGCCTGGAGCGGGACGTCGCTCTCGTCGACGTCCATCCACTCGGTCACCAGGGCGCGGGTCACCCCGGCCAGGCAGCCGCTCGACAGCGGCGGGGTGATCACGCGGCCGTCCTTGACCAGGAAGATGTTCGAGCCCGTGCCCTCACAGAGGTTCCCCGCGAGATTGCCGAAGATCGCCTCTCCCGCCCCCTGGGCCTTGGCCCTGGCCAGGGCGATCACGTTGTCGGCGTAGGAGATCGTCTTGAGCCCGCTGAGCGGCCCGCGCTCGTTGCGCGGCCACGGGACCACCGCGATCGCCCCGGTGTCGGGGAACGGCTTCTGCTCGCCCGCGAGCAGGATCGTGGTGGGGCCGTCAGGTCCCCGGTCGGAGCCGAGCGGGCCGGGGCCGCCGGTGTAGGTGATCCGCAGCCGGCCGAGTTCCCAGGCCGCCCCGTCGAGGATCTCGGCCACCCCGCGCCGCACGGCGGCGTCGTCGGGCTCGGGCAGGCCGAGGCCGCGGGCGGAGAACGCCAGCCGGTCCAGATGACGGGTCAGCGCGAACGGCGCCCCGCGGACGATCTTGATCGTCTCGAAGACGCCGTCGCCCACGGTGATCCCGTGGTCGATCACGCTGACTTGGTCGCGTCCCAGCTCACCGTTGACCCAGACCCGCACCGGCCACCTCCAGAAGATTCTTGGCTTTGAGCTCAGTCTCGAACCATTCTCTCGTGGGCTCGGATCCCCACGTGATCCCGGCCCCCGTCCCGAAGCGCAGCAGGCCGTCCTCGATCCAGAACGTCCGGATGCCGACCGCCAGCGCCGCGGTGCCCCGGTCGGCGTCCACCCAGCCGATCGCCCCGCAGTAGGGACCGCGCGGGGCCGGCTCCAGCTCCTCGATGATCCTCAGCGCGCTGGACTTCGGCGCGCCCGTCACCGAACCCGGCGGGAAGGTCGCCTCGATGATCTCCGGCCAGGACCGGGAGGTCGACGCCTGGACGGTCGAGACCAGATGGACCAGCCCCGGATGCTCCTCGACGACGCACAGCTCCGGCACCGCCACGCTGCCCACCTCCGCGACCCGGCCCAGATCGTTCCTGACCAGATCGACGATCATGACGTTCTCCGCATGGTCCTTCGGCAGCAGATCGGCGGCCGTCCGCCCGGTGCCCTTGATCGGCCGCGACGTCAGCAGCCTCCCGTCGCGCGCCAGGTACAGCTCGGGGCTGGCGCACGCCACCTCCAGCCCGGGGACGCTGATCGTCATCGCGTGCGGTGCCGGATTGCCCACCGCCAGCCGTGCTCCCAGCCCCGCGATCCCGTCGTCGACCGGAGCCTCCAGGATCCGGCAGAGGTTCGCCTGGTAGACGATCCCGTCCGCGATCGCCTCCCGGATCCTCGCGACCCCCGCGACGTAGCCGGCCTCGTCGAGCGAACTCGACCACGCCCCCGGTCCCCGCCACCGGCCCCCCGGATGCGGAGCCCGCCGTACGTCGGTGAACCGGGCACACGTCACCTTTCCCTCATAGGTGACGACCACCGCCCACCAGCCACGCGAGCCCAGAACGCCGAGATCGCAGCTGATCTCGGCGAGGCCCGTGGCCAGAAGCCCGTCCACATGGGCGAACGCGTCCATGCCCCCAGTCTCCCGGACCCGGCGCCCTGCCCCGCCCCCGGTATTCAGTTTGGCGAAGCGCGCAGAGTTGGCTATGGTTTTCCTCGTCGCCAACGGAGCGGAAACGCCCCGCCGGACGGCACGCGGAAGTGGCTCAGTGGTAGAGCATCACCTTGCCAAGGTGAGGGTCGCGGGTTCGAATCCCGTCTTCCGCTCCGAGGGGTCAGCCAGACCTCGCGGTGGAGTGGCCGAGAGGCGAGGCAGCGGCCTGCAAAGCCGTCCACACGGGTTCAAATCCCGTCTCCACCTCGGTCGTTGCAGCCAGCAACATCCACTAAGCTACACACGCATCACCATCTCGGACGATTAGCTCAGCGGGAGAGCGCTTCCCTGACACGGAAGAGGTCACTGGTTCAATCCCAGTATCGTCCACCGGTTCGCAGGCCCGCCGCGAAGGAAGTTCCGCTTCCTTCGCGGCGGGCCTTCGGCGTTCTCCCGGGGAGAGTGCCGAAGGTGCGAGACGGGGACGGGTGCCCTTGCCCGGGGGGAATGGGCACGGCACCCGTCCCCGCGGGCCCACCCGCTGCGCTGGGAGCGCGGATGGGCGGGATCCTCGGCCGGGGGGGTGGCCGAGGAGGAGCGGGGGATCGGGGTGGTTCTCTCGCGGCACCGGGGAGGCCTTCGATGGACTCGACAGTCGGTGACTGGAGTGGGCCACGCCTCCGGACCCCTAATTGAAGCGAGTGTAACCGGAGGGTGAGGACCATGGCGAGGTTTAGGGAAATTCTCTCGCGGGCCCCACGGAAAAGGGCCGGTCCCGCCGCGTGGACGGGACCGGCCCTCATCGGGTGGGAACTCCGGGGGCCGGAGCCGTGATCGGGTTATCCGCGGCCTCCCGGGCGTGGGAGGGCCGGAGCGGTCTTCCGGGTCTCGGCCGCCGGGTAGGCGTCTCCGGCCGGGGGCCGGGGGACCGGGTCGCACCGCAGGTCCGACCGGTTGCCGGGCTTGCGGGCGGGGAGGGTGCCGTCGAGGAGGTAAGAGGCGACGGTGTCGTCGACGCAGGCCACGCCCGACAGGGATCCGGCGTGGGTCGTGCCGCCGACGCCCTCCACGAGCACCGACCTCGGGAACAGCCTGCGGACCGCGAGGCCGCCCGCGAACGGGGTCGCGGCGTCGTCGGTCTCGCCGATGAGCAGGACCGGGGGCGCCTTCTTGCCCTTGACGTCCACCGGCTTGCCGGCCTTCGCGGGCCAGAAGAGGCAGGGGGCGTTGAACCAGGCGTTCGCCCAGGTCTCGAACGGTGCCTTGGCGTAGGTCGCCCAGTTGTCGCGGCGCCACTTGGACCAGCTCCGCGGCCACTGGACGTCGGTGCACTGGACGGCGTTGTAGACGGCGAATCCGTTGTCGTCGGCCGTGGCCGGGTCGAACCCGTACAGGTCGATGAGCTGGTCCGCCGCCGCCTCGTCACCGTTGAGGACCCAGTCGGAGAAGGCCTTGCCCTCGAGCGACCAGTTGTAGACGTAGTAGCCGGCGTCGAGGAAGATGTCGGTCCACTCGTCGGGGCCGATCTTGCCTCCGGCGGGCTTGGCGTCCAGCTTGGGCAGCTGGGCGTACCAGAGCCTCTCGACCTTCTTGGCGTCCGTGCCGAGGTGGAAGGTCGCGTCGTTGTCGGCGACCCACCTGAACCAGATCTTGATGTTCCGGTCGAAGGCGACGTCCTGGTCGAGGTTGGCCTGGTACCAGACCTTGGACGGGTCGACGTTGCTGTCCAGGACGAAGCGCCGCACCCGGTCGGGGAAGAGCGTCGCGTAGACCTGGCCGAGGTAGGTGCCGTAGGAGAAGCCGTAGAAGTTGATCTGCTTCTCGCCGAGCGCCGCCCGGATGGCGTCCATGTCGCGGACCGTGTCGGTCGTCTTCATGTTGCCGAGCAGGGCGCGGCTGTTCTTGTCCTCGCACGCGTCGGCGTAGGCCTTCGAGCGCTGGAGCCAGGTCTCCTCGAGCTTCCGGGTCGTCGGAACGTAGTTCGGCCGGTCCCAGCCCGCGTAGCCGGGGACGCAGCTCAGCGACGGCTTGCTGGAGCCGACGCCGCGCGGGTCGAACCCGATCCAGTCGTAGGAGTCGCTGGCCGCGCCCGGCAGGAGCGCCTGGCCGAGAACCGAGTAGATCAGTCCGGAACCGCCGGGGCCGCCCGGGTTGGTGAGCATGACGCCCTGCGAGGTCGCCGACTTGTGCCGGACGATCGACACCGCGAGCTGAATCTTCTCGCCCCGCGGCCTGGAGTAGTCGAGCGGCACGGAAAGGAACCCGCACTGCGCGCCATAGGCCTGGAGGGTCCGGTTCTCACAGGCGCCCCAGTCGACGGACGCCGGGGGAGCGGCCTGAGCGGGCAGGGCGGACAGCGCCCCGGCCGTGAGGAGCAGGCCCGCGGCCAGTCCCAGGATCTTCTTCATGGAGAGCACTCCTTTCCTAGAGGCGCGGGCGCTCCTGCGTCAGCGGGTCGATGTCGGTGAGCGAGGCCTTGAGCTGGGCCGGGGGAGCGGTCACTCCCGCCCAGCGGTAGAGGTCGGCGGTGGCCTTTCCGCGCTGCGCGTCGGGCAGCAGGGAGATGAGCCGGCCGCTGTGGTACATCCCGGCGACGGTGTAGACCGAGGAGTCGCGGCTGCCGGCGCCGAGCCGGAACGGCTCGGCGCCCCACGGGTCGTTGCCGCCGTAGAGGAACATCAGCCTGCTGCCGTGACGCTTGACCCAGGTGTCGATGTCGAGCATGGCCAGAGGCTCGAACCGCATCGGGATCTCCGCCGGGACGTAGGTCCGCGGCACGTAGGTCTCCTCGTGCCGGAGCAGGCCCTTGAGATGCCTGAACTTCGGCGCGGGCCAGCCGAGCTGGGTGCCCGCCTGGTAGTAGTACGGCACGTACGGCGCGAGCGACTGGTCGGTGTAGCCGAGGGCGCCGACGATCGCGTCGATCGTGTCGTAGAGCTCGTCGACGGTGGCCGTCGCGGGGTCGGGCAGTGAGGCGCAGTCGGCCTCGAGGTTGTACTGCCAGTAGGCCCACTCGAAGTCCATGACCGAATTCTCGAACGCGATGTCCACGGTCCTCATCTGGGCGAAGGTCTGGCCGTCCGCGTCGGCCGCGGCCTTGATCTTCGCCTCGAGCGGGGCGCGGTTCTCGAGGAAGGCTTTCTGAAGCCCGCGCAGGTGGTCGCGGCAGGAGGTGTCGGTGCCGACCCGCTGGAGGAAGCGGTCGTAGGCGGAGTCCTCCTTGTTGACCACGTCGTTGGGCGCCACGTAGACGACCGAGCCGTCGACGTCGCCGGGGTAGAAGCGGCGGTGGTAGGTCGCGGTCATGCCGCCCTTGCTGCCGCCGGTGGAGATCCATTTGGCCCCGTAGACGGTCTTCAGCGCCTTGATGAGGCGGTGCTCGTCGGTGGCGGCCTGCCAGATCGTGTCCTTCTTCCAGTCCGCCGGCTCGGGCCTGGAGGGGGTGAAGTAGCGGTACTCGACCGAGATCTGGTTGCCGCCCGTCAGGGTCATCGGCTCGGATCTGAACATGTACTCGGGCGTGTTGTAACCGGAGGTGTAGAGGATCATCGGCAGATCCTCGGCCTTGTGCTCCAGCATGATCCGCTGCTCGAACCAGGCGCGTTCGGGGTGCCGGTGGTCGACCGGCTGCCGGTAGTTCAGCCAGAACCAGCGGTAACCCGCCAGGGTCGACGGCTTCTCCTCGACCGTCATTCCCGGAATCGCCTTGAGGCGTTCGGCGATGTCCGGTGGCGCGGCGGCCTGCGCGGGGAGGGCCTGGACCAGGGCCCCTGCCAGCACGAAGGCCGTGGTCAGGGCTCGAAAGCGTCGCATGGATCATCCCTTCCGATCACAACTCCGTGATCGCAGCTCCTTCGCGACGCTAAAGCGGCATGTGTTGGACAAAAAGGCTCAAGTTATTTCGTTATCGGCACGTGATCGCCGTCTTACAAAGAGCACATGCCGATCCCGTGAAATCGACCGGCCATTCAGAGGCGCGGATGCGTGTCCGCCAGCGGATCCGCCGCCGTCTCGCCCGGGAGGCGCTGCGGAGGGGCGGTGACGCCCGCCCAGCGGAGCAGATCGGCGGTCGCCCTGGCCCGCTGCTTCGGCCTGAGGTCCCCGATGCTCGCGCCGTGGTTCATCCCCGGCGCGACGTAGACGGCGGAGTCGCGGCTGCCGGCGCCGAGGCGGAACGGCTCCGCGCTCCACGGGTCGTTCTGGCCGTAGACGAACATCAGCCGGGTGCCGTGGCCGCGCACCCAGGAGTCGATGTCGCGCATCGCGTCCTTCCGGAACCGCATCTTGATCTTCCTGCTGACGTAGGTCCTCGGCAGGTAGTAGGACTTCGCGTGGCGGAGCAGGCCCTTGAGGTGCCTGAACCTCATGCTGGGCCAGCCGAGCTGGATCCCGGCCTCGTAGTAGTACGGCAGGGACGGCCTGAGCGAGGCGTCGTCGTAGGAGGTCGCCCCGACGACCCGGTCAAGGGTCGCGTACAGCGTCCGGACGCTCGCCTTCCGCGGATCCGGCAGCCGCTTGCACGAGCCCAGGAGGTCGTACTGCCAGAACATCCACTCGAAGTCCATGACGGCGTGCTCGAACGCCACGTCGGCCGACCGGACGATCCCGAACGTGCCGCCGGCCGCCCTGATCTTCTTGACCATCGCCGGGCGATGCCGGAGGAAGGCCCCCTGGAGGCCGCGCAGGCGG
This sequence comes from Actinocorallia longicatena, assembly GCF_039534125.1. NCBI lineage: Bacteria > Bacillati > Actinomycetota > Actinomycetes > Streptosporangiales > Thermomonosporaceae > Actinocorallia > Actinocorallia longicatena. The sequence continues at coordinate 225,764 of NZ_BAAAUV010000006.1, read as the reverse complement.
TCGCGGCAGGCGTGGTTCCGGCTCTGGAGGAAGCGGTCGTAGGCGCCGTCCTTCGCGTTGTCCACGTCGTTGGGCGCGACGTAGGCGACGGTGCCGTCCACGTCGCCGGGGTGGAAGCGCCGGTGGTAGACCGCGGTCATCCCGCCCTTGCTCGCACCGGTGGAGATCCATTTGGCCCCGTAGACGGCCTTCAGCGCGACGATCAGGCGGTGGTCGTCGGCGGCCGACTGCCAGACCGTGTCCTTGGACCAGTCGGCGGGCCTGGGCCGGGAGGAGCCGAAGAACCGGTGCTCGACGGTGACCTGGTTGGCGTCGAGGAGTTCGGTCACCTCGCTGAGCCCGGGGGAGTCGGCGGCGGTGTAACCGCTGGTGTGCAGGACCATCGGACGCTCGGCCGACCGGTGCTCCAGCATGATCCGCTGCCTGAACCAGCCCCGCCCGGGATGGCGGTGGTCGGCCGGCTGGCGGTAGGTCAGCGAGATCGAGCGGTAGCCCGACCCGTCCCCGTGGTCGTCCACGACCTTCATCCCCGGGATCGCCTTGAGCCGCGCGACGATGTCGGCGGGAGCGGCGGCATGGGTGGGAGCGGAGATGACGGGTCCCGTCAGGGCGAGGGCGGTCGCCAGCGCGGTGACCTGGGCCCGAAAGCGGTGCATGAGCGGACAAGGTATCGGATTTCGGATGTCGCAATTGACATCTGAGTGGCCGCTCACTCATGATGAGTGGGTGCTCACTCATACTGGGAGGACGGAGATGGACGTCGTGACGACCGGCGGCAGGACCGCACGGATCTGCGCTGCCGTGGGCGTCGTCCTGATGGCCGCGGGGATCTTCCACCTGGGGGTCTTCCTGGTCGACGGCGGGCCTTGGGAGGGGCCCGTGTCCTGGCGCAAGCCCGCCACCTTCGGGCTGTCGTTCGGGCTGACCCTCCTCACGGTCGTCTGGCTGGCGTCCCTGCTGCCGCTCGGGAGCACGGCCAGGGCCTGGCTGCTGGGGCTGTTCGCCGCCGACAGCGTGGTCGAGGTCGGCGGGATCACCCTCCAGGCGTGGCGGGGCGTTCCCTCGCACGTGAACATGGAGGGCGGGGCCAACACGACCGTCTCGATGGTGCTGGCGGCGGGGGGCGGGCTGCTGATCGTCCTGCTGGGGTGGATGGCCGTCGCGGCCTTCCGGGGGAGCCCGGCGGCGGCGCCCTCGATGCGGCTGGCCCTGCGGTACGGGTTCGCCTCGTTGATGATCGGGCTCCTCTCGGGGGCGGCGATGATCGCCAGGGGCGTCCCGGAGGCCAGGGGAGGAGAGCAGCAGCGGGCATACCATGATGTGGGCTTCCTCAAGGCGGTCCACGGCGTCAGCCTGCACGGCGTGCTCGTCCTGCCCGCTCTCGCCTGGGTCCTCTCCCGGCTCGACCTGCCGGAGGAGCGTCGTACCGCCTGGGTCAGGGCGGGGGTCGCCGTTTATGCGGTCGCGATCGCGGGGGCGCTCGTGGTCTCCTTGGCCGGAGTGTGAGCGGGCCCGGCCCCAGGGCGGGGCCCGTGTTCGGTGCGGAAGATGAATGAGGGGCGGATATGGGGCACGTAGAGGTGGGGCATGTGAGTCATGTCCTCCCCGACGGACGGGTGCTGCTGAACGACGTGTCGTTCCGGGTCGGGGACGGCGTCACCGCGGCGCTGGTCGGCCCGAACGGAGCGGGCAAGACGACGCTGATGCGGCTCGTCGCCGGCGACCTCGCCGCTCAGGACGGGACCATCTCCCGCAGCGGCGGTCTCGGCGTGATGCGCCAGTTCGTCGGCAACATCCGCGAGGAGATGGAGGTCCAGACCCTCCTGCTCAGCACCGCCCCGGAGCGGCTCCGCAAGGCGGGGGAGGCGGTCGAGGCCGCCGAGCTGGCCATGATGGAACGCGACGACGAGCCCAGCCAGATGCGCTACGCCAACGCGCTCGCCGAGTGGGGCGACGCCGGCGGCTACGACGCCGAGGTCGTCTGGGACGCCTGCTGCATGGCGGCGCTCGGCGTGGAGTTCCAGGCCTGCCGCTACCGCGACGTCAAGACGCTGTCGGGCGGCGAGCAGAAGCGCCTGGTCCTGGAGGCCCTGCTGCGCGGGCCCGAGGAGGTCCTGCTCCTGGACGAGCCGGACAACTACCTCGACGTCCCCGGCAAGCTCTGGCTCGAGGAACAGCTGAAGGCCACGCCGAAGACCGTCCTGCTGGTCTCGCACGACCGCGAGCTCCTGGCCCGCGCCGCCGAGCGCATCGTGACCGTCGAGAGCGGCCGGATCTGGGTGCACGGCGGCGGCTTCGCCGGGTACGCCGAGGCGCGCCGCGACCGCAACTCCCGCCTGGACGAGCTGCGCCGCCGCTGGGACGAGGAGCACGCCAAGCTCAAGGAGCTGGTGCTGACCCTCGGCCAGAAGGCCAAGTTCAACGACGGTCTCGCCTCCCGCTACCAGGCGGCCCAGACCCGGCTGCGGAAGTTCCTCGAGGAGGGCCCGCCCGAGGCTGCCCCGCCGGAGCAGAGCCTGAAGATGAGACTCCGCGGCGGCCGCACCGGCAAGCGCTCCGTCATCTGCGAGGGACTCGAGCTGACCGGGCTGATGAAGCCCTTCGACGCCGAGATCTGGTACGGCGAACGGGTCGGCGTCCTCGGCTCCAACGGCTCCGGCAAGTCCCACTACCTGCGGCTGCTCGCCGCCGCGGGAGAGGAGCTGCCGAGAGGGGCGGCCCCGGCCGAGCCCGTCGCGCACACGGGCGTCGGCAGGCTGGGCGCGCGGGTCGTGCCGGGCCGGTTCGCCCAGACGCACGCCAGGCCCGACCTCGCCGGACGCACCCCGTGCGAGATCGTCATGACCGAGCACGCGTTCTTCAAGAACGACGCGATGTCCGCACTCGCCCGCTACGAGCTGCAGAAGTGCGCGGAGCAGCCGTTCGACACCCTCTCCGGCGGGCAGCAGGCCCGGCTGCAGATCCTGCTGCTCGAACTGGGCGGAGCGACCCTGCTCCTGCTCGACGAGCCGACCGACAACCTCGACCTGGCCAGCGCCGAGGCGCTCCAGGAGGGCCTGGAGTCCTTCGAGGGCACCGTTCTCGCGGTCACCCACGACCGCTGGTTCGCCCGCTCCCTCGACCGTTTCATGATCTTCGGTTCGGACGGCCGGGTCTACGAGTCACCGGTGCCCGTCTGGGACGAGTCGAGGGTCGTACGCCCGCGGTGAGCCGGGCCGCCGAGGCCGCCCGGCTTTCCGACGCTCGCCTCGATCCCGTCGAGCAGCCATTCGAGCCCCTGCTCGAACCGCTGCTCGGGGCTCGGCTTGACGAAGGAGCCGGCGCGGAGGAGCGGACCGAGGCGGGGGAACTCCGGGCCTTCGGTCAGGGCCAGCAGGTAGGGCAGCTTCTCGTCGTGGCCGCCGCAGCGGTCGCGGTGCAGGTCGGCGTCCGAGGCCTCCCGGATGACGCAGCCCAACATGTAGTGGGTCACGGCGCCGACGACCCGGATCGCCGACGGGCCGTCCAGGCCGAGCCCGTCGAGGGCCTTCAGGCACTGCTCCAGGTGGTGGAGCCGGTTCGGTCCCGGGCTGAAGCGCTGGAAGCCGATCATCTCGGTCAGCCAGGGATGCCGGAGCAGGACCTGCCGCTCCAGCCGGGTGATCCGCGTGATCGCCTCGCGCCAGTCGGCGGGAAGCTCGGCGTCGGCCACGAGGATCTCGCTGATGACCTCGTCGGCCATGAGGTCCAGCAGGTCTTCCTTGCGGTCGATGTGCGTGTAGAGGCTCATGGCCCGGGCGCCGAGGTGGGCGGCGATCCGGCGGATCGAGATCGCGGCGAGGCCTTCGGTGTCACCGATCTCGATCGCGGCCGCCACGATCGCCTCACGGGTGAGGGCGGGGCGCCGGGACGGCGGATTCCGCGTCCACACCGGGCTGTCTGGCGTCGATGGACCCGTCATACCGGGATTCTAACTCGTACGGTGTAGCGGAGGGCGCTACGGTGTACGTATACCGATACACCGTACGGAAGAGAGCGCGCCGCTCATGACCAACCCCCCCGCCAAGCAACAAGAATCCGAATTCGATCCGGAACTGAAGCGTCTCGCCCTCGTCGTGCTCCTCGGGGCCGTCATGACGATCCTCGACACGACGATCGTCAACGTGGCGGTGAAGACGCTCGGCACGGAGTTCCACTCGTCGCTGTCGACCATCCAGTGGGTGCTGACCGCCTACACGCTGGCCCTGTCGATGAGCATCCCGATCACCGGCTGGGCGGTCGCCCGGTTCGGCGCCAAGCGCATGTGGATGCTCTCGCTGGTGTTGTTCATCATCGGGTCGCTGCTGTGCGGAGCCGCCTGGAACGTGACGAGCCTGATCGTCTTCCGCGTCCTCCAGGGCTTCGGCGCTGGAATGATCATGCCGATCGGCCAGACGATGCTGGCGCAGAAGGCGGGCCCGCAGCGCATGGGCCGCGTCATGGCCGTCATCGCGGTGCCCGCGATGCTCGCCCCGGTCCTCGGCCCGGCGCTGGGCGGCCTTCTGATCGACAACCTGAACTGGCGGTGGATGTTCTTCATCAACCTGCCGCTCTGCGCGATCGCCCTGTTCGCGGCGTTCCGCATGCTGCCGCGGGACACGGTGCGGGGCAAGGCCGACGCTCCGCTGGACGTGCTCGGCCTGCTGCTGGTCTCGCCCGGACTCGGTGCCCTGGTCTACGGCATCGCCGAGGCGGGCGAGGGCAAGAGCCTCGGCAGCGCGGCGGTCCTGGGCTGGTCGGGAGCGGGCCTGGTGCTGCTGGCGCTGTTCGCGGTGCACGCCCTGCGGTTGAAGGACCGGGCCCTGGTCGACCTGCGGCTGTTCGCCGACCGGACCTTCAGCGCCGCCAACGCGGGCTTCTTCACCTATGTCGGCGCCCTGTTCGGCATGATGGTGCTGCTGCCGCTGTACTTCCAGGTCGTCCACGGGTTCACCCCGCTGCGGTCGGGCCTGACCACCGCCCCGATGGGCCTGGGCGCGATGCTCACGATGCCGATCGCCGGCAAGCTGTCGGACCGGATCGGGCCGCGCCGCCTCGCCTACACCGGCCTGCCGGTCATGCTGCTCGGCATCCTCGGCTACACCCAGATCAACCCCGACACCCCGATCTGGGTCCTGATGGCCATGCTGTTCGTGCTGGGCCTCGGCCACGGCACGATGATGCCGTCGATGATGGGCGGGATGTACCGGACCCTCGACCGTTCGCAGGTGCCGTCCGCGACGGTCGCCAGCAACGTGGTCATGCGGGTCGGCAGCTCGATCGGCGTCGCCGCCCTGGCCGTCATCCTGCAGAACGCGATCAAGGACGAGATCCCCGGCGCGACCGGCAACCTCGCCCAGGTGCCCGAGGGCGCCCCGGGAGACATCGCGGAGAAGCTGACCAACGCCTTCACCACGAGCTTCTGGTGGGCGTTCGGCATCGCCGCGTTCTCGGCCGTCGCGATCTTCTTCATGAAGACCAAGCCGCAGGCCGGCGAGGCCCCCGCCGACGCCGTCAAGGTCCCGGTGGTGGACGCGCACTGACCGGGGGTAGGTCACCGGGTGTGGACCTCGATCGAGCGGCCGACGAGCTGTACGGCCTCCCGCCCGGTGACTTCGTCGCCCGCCGCACCGAACTCGCGCGTGCGGCGGACGACAAGGCCGTCGCGAAGCTGATCAGGGCGCTGAGACGTCCGACGGTCTCGGCGTGGGCGGTCAACCGGTTCGCCCGAGCCGAACCCGGCCTGCTCGAGACCCTGCTCACGACCGGTGAGGATCTGCGCGAGGCCTGGTCCACCGGGGAGGGACGGGCCGAGGCCGACCGCGCCCGCACGAGGGCCGTGGACGCGGCCGTCAAAGCCGCCGTCGCGCTGGCCGGCCGACCCTTGCCCGAGCAGGTGCGCCGCGAGATCGAGGACACCTTCCAGGCGGCGCTCGTCGATCCCGCGGCGGCCGGGGAACTGGCCGCCGCGCGCCTGTTCGCCCCGCTGAGCCGCATCGGCTTCGACTTCTCCGCCCTTCCGCCCGCCCCGGCGAAGGCCCGAACGGCCGGGAAGGCGCCCGCACGGAACCGGCGGGCGAAGGAGCGGAAGCCGCCGGGCGAGGATCCGCGGCTGCTCCTGCGCCGCCTCGAGGTCGAGGCCGCCCACGCCGCCGAGACCGCGAAGGAGGCCGAGTCCGCCCTCGCGGCACTGCGCACGGAACTGGACGAGGCCGAGGAGGAACGCACCGGCCTCGAACAGCGCCTGGCCGAGCTGTCGGCGGGGCTGAAGCGGCTGCGGGCGGCGCTCGGACCCGCGGAGAAGGCGGCCTCCACGGCCCGGGCCGCCGCGGACGTCGCCGCCGGACACGTGGCCAGGGCCCGCTAGGTACCCGTCTGGCGGATGCGGCGAGCGGACTCACCGTGAGCGGCGGTGCTCCTGCGGGCTGATGCCCCGGACGCGCTTGAAGGCGGCGCTGAGGGCGAAGGCGCTGCCGTAGCCGACCCTGGCCGCCACGGCCTCGAGGGTGGCGGCGGGCTCGTCGAGCAGCAGGTCGGCGGCCAGCGAGAGCCGCCAGCCGGTGAGGAACGTCATGGGCGGCTCACCGACCAGGTCGGTGAAGCGGCGGGCCAGGGCCGCCCGTGAGATGCCGATCTCCCCGGCCAGGAGCTCGACGGTCCACGGATGGGCGGGATTGTTCTGGAGCATCCGCAGGGCCCGGCCGACGACGGCGTCGGCCTGGGCCCGGTACCAGCCGGGCGCCGGGGTGCCCGGACGGGCGAACCAGGTCCGGACGATCGCGATGAGCAGCAGGTCGAGCAGCCGGTCGAGGACGGCCTCCTGGCCGGGCTCGTCCCTGCCGATCTCCTCGCGGATCAGCGGGATGAGATGGCTCTCCCAGCTGTCGGCCGGCAGCACGATCAGGCCGGGCAGCGCGGCCATGAGCCGGCCGCTGATCTCGCCCGCCGTCTCGTAGGTCCCGGTCAGCATGACGGTCTCGCCGAACGGGTCGTTGCCCCAGGTGCGCAGGCCCAGATCCATGGCCTGGGCGAGGCTCTCCCCGTCGACGGTCGTGCAGGCCTGGCCGGGATGGATGATGATCTGCGGTTCGGTGCCGGGGGAGTCGGCGACCAGATAGGGGTCGGGTCCGCGCACGATCGCCACGTCGCCCTTGCCCAGCCGGACGGCGTCCGCGTCGCCCCGGACGATCCAGGCGTGCCCCTGGACGACCGCGACGACCGTGAGCGGGGCCCGGTCCTGGATGCGCATCGACCAGGGCGGGCTGAGCACCGAGCGCAGCAGGAACGCGCCGCGCGCCCGGGGACCGTCGAGGAGTCCGGCGAGAGCGTCCATGGTCCGAAGGTAACCCCTCCATACGCGGAACACCAAGGAGATGGATGATCGCTTATGCCGACGCGCTTCTGAGCCATGGAGACTCTCGCATCCGGCCTCTGTAATAGAGGAATGAACACCAACGAGAACATCCTGGTCATCGGCGGCACCGGCAAGACCGGGCGCCGCGTCGTCGAGCGTCTCACCGCCCTGGGCGTCCCGGTCAGAGGGGTCTCGCGACCGGTCTTCGACTGGACCGACGAGAGCACCTGGAAGCCGGTCCTGGACGAGGCGTCCATCGCCTACGTCACCTACTCGCCGGATCTCGCGGTTCCGGGCGCGGCGGAGATCGTGGGCAGGTTCGCGGCGCTGGCCGTCGAGCAGGGGGTCCGGCGGATCGTCCTGCTGTCGGGACGCGGCGAGGCGGGCGCGCTGGAGGGCGAGCGGGCCGTCCAGGACTCCGGAGTGCAGGAGTGGACGATCGTCAGGGCCGCGTGGTTCGACCAGAACTTCAGCGAGGACTTCCTGGTCGAGGCCGTCCGGCAGGGTGAGATCATGCTGCCGGCCGGGACCGTCGCCGAGCCGTTCGTCGATCTCGACGACCTGGCCGACGTCGCGACCGCCGCCCTCACCCGCGACGGCCACCACGGCCAGGTCTACGAGGTCACGGGACCACGCCTGCTGACCTTCCACGATGTCGCCGCCGTGCTGACCGAGGCCACCGGACGCCCGGTCGCCTACGTGCCGGTGACGACGGAGCAGTACGTCGAGACGATGGCCGCCTACGAGGTCCCCGGCGAGGTCGTCGCCCTGCTCACCCATCTGTTCACCGAGGTCCTCGACGGCCGCAACGCCTACCTGACCAACGGCGTGGAGCGGGCCCTGGGCCGCGCCCCCCGCGACTTCGCCGACTACGCCCGCGCCGCCGCGGCGACCGGGGCCTGGGACGCCGCCCGATGATCCGCGCCCTGATCCTCTACACGGCGGTCACCAGCGGCCTGTCCGCCGGGATCTTCTACGCCTTCTCCTCCTTCGTCATGAAGGCGCTCGGCGACCTGCCACCGGCGCAGGGCGTCGCGGCCATGAACTCCATCAACAGGCAGGCGCCGACCCCGCTGTTCATGATCGTCCTGATGGGGACGTCCCTGACCGGCACCTTCCTCGGCGGCTACGGGCTGCTGAACCTCGGGAAGCCGGGCTCGGCGCTCCTGGTCGCGGGGGCGGCCGCCTACCTGACCGCGATCCTCCTGACCGGCGTCTACCACGTCCCGCGGAACGACAGGCTGATGAGCCTCGACCCGGGAACGGCCGCGGCCGCCGCCTACTGGAAGACCTATCTGTCCCAGTGGACCGCCTGGAACCACCTCCGGGTGGCCGGTCCGCTCGCCGCCGCGGTCGCCTTCACCCTCGCCTGGCGCCAGAGCGGGTAGACCCTGTTCCCCACCCTGTTCCCCACCTTCGGACCCCGCGCACCGGGCCCGCCCGCCGGGCCCGGTATCGTCGTTTCGCGTGACCGAAACCCTCAGGGTCGAGAAGGTGGACCTGATCCGCGACGGGCGCCTCCTGCTGGACGGCGTCGATCTGACGGCCCGCGCGGGGGAGCACTGGGCCCTGATCGGGCCGAACGGCGCGGGGAAGAGCACGCTGCTGGGCATCCTCGGCGCCTACACCCACCCGAGCCGGGGACGGGCGACGATCCTCGGCCATGCGCTCGGCCGGGTCGACGTCTTCGAACTCCGCAGGAGCATCGGCCATGTGAACCCGCGCCATCCCGTCCAGGGGTCGCGGACCGTCCGGGAGATCGTGCTGACGGGCGCGACCGGGACCATCGAGCTCGTCCCGCGCTGGACCCCCTCGCCGGAGCAGGAGCGCCGCGCGGGCGAGCTCATCGAGCTGCTCGGGCTGACCTCGCGGGCCGAGGCCCGCTGGCCGCTGCTGTCCCAGGGCGAGCGGGGCCGCAGCCTCATCGCCCGCGCCCTCATGACCGAACCGCCGCTGCTCCTGCTCGACGAGCCCGCCACGGGACTCGACGTCGCCGCCCGCGAGCAGCTCCTCGAGAGCCTCGACGACCTGCGCGGCCGCCATCCGGAGCTGACCTCGGTCCTGGTCACCCACCATCTGGAGGAGCTGCCCGCCAGCACCACCCACGCGCTGCTGCTTCGCGACGGGGCGGTGCTGGCGAGCGGCCCTGCCGACGGGGTCCTCACCACGGACCTCGTCACCGCGTGCTTCGCGCACCCCATTGTGATCACGAAGGCACACGGCCGCTGGAGTGCCGCTACTCGACGGTGACGCTCTTCGCCAGGTTGCGGGGCTTGTCGATGTCGTGACCCAGGGCCAGGGCCGCGTGGTAGGCCAGGAGCTGGAGCGGGATCGACATCAGGATCGGGTCGAGCTCGCGCTCGTTCTTCGGGACCAGGATCGCGTCGGCGGAGAGCTCGGAGTGGGCGATCGCGATCACACGGCCCTTGCGGGCGTTGATCTCGCCGAGCGTCGTGAGGTTCTTGTCCCGCAGCTCGTCGTCCGGGACGATCGCCACGGTCGGCAGGTCGGGGGAGATCAGCGCCAGCGGCCCGTGCTTGAGCTCGCTCGCCGGATAGGCCTCGGCGTGCAGGTAGGAGACCTCCTTGAGCTTCTGCGCCCCCTCCCGGGCGATCGGGAAGCCGCGGACCCGGCCGATGAAGAACGCGCCCTGGTGCCCGGCGAGCCCGCGGGCGAGCTCGGCGATCCGGTCCTCCTGCCGCAGGATCTCGGCGATCTGCATCGGCATCGCCTTCAGCCCCCGGACGATCCGCGCCCCGTCGGAGGGGGACAGGTCGCGGGTGCGCCCCAGGTAGAGGGCGAGCAGCGCGAAGGCGACGCCCGTCGCGGTGAAGGTCTTGGTGGAGGTCACCGAGACCTCCGGCCCGGCGTGCAGATAGATGCCGCCGTCGCACTCGCGGGCGATGGCGCTGCCGACCACGTTGACCAGGCCGAGGACCCGCCCGCCCTTGCGCCGCAGCTCCTGGACGGCCGCGAGCGTGTCGTAGGTCTCACCGGACTGGCTGACCGCGACGTAGAGCGTGTCGGCCTCGACCACCGGGTTGCGGTAGCGGAACTCCGAGGCCGGCTCGGCGTCGGCCGGGATCCGTGCCAGCTCCTCGATGAGCTGGGCCCCGAGCTGCCCGGAGTAGTAGGCCGAACCACAGCCGATGATCTTCACCCGGCGGATCGCGCGGGCCTCGCGCGGATCGAGGTTGAGCCCGCCCAGGTGCGCGGTGCTGAACCGCACGTCGAGCCGGCCGCGCAGGGCCCGCTCGACCACCTCGGGCTGCTCGTGGATCTCCTTGGCCATGAAGTGCTCGTGCTCGCCGGCGTCGTAGGCCAGCGGGTCGGCGTCCAGCTCCGACGGCTCCTTCGGGGTGGTCCTGGCGCCCTCGAGGTTGAAGGTCCGGTAGCCGTCGGCGCTGAGCACGGCCAGCTCGCCGTCGTCGAGATGGACGACCTGGCGGGTGTGGCCGGCGAGCGCGGCGACGTCGGACGCCGCGAAGGTCTCCTTGTCGCCGAGCCCGAGGACGACGGGGCTGCCGTTGCGGGCCACCACGCACGTGCCCGGACGCGCGGAGTCGATCACGGCGATCCCGTAGGTGCCGACGATCTCCGTGAGCGCCTGCCGGACGGCCTCGGCCAGATCGGCGGCCGACGACCGGGCGATCAGGTGCGCGAGGACCTCGGAGTCGGTCTCGGAGGAGAACTCGACGCCGTCGGCGACCAGCTTGGCCCGCAGCTCGTCGGCGTTCTCGATGATCCCGTTGTGCACGACCGCGACCGTCCCGGCCACGTGCGGGTGGGCGTTGGCGTCACTCGGCTCGCCATGGGTGGCCCAGCGCGTGTGCCCGATGCCGGGCGACCCCTTGAACCGGGCCGGGAGCCCTTCGGCGCAGTCCCGCACCCGTCCCTCGGTCTTGCGGACCTTCAGCCCCGACCGCCCCACGACGGCGACCCCCGCCGAGTCGTATCCCCGGTACTCCAGCCGCTGCAGACCCTGAAGCAGGATCGGCGTCGCGTCCTTCGGCCCGATGTAGGCGACGATTCCACACACGTTGTCCTTCAACCCCTCTTATCCATAGACGATGCGCCGCAGCTGACGGGCGGACAGCCCGGGCGGCGCGACCCTGCGCGCCGCCAGCTCCGCCCCGACCCGCTTGAAGATCTCGTCGTTGGTCAGCCCGCGCGCCTGCATCTCCGCATGCCTGCGCCGGACGTACTCCTCGACGGGCTCGCCGAAGTAGGCGAGGACGTCGGCGACGACGCGCGCGGCCTCGCCCCGGCTCAAGGGGGACGTCCGCGTCAGGTGATCGACAAGGTCTTCGTGCAGCACTCGCCCGAGTATGCCCGTTCGGCGGAGCAGAATCCAAGAATCCTGCCCGAAATCGGGCAAGATCCGCTCGGGGGGAGTGATGTACCATCGGCCCATGAGCGAGCAGCAAGTGGTCACTTACTGTCGAATCTGCGAGCCTCTCTGCGGTCTGGTCGCGACCGTCCGCGACGGCGAGCTCGTCCAGCTCCGCCCCGACCCCGCCCATCCGCTGTCGCGGGGGTTCGCCTGTGCCAAGGGCATCGCCATGACCGAGGTGCAGAACGACCCCGACCGGGTCCTGCACCCGCTGCGGCGCCTGCCGTCGGGGGAGTTCGAGCGGATCTCCTGGGACGAGGCGCTCGACGGCATCGCCGCCCGCCTCAAGGACGTCCCCCGCGACGGCATCGGATGGTACTTCGGCAACCCCGCGACGTTCTCCTACAGCCATCCGCTGTGGATGAACTCCTTCATGGCCGCGGTCGGGTCGAAGCACATCTACAGCGCGGGCTCCCAGGACGTGAACAACCGGTTCGCGGCCAGCGCCCTGCTGTACGGCTCCCCGCTGCTGGTGCCCATCCCCGACCTGAAGCGCACGAAGCTGCTGCTGATGCTCGGGGCCAACCCGCTGGTCTCGCACGGGAGCCTGATCTCCGAACCACGGATCAAGGAGCGGTTGGCGAAGATCCCGCGCGTCGTCGTGGTCGACCCCCGGCGGACGGAGACGGCCCGCGCCCACGAGCATCTGCCGATCCGTCCCGACGGCGACGCCTGGCTGCTGCTCTCCCTGCTCCAGGTCATCTTCGAGGAGAAGCTGGAGGCGGACTTCGATGCGGCGGGAACCGGGGAGTTCCGGAGGCTGGTGGCCCCGTTCACGCCCGAGAGCACCCGGGAGCGGACCGGGATCGCGGCGGAGACCGTCCGGGAGCTGGCCCGTGACCTCGCGACCGCCGAGCGGGCGGCGGTCTACGGGCGGATCGGCTCCTGCCTTGGCCGGTCCGGGACGCTGACCGCCTTCCTCATCGACGCGCTGAACCTGGTCACCGGCAACCTCGACCGTCCCGGCGGGGTGCTCTTCGGCCGTGCCCCGATGCGCCTGGACGAGCTGGCCCGCGTGTCCGGGCTCGCCACCTACGGGGAGCGCCGCTCCCGGATCGGCGGCTACCCCGACGTCCTCGGCACCTTCCCCGCGGGCGTCATGGCCCGTGAGATCACGACCCCGGGTCCCGGGAGGCTCAGGGCGCTGTTCGTCTCGGCCGGGAACCCGGTGAACTCCGTCCCCGGCGGGCTGCCCGTCGAGGAGCTCGACCTGCTCGTCTGCCTGGACATCTACGTCTCCGACACCGCGAAGCACGCCGACTACATCCTTCCGGCCACGACCTTCCTCGAGCGCGAGGACTTCCCGCTGCCGTTCGGCCAGCTCCACCTCACCCCCTACGCGAGCTGGACCGAGGCGGTCGTCCCGCCGCGCGGCGAGGCCCGCCAGGAGTGGCGGATCATCGAGGACCTGGCCCGCCGGATGGGCCTGCACCCGGGCGCCCTCGGCGCTCAGCGCCTCGCCCACCGGCTCGGATTCCGTCCCGGCCCCCGGGTACTGGTCGACCTGCTGCTCAGGACCGGGCCCGACCGGCTCAGCATCCGCAAGCTCCGCAAGCACCCGCACGGGATCGTCCTGGCCGAGCACCAGGGCACCGGGACCCTCCGCAAACGCCTGCTGCACAAGGACAAGAAGGTCCATCTCGCCCCACCGGAGATCGCGGGGGAGATCGGGCGGCTCAGCACGCTGGAGGAGCCCGGTGGCTATCCGCTGCGCCTCATCGGCCTGCGCGAGCTGCGTTCCCACAACTCCTGGATGCACAACGTCCAGGCGCTCATGCGGGGCAAGCGCACCCATCTCGCCCGGATCTCCCCGAAGGACGCCGCCGACCACGGCATCGAGGACGGCGCCGTGGTCGTGATCACCTCCCAGCACGGCCGGGTCGAGCTCCCCGCGAAGGTCACCGACGAGATGATCCCGGGAACGGTCGCCGTCCCGCACGGCTGGGGCCACTCCGGCGGATGGCCCCGCGCCAACGCCGCGGGCGGAGCCAACACCAATCTGCTCGCCTCCCCCGAGGACCTCGAACCCCTGGCCGGAATGGCCCGGCTGAACGGCGTCCCGGTCAAGATCGGTCCCGGTGGGCGGTGACCACGTGCGCGCCGTCCACTCCTCCTGCGGCGACGTCACGGCCGAGCGGTTCGCCGCCCTCGCGCAGAAGGTCCCGGGACAGGACCTGACGGCCTTCTTCCGGACCTGGATCTCCTCGCCGGGCAAGCCGGAGATCCCGTAGAGATCACCGCTCGTCGCGCAGATGGGTGCGCTGCCCGTCGGGGTCGAAGATCCCGATGACCTCGGCGGGGCCGCCCCTGGACCCGAACGCGTGCGGGACCATCGTGGAGAACCGGGCCGCGTGGCCGGCCTCGACCACGATGGTCCGCTCGCCGAGCAGGAGCACCACGGTCCCGGACAGGACGAGGAACCAGTCCGTGCCGGGATGGACCTTCTGCTCGTCCGGGCCCAGCTCGTCCGCCGGCCTGGTGATCCGGATCTTGGCCACGGTCAGGCCGGGCTCGCTGCTGAGCAGCCAGCTCGTCATTCCGCGGGCGGCGTCCTGCCGCGGCCTGATCACGACGTCCTCGTCGGCGACGGGCTCCAGAAGCCGGTCGAGCGGGGTGCTGAGGGCGCGGGCGATGCCGCTGAGCTGGTCGAGGCTGATCCTGCGGTGACCGGTCTCGATCCGGCTCAGCGTGGACGGGCTCAGGAAGCAGAGCCCGGCCAGCTCGTCGAGCGACAGGCCCTGGGCCAGCCGGAGCCCCCTGATGCGCTTGCGGACCACCGCGTCGAGCTCTCCGTCTTGCGTCATGCGCAAGAGTGTATGCTGCTGGCGCATGTGCCGGTTAGGGTCGGAGGCATGCACAACCATCACCACGATCATTCGAGTCATGATCACTCAGGCCATGATCACTCAAGCCATGACGCAGGCGACCTCGGGAACCTGCTCGACCTCGACGCCGAGATGCTGCACCCGCTGCTCGCGGACGTGATCGCCTGGATCGGCGAGCTGGCAGACGCGGAGCCGCTCAGGATCGCCGATCTGGGCGCGGGAACCGGCACCGGCGCCCTCGCCCTGGCGGAGCGGTTCCCCGGCGCCGAGATCATCGCCGTGGACAAGGACCCGGAGATGCTGGAGCGCCTCCTCGCCAAGCACGGGGCGCGGGACCGCGTCCGCGCGGTCGAGGCCGACCTGGACGCGGCGCTGCCCGATCTCGGCGCCCTCGATCTGGTGTGGGCGGCCTCCTCCCTCCACCACCTGGCCGATCCCGACCGGCTGCTCGGCGAGGTCCTCGCGGCGCTGCGTCCCGGCGGGCTCCTCGCCGCGGTCGAGATGGACTCCTTTCCGCGCTTCCTGCCCGACGACATCGGCTTCGGGCGTCCGGGGCTGGAGGCCCGCTGCCATGCGGCGCTGGCCGAGGGCCACGCCGCCCAGGTGCCGCTGTTCGGCGACGACTGGGGGACCCGGCTGCGGCGCGCTGGCTTCGCCGTCGAGCCCGAACGGGTCTTCACCGCCGACCTGCGCGCGCCCCTGCCCCCGGCCGCGGGACCCTACGCCCACGCGTTCCTGTCCCGGCTGCGCACCCGCCTCGACGACCTGCTCGACGCCGGCGACCTCGCCGCGCTCGACCGGCTGACCGGCCACGGCCCCGAGAGCCTGCTGCACCGCGCCGACCTCACCGTGCGCGCGAAGCGCTCCGTGTGGGCGGCGAAGCGTCCGCTCGATCGCTGAACGACGTTCACCGGCGGGTCACACGGTCGTGTTCCCGATCGGAGACCTTGGTCGCGTGAGAGGACTCTGGATCGCGCCGCTGCTGGCCGCGGGAATCGTCGTCGTTCCATCGGCCGAGGCGGGGGCCGCCGCCGGGTGCGGACGGTACGTCCCGTCCGACTTCGACGGGGACGGTAAGGCCGACCTGGCCGTGGGGGCGCCCTACACGGCGGTCGGCGGGCAGGTGCGGGCCGGCGCGGTGGGCGTCCGGTACGGGGCGGGCGGAACCGCCTGGCTGAACGGGCCGCCGCGGCGTCTGGGCGCGTTCGGGGCGTCGCTGGCCACCGGCGACTTCGACGGGGACCGCTGCGCCGACCTCGCGGTGGGGGCGCCGGGTGCCACCGGAGCGGGCGAGGTGCGCGTGTTCCTGGGCTCGTCCGGCGGGCTGCGGCCCGGCCCGGTGCTGAAGCTCGGCGGCAGGGACCACCTGGGGATCTCCGTCGCGGCGGGCGACCTCGACCGGGACGGTGACGCCGAGATCGTCGCGGGCGCCCCCGGCAAGGGGCTCGTCGTGGTGTACGGGCTGCGGCGGCACGGCCTCGGCGGGATGAAACGGATCAAGGCCGGCACCGGGCGCGCCGGAAAGCGCAGGGCGGGCACCGACGGCTTCGGCACGGTCGTGGCCGTCGGCGACCTCGACGACGACGGACGTCCCGAGATCGCGATCGGCCTGCCCGGCGACGGCTTCCGCGGCCAGGGCTCCGTGACGGTCGTCGACCCGCTGACCGGCAAGGGCCGCAACATCTCCCAGGCCGGGAGGACCCACGGCTCGCCCGAACGCGGCGACAGGTTCGGTTCCGCGCTGGCCGTCGGCGACTTCGACAAGGACGGCAGGGCCGATCTCGCCGTGGGCGTCCCGGGGGAGGCCGTCGGCGATGAGGACCGCGACTGGGGCCACGGCGCCGTCCACGTCTTCTACGGCCCGAAGCTCAGGGAGAAGCACAACATGATCTTCCGCAGGGGGGTCCACCGGGCCGACCTGTTCGGCTCGGCCCTGGCCGCGGGGGACCTCGACGGTGACCACGTCACCGACCTCGCCGTCGGCATTCCCGGCATCGGCCGCGCCGAGATCCTCCACGGCCGCCGCGGGAAGGCGCTCGCCCGGCCCAGGCTCCTGGGCTCGGGCCTCGGCCTCACCGCCCAGTTCGGTCTGGCCCTCGCCGTCCGGCGCGGCACCCTGTACGTGGGCGCCCCCGGCGCGAACGGCTTCGGCGGCGCGGTCATCGCCTTCACCGGCGGATCCCGCGGCGCCCTCCCGCTCGACGGCCGCGGCCTCACGGGCTACGCGATCACCTGAGCGGGGCGCTCCGGCCGGGCTCAGCCCGACAGGGTGCGGGCGCCGTCGTGGACGGTGTAGCGCGCGGCGACCTTCGCGGCGGCGCCCTTGCGGGAGATGTAGGGCAGGGAGTGGAACTCGGCGACCAGGGCGTCGGGGGAGGTCCTGGCGAGCAGGAAGCCGCGGCGCTGGTCGGTGAAGGCGATGTGCGGGTTCTCCGCCAGGATCGCGGCGTTCGCGGCCTTGTCGTCGTAGCCGTCGCCGTCGCTCGCGATGGAGCTGCCGACGAGCTCGACGCCGATCCGGGCCGAGGACGGGTCGTCGAAGTCCCTGAGCAGGTCGGCGGCGTAGGCGGTGTGGACGTCACCGGTCAGGGCGACCGGGTTGCGCGCTCCCGAGGCCTGGATCGCGGCGAAAAGGCGGTCGCGGTCGGCGGTGTAGCCGTCCCAGGCGTCCATGCTCAGCTCGCGGGCGGGGCCGAGGGCGAAGTCGCGCTGGGCCAGGAAGATCTGCTGGGCGAGCAGGTCCCAGCGGGCGCCGGAGCCGCGCAGCCCGTCGGAGAGCCAGCGCATCTGGGCGGCCCCCGTCAGGGTGCGCCCGGTGGCGGCGCGTGCGGTGCAGTCGGTGCGCAGCCAGTCGTCGCAGGCCTGGTCGGATCGGTACTGGCGGGTGTCGAGCAGATGGATCGTGGCCAGGGAGCCCCAGCGCAGCCGGCGGTAGAGCCGGATCTTCGTGCCCGAGGGCAGGGACGAGCGGCGCAGCGGCATGTTCTCGTAGTAGGCGCGCATCGCGTTCCGCTTGCGGGCGCTGAAGCCGGGGACCTTGGATCCGGGGGTCTTCCCCGCCCAGTTGTCCTCCAGCTCGTGGTCGTCCCAGACGACGGCCCACGGGGCGGCGGCGTGGGCGGCGCGCAGGTCGGGGTCGGACTTGTACTGGGCGTGCCTGCGCCGGTAGTCGGCGAGGCTCTGCAGCTTGCCCGGGGTGTGCTCGCGGACGATCCCGTTGGCGCCCACGTAGTCGCCCGGCGCGTACTCGTACATGTAGTCGCCGAGGTGGATGACCAGATCGGGGTCGTGGCCGGCGATGCGGCGGTAGGCGGTGAAGTAGCCGTGCTCGTAGTGGGCGCAGGAGGCCGAGGCGAACACCAGGGGGCTCATCGAGCCGGGGGCCGGTGCGGTGCGGGTCCTGCCGACGGGGGACAGATGGCCCCGGGCGCGGAAACGGTAGAAGTACTCGCCGCCCGGACGCAGCCCGGCCGCCTCCACATGGACGGCGAAGCCCGCCGAGGGCCCGGTCGTGACGCTCCCGCGGCGGACGATCCGCCGGAAGCGCTCGTCCTCGGCGATCTGCCACTCCACCCGGACGGATCCGCGTCCCATGCCGCCGAACCCGTCCTCGGCCAGGGGCCGCTCGGCCAGGCGGGTCCACAGCACCACACCGTCCGGTGCGGGTTCACCGGAGGCCACGCCCAGCCGGAACGGGTCCCTGCCCGCCGCGTGGACGGAGGGGGCCGAGGTCAGGGGGACGGCGCCGAGGGCGGCGAGCCCGGCGGACGACAGCACGGTTCTACGTGTCACGCTCACGTGATCAGTGCAGGTCACGCAGCTGAGGAACACACGAGGCCGCACGGAAGCGCAGGCCAACTCCTGATGAAGAGCCGTCACCGACAATAAATCTCGTCATTGACAAAAATTATGTTCGGTGAGAGATTGGAGTCATCGCAAGGAACCGCCCGAACAAGGAGAACCATCATGCGGAAGATCATCTCCAGCTTCTTCGTCTCGCTGGACGGCGTCGTCGAGGCCCCCCACGAATGGCACTTCCCCTGGTTCAACGACGAGATGGGCGCCGCGGTCGGCGCCGCCATGGAGCAGTGCGACACCGCCCTGTTCGGCCGCAAGACGTTCGAGGAGTTCGCCTCCTACTGGCCCGCGCAGGGCCCCGAGGTCGAGTTCTCCTCGTTCATCAACGGCATCGAGAAGCACGTGGTCTCCTCGACCCTCACCACCACCGACTGGCAGAACAGCCACATCATCGGCGGCGGCGCCGCGGCCAAGGAGATCCAGGCGCTCAAGGAGCGCGACGGCAAGGACATCTCCATCACCGGCAGCGCCACCCTCGTCTGCTGGCTGCTGGAGCAGGGCCTCGTGGACGAGCTGCGCCTGCTGATCCACCCGGTCGCGGTCGGTTCCGGCGCCAAGCTCTTCGACAGCGCCACCCGGCAGATCCCCCTCAAGGTCGTCTCCTCCACGACCTTCTCCACCGGCGTCCTGTCGGTCACCTACGTCCCGGCAGACCCCGAGCCCGAGGCGAACTGAGGCGCTCCGGTCCTAGACTCGGGCGTGTGATCAAGGTGAGCGCGGTCCGGTGGGACGATCCCGAAGCGGTGGCGTTGAGGTCGGCGATGGGCGCCGAGATGAACGAGCGGTACGCCGATCTCATCGCCACCGGGGGAGAGCGCCAGGCCGAGGCGCTGGCCGTCACGGAGGTCCTGGCCACGGCCGTCGCGCACGCGGAGGACGGGACCCCGGTGGGGCACGCGGCGCTCCGCCTCCTGCGCGACGACCTGGAGCTCAAGCGCATGTACGTCGTGCCGGAGTACCGGGGCCGGGGCGTCACGGGGCCGCTGCTGGCCTGGGTGGAGGAGACGGCCCGCGAGCACGGCTTCGGCCGGGTCGTCCTGCACACCGGCGAACGCCAGCCCGACGCGATCCGCCTCTACGAGCGCGAGGGCTGGACCCGCGTCCCGGTCTTCCCGCCCTACGACCTCGTGGACCTCTCGGTCTGCATGGAGAAACGGCTCGCGAAGAAGTCCTAGTCGGCGAGGTCGCGGCCGGCGGACCAGTCGAGCTGGCGGCGGATCTCCTCGACGGCCTGGAGGCCGGGCCGCGCCATCCAGTCGAGGCCGTCGTAGGTGCCGATGTCGGTGGAGATCGTCCCGGTCGAGGCGCCGATCTCGACCCGGCGGGTGGGCACGGCCAGCGGCTCGGCGTGGTGCTCGGCGGCGCGGGTGACGGGGAAGGCCACGACCGAACGCTCGGTCGCGAGGGTGCTGATGTGCTGGCGGTAGAACTCGTGGGTGGTGGCGTTGCGCAGTCCCCCCGAGGCCACGTTCAGCATCGCCTGGAACACGCACAGCTTCCGGTCGGTGAGGTAGAAGACCGTCACCTCGTAGCCGTTGAGGCGCAGCCGGCCGTCGGCGCCGATGCGGCCGGTCAGCCCGCTGGAGAAGCGCGGGATCCCGACGATCTGCAGCTCGGCCGAGCCGATCCCGCCGAGCGACTTGATGCCCATCTCACGCCAGCCGACGTCGATGGCCCGCCGCAGCGAAGCCTCCAGCCAGGCGTCCATCTGCTGGTCGTCGGGCTTGGGCTCGGCGGCGCGCATCGCGGCGACGTAGTCGGACTGCTCGACCCGGTTGCGGTCCTCGGTGTCCTTGATCCGCTGCCAGGCCAGCCCGGCCAGCACCAGCCCCGTGACGGTCAGCACCACCCCGAGCATCGTGCTCGCCACGAGCAGGACGATCCCGACCAGGCAGAGCGCCCCGCCGAACAGCAGCATGACCCGCTCGTTGTCGGTCCGGCGGGCCACGGGCGGCATCGGGCTGATGGTGAAATACCGCCGGACCGCCGAAGCCCGGTCGTCGTCCATCGGGCCCCCTTCCGGGTCGCTCCGACCAGATATGCGCTGAACGTCATGATCGCCACATCTCACGCGAACCGCAAGCCCCACTACGAACAGTTCGCATGATCGCGGCGGCCGGTGCACCGGCCCGGAACCTAGGCGAACGCGGGGTTCAGGGTGGCGGGCTTGTCGTCGGTCTGCTTCCAGACCGTCTTGCGCACGAACTTCTCCGTCTTGACGGCCTTCGCCGTGTACTTCGCCCGGACGACCTGGGTCACGATGGTCGCGCCGTTCTTCGTGTCCTTGATCTTCGCCGTGATCAGGAGCAGGACGGAGCCGTACTGCGGCAGCTTCGCCTTCTGGATCAGGGTGAGGATGCGGGCGGCGTCGTAGGCGGCGAGGTCCTTGGCGATCGGGTCGGCCGCGTCGTTGCTCACCTGCCAGCTCACGATGAACTGGTACTGGGCGTACTTGCGGCGCTGGATCCGCACCGCCGGGTCGCCCTTGCGCTTCTTGTAGTAGATGGCCTGGGTGACGACCTGCTCGAACTGGTCGATGGTCGTGATCTTGCCGCTCGTCGTCGGCTCGGGCACGGTGGTCGGGACGACGGTGGGCGTCGGGATCCCCGGTCCGGCCGTCGGCGTGGCGACGGTTCCCGGTCCCGGCGTGATCGAGCTGTCCGCCCCCGCCGGCGTTCCCTGGCCCCCGCCTCCGCCACAGCCCGTCACGAGCATGCAGCAGGCCGCGAGTGTCAATACTTTGCCGCGCATCTGTCCCATCCGCCCCGTTAGCCAACGGCTAGAGAGTAACGCCCGTTCGTTGCCGATGGTTTTCGTTTGTCCCGGTCTGGTCGGTGTAAGTGAAGACTGATTGAATCTCGTTCATGTTTGTCGAGTCGTCTCGTAAGCCGCTGTTCATCGCTTCGCTGGCGGTGTCCACCCTCGCGGCGGTCGCCGCCCCGGTTCCCGCGCACGCCGCCCCGGCGTCCCGGACCGTCCGCGTCAAGTCCTTCGACGGCGTCGCGATCGTGACGCACTTCTTCCGCGCACCGGGCCTGAAGAAGGGCCGGCGCCAGCCCGTGATCATGCTGGGCCACGGCTGGGGCGGGCGCGGTGAGACCGACCGTAAGGCCGGGCAGCTCGGCCCCCTGCTGAAGGCGGGCTACAACGTCGTCACCTGGAACGCCCGCGGCTTCGGCTCGGGCGGCGCGGCGAGCGTCGATGATCCGCGCGTCGAGGGCCGCGACGTCCGCAAGCTCATCGACTGGGTGGCCCGGCAGCCCGAGGTGAAGCTCGACGGCAGGCGCGACCCGCGTCTCGGCATGGCGGGACCCAGTTACGGCGGCGCCATCCAGCTCGTCGCCGCGGGCCTGGACAAGCGCGTCGACGTGATCGTTCCGATGGTGGCCTTCAACAGCGTGGAGACCAGCCTCTACCGCGACCGGATCTTCCGGGCGGGCTGGGGCCTGCTGCTGTGCTCGAGCGGCTTCCTCCAGGGCAACAAGATGGACTCCAAGGTCCGGCAGGCCTGCGCCACCGGCCTGGCGAGCGGCACCCTGACGCCGGACACCGAGCAGTGGTTCCGCGAGCACGGGCCCGCCTACCTGGTGAAGCGCATCAAGATCCCGACCCTGATCCTCCAGGGCACGGTCGACACCCTGTTCACGCTCCGCGAGGGCATCGCCAACTACAGGACCGTCAAGGGCAACCACGCCCCGGTGAAGATGATCTGGTTCTGCGGCGGCCACGGAATCTGCGACGACGAGGCGGGCCCCGCCGACCGGCTCACCGACGCCACGATCGCCTGGTTCGGCCGCTACCTGCGGCGCGACCGTACCGTCCGGACCGGCGCGGCGTTCGAGTACATCGACCAGCACGGCGTCTACCGGACCGCGAAGTCCTACCCGATGAGGCCGGCGGGCTCCGTGCGGGCGACCGGCTCGGGCTCCCTGGCCTTCTCCCGCGAGGACATCAACCCCTACATCGACCGGAAGCCACCGGCGCAGGGCAAGGGCGGCCTGCCCTTCCCGCCCTACGTGATGCGCGCCGAGGTCGCGAAGAAGGCGGTGAACATCCCGTTGAAGACGCCCGGCCGCTTCGCCCAGACCGTCGGCACCCCCACGCTGACCCTCCACTACAAGGGAACCTCGGCCCGGCCGCGCACCGCCCTGTTCGCCCAGGTCGTCGACCGGGGCACCGGACGCGTCGTCGGCAACCAGGCGACCCCGCTGCCCGTCGTCCTCGACGGCAGGGACCGCACGGTCACCCGCACCCTCGAGGCCCTGTCGTACACGCTCGGCCCCGGCACCGACCTGGAACTCCAGATCGTCCCGATCACCGGCCTGTTCGACTGGTAGCGCTCGGCCGGCCAGGTCGCCCTCACGGCCGACGTCAGCCTCCCGCTCGTCCAGCCCGGCCCTAAGCTCTAGAGCCCAGGGGGACCGGCCGCCCGCGGCCGGTCCCCCTGGAGCCGTGGTCAGTGGGGCAGGCGCTCGCCGGCGCGGAGCCGGTCGAGGCCGAGCCAGACGAACTCCAGCGCCATCGACTCGGCGCGTTCGCGTGAGGTGTCCGGGTGCTCCAGCCACCAGGAGATCATCGAGAACAGCGAGCCGTAGACCAGGGGGACCAGCAGCCGGGCGCGGCGCTCGTTGATCTCCATCGCCTCGGGCGACAGCCGCCCCCTGCGGCGCGACAGCAGCAGCCCGGCCGCGACGGCCCCGAAGTGCTCCCGTAGCTCGCGCAGCTCCATGCCCACTTCGGGCTTGTCGAGATGGCGGACGATCAGCGACCACGCGTCGGGCTCGTCGGTGGCGTAGCCGAACAGGGTCGAGACCATGCCGCCGACCCGCTCCAGGGAGGTCGAGCCCTCCTGGTCGGAGGTGGCCAGCCGCCCGGTGAGGTCGTCGACGATCCGCCGGGCGACCTCGGCGAACAGCTTCTCCTTGCTGTCGAAGTGCTGGTACAGCAGGGCCTTGGAGACCCCGGCGGCCGCCGCGACGTGCTCCATCTGGGTGAGGTGGAAGCCGCGCCTGCCGAACTCGGCGAGGGCGGCGCTCAGGAGCTGGTCGCGGCGGATGGCCGCCGACAGTCTTTTACCGGCCAAGGTAGGGAGCCAACTCCGTTCGTGCGACGGACCGGACGTGGACCTCGTCGGGGCCGTCGGCCAGGCGCAGGGTGCGCATGCCGGCCCACATCGCGGCGAGCGGGGTGTCGTCGGAGACGCCCGCGCCGCCGTGGACCTGGATGGCCCGGTCGATGACCTCGAGCGCCATCCGGGGCACCACGACCT
Source organism: Actinocorallia longicatena (assembly GCF_039534125.1). Taxonomy (NCBI): domain Bacteria; kingdom Bacillati; phylum Actinomycetota; class Actinomycetes; order Streptosporangiales; family Thermomonosporaceae; genus Actinocorallia; species Actinocorallia longicatena. Next base: position 202,068 of record NZ_BAAAUV010000006.1, on the reverse strand, counting down.
TGATCGCGGCGACCTCGGACCTGGCGGCCTTGACGCCCTGGGTGTCGATCAGCCAGGCGGTCTTCAGCGTGAGCAGGCGGGCCTGCTCGATCGCCATCCGCGACTCGGCGATCCACTCCTGGATGACGCCCTGCCGCGCGATCTCCTTGCCGAAGGCCACCCGGGACGCCGCCCGGGTGCACATCAGCTCCAGGGCGCGCTCGGCCATGCCGATGGAGCGCATGCAGTGGTGGATGCGGCCGGGTCCGAGGCGGGCCTGGGCGATGAGGAAGCCGCCGCCCTCCTCGCCGACGAGATTCGTGACGGGCACCCGCACATTGTCCAGCACGATCTCGCAGTGGCCGTGCTGGTCGGAGTAACCGAACACCGGCAGCGCCCGGACGATCTCCACACCCGGGGTGTTGAGCGGCACCAGCACCATCGACTGCTGCATGTAGGGGTGGCCCTCAGGGTTAATCTTCCCCATGAGGATCATGATCTCGCAGCGCGGGTCGGCGCTGCCGGTGATCCACCACTTGCGGCCGTTGATCACGTACTCGTCGCCGTCGCGCACGATGGAGGTGGCGATGTTGGTGGCGTCGGAGCTGGCCACGTCGGGCTCGGTCATCCCGAACGCCGAGCGGATCTCCCCGGCCAGCAGGGGCTCCAGCCAGCGCTGCTTCTGCTCGGCGGTGCCGAACATGTGCAGCACCTCCATGTTGCCGGTGTCGGGGGCGGCGCAGTTGGTGGCCTCGGGCGCGAGGGCGGGGGAGCGCCCGGTCAGCTCGGCCAGGGAGGCGTAGTCGGTGTTGGTGAGGCCGGAGACGTCAGGGAGGAAGAGGTTCCACAGGCCGTTCTTGCGGGCCTCCACCTTGAGTTCCTCGACGATCGGCGGGACGGTGTGTTCCCGGCCCGCCGCGATCAGCTCGCGGCGCTGGGCCGCGTAGACCGGCTCCGCCGGGTAGACGGAGGTGTCCATGAATTCCTGCAGCCGCGCCAGGTGGTCGGCGGCCCGCTCGCTCAGTCCGAAGTCCATGGCGGTATAGTAACTGACGCGTCAGTCACTTACGAGGGAGTGCCCCATGCAAGGGAAGATCGCCCTGATCACGGGTGGTGCGAACGGAATCGGAGCCGCCGTCGCACGGCGGCTCACCGGGCTCGGCTGGCACGTGGTGCTGGCCGACGTCGACGTCGCCCGAGGGGAGGCGCTCGCCGCGGAGCTGAACGCCGGGGATCCGGGTGACGTTCCCACGGCGGTGTTCGTCCGGTGCGACGTGCGCGAGCCGGCGGAGAGCGTCGCCGCGGTCGCCGTCGCCACCGAGGTGTTCGGCGGGCTCGACCTGGCCTTCCTCAACGCCGGGGTGGCCACCGGCTGCGACCTCGACGCGAACTTCGACCCCGAGCGGTACCGCCGGGCGATGTCGATCAACGTCGACGGGGTGGTCTACGGCGTGCACGCGGCGCTGCCCGCGCTGCGGGCCCGCGGCGGCGGCGACATCATCGCCACCGCGAGCATGGCCGGGCTGACCGCGACGCCGTTCGACCCGGTCTACGGCGCGAACAAGGCGGCCGTCGTCGGCCTGGTGCGGGCCCTCGGCCCCAACCACGAGCCCGAGGGGATCCGGGTGAACGCCCTGTGCCCGTCGTTCGCCGAGACCGACATCCTCACCCCGCTCCGCCCCTTCCTCGGCGACTTCCCGATCCTCGAGGTCGAGACCGTCGTCGACGCCTTCGTCAAGATCCTCGCCGGCGGCCTGGCCGGCGAGGCGTGGCCGGTCGTGCCCGGCCGCGACTTCGAACCCTTCCGGTTCCGGGGCGTCCCCGGACCGCGCGCCTGAAAGGATCCGGCATGCGTGCCATCCAGATCACCGAGTTCGGCGGACCCGAGGTCCTGACCGTCGCCGACGTGCCCGAGCCGGTACCGGGCCCCGGCCAGGTCCTCATCGACGTCACGAAGGCCGGGATCAACTACGCCGACACCCACCAGGCCGAGAACTCCTACCTCGCCGCCTCCAAGCTGCCGATGATCCCCGGCGGAGAGGTCGCGGGGACCGTCGGGGGCCGCCGGGTCGTGGCCCTGCTCGACGACGGCGGGGGCTACGCCGAGAAGGCCCTCGCCTACGAGCCCGCCGTCTACGACCTGCCCGACGGGGTCGACGACTCCACCGCGCTCGGGCTGATCGTCCAGGGCGCCACCGCCTGGTTGCTGCTGCGCAAGAGCGTCCACCTGGAGCCGGGGGAGTCGGTCGTGGTCCACGCGGCCGCGGGCGGCGTCGGCACCCTCGCGGTCCAGCTCGCCAAGGCCTGGGGCGCGGGCAGGGTCATCGCCACCGCCTCCAGCGAGGACAAGCGCAAGCTCGCCCTCGACCTCGGCGCGGACGTGGCGATCGACGTCAACACCCCCGACCTCAAGGCCGCCCTGATCGAGGCGAACGGCGGCAAGCGCGTCGACGTGGTCCTGGAGATGACCGGCGGCACCGTGACCGACCAGTCCCTCGCGGCGCTGGGCCCGTTCGGGCGGCTGGCCTTCTACGGGATGGCCTCGCGTGAGCTTCCGTCGCCGATCCAGGCGCCGTCGCTGCTCAAGCACTCCACCGCGGTGATCGGCATGTGGCTGCCGCACGTCTTCCGGCTCCCCGGCGACGTCATGCGGCGGGCGATGACCGAGCTGCTCGACCTCGCGGCCGAGGGCAGGCTGAAGGTGGTCGACGGCGGCGAGTACGCCCTCGCCGACGCCCGTCTCGCCCACGAGGCGCTGCGCTCGCGCCGGACCACCGGCAAGCTCGTCCTCGACCCGAGGCGTTAGCTGAGGCCCGAGGAGACCCTGGTGACCTCGCCCGCGCGTCCGAGGATGATGCGGGCGAGGTTGTCCAGGCACTCGGTGCCCTTGCTGTAGTAGCCGCCGTGCCCGTGGACGGGGCCGGTGCGGAAGACCGTGGCGCCGAACTCGGGGGCGATCGGGTCGGTCTCGTGGCCGTAGCCGATCCAGCGCAGGTGCGGGGTGAACTCGATCGGGTCGTCGTCGGCCCTGGCCGCCCAGACGCGGGCCCCGGTGCCCAGATCGGCGACGGAGAGGGCGTCCATGCCGGGCGAGGCCAGCGCCACGATGTCGGAGACCTGGGGCAGCCGCGACGCCGCCCGCCCGATCACCACGCTCCCGTAGCTGTGCCCGACCAGGGTGATCGAGGCCCCGGCGGGCAGGGTCCGCACATAGCCGACCAGGGCGTCGGCCCCCTCGATGGCGCGCTCGGACCGGAACGCCTGCCGGTCGATGCTCTCCGGTGCGTCGTATCCGAGCCAGACCACGACGGCCGTCCGGGCGTCCGGGGCCATCGACTTCATGACCGGAAGCAGCCGCTGGGCGGCGTCGACCGGGTTGGCCTGCCGGGATCCCTCGATCAGCTTCTCGAGGTCCCAGCCCGTCCCCGGCACGAGGACGGCGATGTGCCTGGCCGTGGCGAGATCGCCGAAGACCTCGATGGCCCGCCCGTCGCCGCTCGGGTCGTAGGCGACCAGACGTCCGGGCGTGGCGGGCGCGCCGGCCACGGCGGCGCCCCCCGCCATCAGCTCCAGCTCGGGCAGGCGGGAGTGCGGATCCGTGCCCGTCAGCCAGGAGCCTCCGCCGGTGACCACGGAGAACACCGTGGTCAGGGCGAACGTCTTCAACGTCTTCACGAGCACGAACCTTACGGAACGCGGGGCGGTGCTCGCGTCAGCCCAGAAGATGACTCGCCGTGCCCCTCGCAGGTATCAGCCCGCGATGCCGTTCTCGTAGGCGAACACGACGGCCTGCGTGCGATCCCGCAGCCCGAGCTTGGTCAGGACATGCCCGACGTGCGTCTTCACCGTCTGCTCGGCCAGGTAGAGCTCACCGGCGATCTCCGAGTTCGAGAGCCCGCGGGCGATCAGCCGCAGCACGTCCAGCTCGCGCGGGGTGAGGGAGCCCGCGGCGTTCGACCGGGGCCGCTCGTGCCGGCGCCGCCGCGAGAAGTCGCCGATCAGCCGGCGGGTCACCGAGGGGGCCAGCAGGGCGTCCCCGGCGGCGATCACGCGGACGGCGTTGATCAGGTCCCCGGCGGGGGCGTCCTTCAGCAGGAACCCGCTGGCCCCGGCGCCCAGCGCCTCGTACACGTACTCGTCCAGGTCGAAGGTGGTCAGGATGAGCACCTTCGGCGAGCCCTCCGCCACGGCGATCCTCGCGGTCGCCGCGAGCCCGTCCATCTCGGGCATCCGGATGTCCATCACGATCACGTCCGGCTGGAGCTCCGCACAGAGCTTGACCGCCTCCAGCCCGTTGCCGGCCTGCCCCACCACATCGATCTCGGAATCGGAGGCCAGCAGCGTGGCCAGACCGTCCCGGATCATCACTTGATCGTCAGCGATCACCACGCGGATCATGCTGGCCATCATAGGGAAGCTCGGCGAGCACGGCCCATCCGTTGCCCTGGGGCCCCGTGAACAGCGTGCCGCCGAACAGGGCGACCCGCTCGCGCATGCCGACGAGGCCGTGCCCGCCGCCGGAGTGCTCGGGGGCGGACTTGGGCCCGTCGTCGCGGACGGCGATGCGCAGGGTCTCGGTGCCGTAGTGCACCTCGACCCGCACCGAGGCCCCGGGGGCGTAGCGGGCGGCGTTGCTGAGCGCCTCCTGGACGATCCGGAACGCCGACAGGTCCACGCCGTCGGACAGCGGCCGGGGCATCCCGGTGATCCGCAGGTCGATCGTGAGCCCGTCGTGGGCGGAGACGAGGTCGTGGATACGGTCGAGGCCCGGCTGGGGGACGCGCTCGGCCGAGTCGTCCTCCGAGCGCAGCAGGCCCACGACGCGCCGGGTCTCGGTGAGGGCGCGTCGGGCCTCGTCGCGGAGCAGCTCGAAGGTGTCCTTGGCCGGGGGCGGAAGATCGGGGATCTTGTAGGGGGCCGCCTCCGCCTGGAGGGCGATCACCGACATGTGGTGGGCGACCACGTCGTGGAGCTCGCGCGCTATCCGGGAGCGCTCCTCCAGGACTGCGGCCTTGGCCAGGTCCTGGCGGCGGAGCTCCTCGTTGGCGTCCAGGAGCTCGAGGGCCTGGTGACGGCCGCCGACGGCGTTGCCGAACAGCAGGGTGACCACCACGATGCCCGCGAGGATCATGCCGAACCAGGGGACGATCCGGCCGGTCGATATGCCGACGCCCAGCAGGACCGCTGCGGTGACCAGCCCGGTGCCGACCGCGATCCGCGAGGAGTAGGACGCCCCGACCGCGAACAGCACGAACACCAGCGCCACGATCGCCGGGACGGCCCACGGCATGAACTCCACCCCGGCGCCGATGGCCAGGCAGCTCCACAGCAGCCCCGCGACCATGATCCGCCAGGCGGCCAGCGGCCAGCGGGCGGCGGCGACGAGGGGGAAGGCCTGGGCAGCGCCGAGCGTCCAGGCCAGGGTCAGCGGGACGTGGTACTGCTGGATGTAGATCGCGATCGATCCGGCCGCCAGGCCGATGCCCAGCGCGACCGCCACGAACATCGCCGCGAGCCGCTGCCAGGTCCGGTCGGGCCAGATCAGGGTGTGGCGCGACGGCTCGGCCGGCTCCCTGAGCGCGGCGTCGATCATCGCCTCGAGGGCGTGCTTCACCGTCTGATCGTTCACAACCCCGAGGCTAGACCTCCGCCGCACCGGCCTGCGTGCCCCTTCGGGGTGAGCCTTCGCCCACCCCTCAAGTATGAAGCACATAATCCCGATTGACTTTGTAGGAATACCAGGCCAACATGGTCCGCATGACAGTGACAGCCGATGTCTCGCGCACACCCGTCTCGAAGGACCTGGCCGAACGGGCCCGTCTTCTGGCCGAGAACTGCGACGAGTGGCTGCATCGGGTGAGACTCGATCCCCAGGGGCGCTGGTACGAAAGGCTGCACGCCGACGCCGACCACGAGGTGTGGATCATCAGCTGGCTGCCCGGCCAGTCGACCGGCTTCCACGACCACGGCGGCTCGGCCGGCGCCTTCGCGGTGGCGCTCGGCAGCCTCAAGGAGGTCGCCGTCAACGGGAACGGCACCGTCAGCACCTGGACACTCGAGGCCGGGCAGGCGCACGGCTTCGGCGAGCACTACATTCACGACGTAAGGAACGTCTCGACCGCACCGGCGATCAGCGTGCACGTCTACGCGCCGGTCCTGTCGACGATCAACCGGTTCGACCTGAGCCCGTCGGGCGAGCTGGTGACCTTGAAGACCGAGCAGTCGGAGGAATGGTGACCCGCCCCGCAGGAGCACGCTCCATCGACCAGATCCTCGCCGAGGCCCGCTCCCGGCTGCACCGGATCGGCCCGGCCGAGGCCCACGCCGAGCCCGACGCCCTGCTGATCGACATCCGCCCGGCCGCCCAGCGCGCGGCCGAGGGGGAGATCCCCGGCGCGTTGATCGTCGAGCGCAATCACCTGGAATGGCGCTTCGACCCCGAGAGCGACGCCCGGCTGCCGCAGGCCACCGGCTACGACGTCCGCGCGGTCGTCTTCTGCTCCGAGGGGTACACCTCCAGCCTGGCCGCCGCGGCCCTCCAGGACCTGGGCCTGCACCGCGCGACCGACATCGCGGGCGGCTTCAAGGCCTGGAGGGCCGCGGGGCTGCCTACGGCGTAGCCCGCTCGGGCGGCCCGGCGAACGGGACGGCCACGCCCCTGCTCCGCACGATCGAGGCCGTCCGGGCGGCCACCCGGCCGAGCATCGTGCGCCGTGCGGTGCTGAGATCGGTGCGGCGCAGCTCGGCGAGCACGTCGTAGAGCCTGACCCGGCCGCCCGGCGCCTCGATGAGGGTCGGGACGAACTCGGCCTTCGTGACCTTGTAGCCCCTGCCGGACCTGGTGAAGGTGAACCGGGTGATCACGCCCTCGTTCTTGTCCCGGCCGATCTGCCCGGCGAGCAGGTTCCCCATGCCGTAGGCGACGTACTCGCCGTTGGAGGCCCGCCCGATCGGCTGGACGACGTGGGCGTGGTGGCCGACGATCAGATCGACCGCGGGCGAGGCGAGCAGGGCCCTGGCCACCTTGACCTGCATCGCGTTCGGCGCGTGCCGGTACTCGGTGCCCCAGTGCAGGCTGACGATCACGGCCTTCGCCCCGGCCCTCCGGGCGCGCCTCGCCTCGGCGAGGATCCTCGGCACGGAGATCTGGTTGGCCGTCCAGGGCCTGCCCGCGGGGAGCCGGAAGCCGTTGAAGCCGTAGGTGTAGGAAAGCTGTGCGACCGGCACCCCCGCCACGGACAGCAGGTTGGTCCTGGCCGCCTCGGCGGCGCTGCGCGCCGAGCCGGTGTGCCGGATCCCCGCGGCGTCGAGGGCCCTGAGGGTCCGCCCGACCCCGGCCGTCCCCTGGTCGAGGGTGTGGTTGGAGGCGGTCGAGCAGGTGTCGTAGCCGAGGTCGGCGAGGGCCGGGACGATCTGCGGCGGCACGCTGAACACCGGATAGCCGTGGAAGGGGCCGCGCGGCGGGGCCAGCGGGGTCTCCAGGTGGCAGATCGCCAGGTCGGCCCCGCTGATCACCGGCTTGACCGACCGCATGATCTTCCGGTAGTCGAGGGCGCCGCCCCCGTCGCGGCGGGCCTGCTCGCTGACGCCCTCGTGCAGCAGCACGTCCCCGGAGGCGACGACGGTGAAGCTCCGGGGAGCCTTGGAGCCCATCGGCACCCCCGCGGCCTTCACGGCCGCGGGCACCCCGGCGGCCTGGACGGCCGGAGCGGCCGGCTCTTCGGCGTTGACGGGCACCGTCGTGTGGGAAGAGGCACATCCGGCCGTCCCGATCAGCAGCGCAAAAGCCGCGTGACCTGCAGAGATTCGCACGAGGTTGGACGGTATCCGATCTTGGTGCCCCGGCCCGGGCCGTTTTGCCGAACCCTTGCCCGGCAAAGTCGCTACACTGAGCCCATGGCCGTGTTGCAGGAGCCGTCCTCCTCGGAGACGCAGACGCCCGGTACCCCCGGGCGGCCGACTCGCGCGCACTAGCCTCAGCGACAACCCAAGGCCCCGGGAGTAAGTTTCCCGGGGCCTTCGTCTATGTACACGAGCGATCAAGGAGTTCCCGTGTCCGAACTGCGTGTCACCCTCGCCGGAAGCGAGCGCCTGGTGGCCGCCGGCACCACGGCGGGGGAGGTGCTGGGCGCCGACCCCAAGCTGGTCGTCGCCGCGCGGGTCAACGGTGAGCTGCGCGACCTCGAGTACGCCGTCCGGGACGGCGACGACCTCGAGGGCGTGGAGATCGGCTCGAAGGACGGCCTCGACATCGTCCGCCACTCGGCGGCGCACGTCATGGCGCAGGCGGTCCAGGAGCTGTTCCCCGAGGCCAAGCTCGGTATCGGGCCGCCGGTCGAGAACGGCTTCTACTACGACTTCGACGTCAAGGACCCCTTCACCCCCGAGGACCTGAAGAAGATCGAGGCGCGGATGCGCCAGATCCAGAAGCAGGGTCAGCGCTTCTCCCGGCGCGTGGTGACCGACGACGCGGCCCGCGAGGAGCTGGCGGCCGAGCCCTACAAGCTCGAGCTGATCGGGCTCAAGGGCGGGGCGGCCGACGAGGAGTCGGTCGAGGTGGGCGGCGCCGAGCTGACCATCTACGACAACCTCGACCCCAAGTCCGGCGACCTGTGCTGGAAGGACCTGTGCCGCGGCCCGCACCTGCCGACCACCCGGAACATCCCGGCGTTCAAGCTGATGCGGTCCGGCGGAGCCTACTGGCGGGGCTCGGAGAAGAACCCGCAGCTCCAGCGCATCTACGGCACCGCGTGGGAGTCCCGCGAGAAGCAGGACGACTACCTCGCCCGCCTCGCCGAGGCCGAGAAGCGCGACCACCGCAAGCTGGGCGCCGAGCTCGACCTGTTCTCCTTCCCCGGCCAGCTCGGCTCGGGACTGCCGGTCTTCCACCCCAAGGGCGGCATCATCCGGCGCGAGATGGAGAACTACTCGCGCCTGCGCCACGAGGACGCCGGCTACTCCTTCGTCAACACCCCGCACATCACCAAGGGCCACCTGTACGAGACCTCGGGGCACCTCGACTGGTACCGCGACGGCATGTTCCCGCCCATGGAGATGGAGGGCGCGGAGTACTACCTCAAGCCGATGAACTGCCCGATGCACAACCTGATCTTCGACTCGCGGGGACGCTCCTACAAGGAGCTGCCGCTGCGCCTGTTCGAGTTCGGCACCGTGTACCGGTACGAGAAGTCGGGCGTGGTCCACGGGCTGACCCGTGTGCGCGGCATGACCCAGGACGACGCGCACATCTACTGCACCCGCGAGCAGATGCAGGACGAGCTGCACTCGCTGCTGGCGTTCGTGCTGGACCTGCTGCGCGACTACGGCCTGGACGACTTCTACCTGGAGCTGTCCACCCGCAACCCGGCCAAGTCGGTCGGCACCGACGAGGAGTGGGAGGAGGCGACCGACGCGCTGCGCGAGGCCGCCGAGAACTCCGGCCTCACCCTGGTGCCCGACCCCGAGGGCGCGGCCTTCTACGGGCCGAAGATCTCGGTGCAGGTCAAGGACGCCATCGGCCGCACCTGGCAGATGTCGACCATCCAGGTGGACTTCCAGCTGCCGCAGCGCTTCGAGCTGGAGTACCAGGCCGCCGACGGGACCCGCCAGCGCCCGATCATGATTCACCGGGCGCTGTTCGGCTCGATCGAGCGGTTCTTCGGCGTGCTGCTGGAGCACTACGCGGGCGCGATGCCGCCGTGGCTGGCCCCGGTGCAGGTCGTCGGCATCCCGATCGCCGACGAGCACAACGGCTACCTCGCCGAGATCGCCGCCAAGCTCAGGGCGGGGGGCGTCCGGGTCGAGGTCGACGACTCCAGCGACCGGATGCAGAAGAAGATCCGCAACGCCCAGAAGCAGAAGGTCCCCTTCATGCTGCTGGCCGGTGACGAGGACGTCGCCAAGGGCGCGGTCTCCTTCCGGTACCGGTCGGGCGAGCAGAACAACGGCGTCCCGGTCGACGAGGCCGTCGCCGAGATCGTGAAGGCCGTCAGGGACCGCGTCCAGGTCTGACGCGGAAGGCAAGGGCCGCTCCCCGCCGGGGGGCGGCCCTTCGCGCGCGGGAGAACTTCCCCCCGCCTTGTTGGACATTTCAGTAATATCCCCGCATGACGGGGATTCATGGCGAACGGGCGCCGCTACGGGATCGACTGCTCGACGCCGCGTTCCAGCTGGTCGAGACCAAGGGCTGGCAGCGTCTGAGGGTCGCACACGTGGCCGCCGCGGCGGGGGTGAGCAGGCAGAGCGCCTACAACGAGTTCGGCTCGAAGGACGCGCTGGGGGAGGCGCTGGTCGTCCGGGAGTTCCAGCGCCACCTGGACGGCCTCAAGGAATGCCTGATGGACCACCGCGACGACGCGACCGCGGCCGTCGAGGACGCGGTGCTCTACACGTTCAGGTCGGCCGAGGCGAGTCCGCTCCTGGCCAGCATCCTGACCAGTGCCAGGGTCGGCTGGGGGGCCGAGGAACTGGTCGAGATGTTCCGCACGAGGTCCGAGCCGCTGCTGCCCTACGCGGTCCGCGTCGTCGCCGACCTCGTGGGCCGCTACCGGCCCGACCTCGACCGCCCCTCGGTGGAGCTGTGCGTCGACATGGTCATCCGGGTCACGATCGGCTACCTCGTGACCCCCGACGGCAGCCATGAGGACTCGGCGCACCGCATCGCCCTCATGGCCGACCGCGTCCTGGCTCCCGTCTAGGCCGTGTCTTACGGCTTACGGCTTACGGCCGAGGCCGCAGATGGCGTCGACGGCGCCGAGGGCGGTGCCGACCTCGGGGTCGTCGGGGCGCCACAGCGAGGTGGGGACGACGCCGGGCTCGATGAGTTCGAGGCCGGTGAAGAAGCTCGCGATGTGCTCCGGGCTGCGCAGGTGGTAGGAGCTGGCCGAGTTGGCGTTGTAGGCGGCGATGGCCTGGTTGAGGTCGGCATTGGTGTCGGTGCCGTCGCTCAGGGCCAGGTAGCTGCCCGGCGGCAGCGCCTCGAGCAGCCGCTTGACGATCCCCTCGGGGTCGTCGGAGTCGGGGATCTGGCCCAGGATGCCCAGCAGGGTGAGCGCCACCGGCCGGCTGAAGTCCAGGGTCTCGGCCGCGAGGGCGAGGATCCTGTCCGGGTCGCGGACGTCGGCGTCGAGGTAGGCGCAGGCCCCCTCGGGGGTGCTCGCCAGCAGCGCCTCGGCGTGGACCAGTACGAGCGGGTCGTTGTCGACGTAGACGATCCGCGAGTCGGGGGCCAGGCGCTGGGCGACCTCGTGGGTGTTGTCGGCCGAGGGCAGACCGGTGCCGATGTCCAGGTACTGCCGGATCCCGCACTCTCCCGCGAGATGACCGACCGCGCGGGACAGGAAACGCCGCTGCAACCTGGCCAGCAGCGCGATGTCCGGCGCCATCTGGAGGATCATGTCGCCGACCTGACGATCCGGCGGATAGTGGTCCTTGCCGCCGAGCAGATAGTTCCAGGTCCGTGCCGAGTGCGGCAGATGTGCCTGGAGCCGGTCCGGGATACCGGTGATGTCGTTGTCAGGGACGCCCAAGTCGCTCATGAGGGAAAGCGTCACACAAACCAGGCGCCGATGTCCGCGATTCGAGGGTCTCGGTGAAGCCTCCGTCCCGGTTCATCACGATCCGGCCGGTCTCCCTGCCGTGCCGCGCCTCGTGGCGCTCCCGCTGGGTCAGGCCCGAGCAGATCGCGCGGGTCGCCAGGAAGGCCAGGACGGGGCCCGCGAAGACCGCGATCCGGAAGAACCACGTCACCGCGTAGAGCGACAGATGGAACCGGACCGCGATCTGGTCGTTGGCCGACGCCGCCCACAGCAGTCCGTAGAAGGCGACCCCCGCCGCGCCGAACGCGGTCCGCAGGACGGCCTCGCGCGGCCGATCGGGAAGCAGGTGGATCCGGTCGTCGCCGGTGAACCGCCGCTCCAGCCAGGGCCAGGCCGCCAGGACGGTGAAGAAGCCGCCGGGCACGAGCAGCGCGGGCACCAGGACGGCCAGCGTCAGGGGACGGCCCGCGATCTCCGGCTCCCAGCCGGGCATGATCCGCACGGCGCCGTCCAGGAAGCCCATGTACCAGTCCGGCACCGCCCCCGCGGTGATCGCGCCGGGCCGGAACGGGCCGTACTTCCACACGGGGTTGATCTGGAAGAGCGTCCCGAGCAGCGCCAGCACCCCGAAGGTGTAGAGCCCCAGGGCGGCTCCGGTGGCGCGCGACGGCCTGGACGGGCGGCGCAGCGCGGCGAACAGCACGGCCATCAGCAGCGGGAGGACGGTGATGTGCAGCCAGTACGCCCGCGGGATGACGTCGTCGCCGGGGACGTCGGAGCCGAAGACCAGGAAGGTCAGCCGCGTTCCGATCACGGGGACCGACTGGGTGATCCCCTGGATGAGGCCGAGGCTTCCGCCCGACAGCATGTCGTCGGGGAGCAGCCCGCCCGTGACGCCCGCGACCATGCCGAGCGGCAGCATCGCCACCCAGATCAGCCAGTTCCGGACGCCCGGCCGCCGGAAGGTCCCCGTCAGGAACTTGCCGAGCAGGCGGCAGCAGACGGCGGCGACGAAGACCAGCGCCGCCCAGTGGTGGATCTGCCGCATCAGCAGCCCGCCCCTGACGTCGAAACCGATGTCGAGCGTCGAGGAGTAGGCCGCGCTCACCGGCACTCCGCGCAGTGGCACATACGAGCCGTCGTAGTCGACGCGCTCCATGCCCGGATCGTAGAAGAAGGTCAGGAAGGCCCCGGTGAGGAGCAGCACGAGGAAGGAGTGGACGGCCACCTCCCCGAACAGCGATGACCAGTGGCCGTCCCGTGCGGCCCGTCGCGAACGTCCGTCGGCACCCATCGGATCGCCTCTCTGTCGGATGTCCATATGACCTCCGGCGGGTGCGGGATGTGACACCGCGGGGCTGTGAGCCCTGTCTCTCCGGCTCGACAGAATCCGGAATCTGTAGAGCTCCGGGTGGCGGAGGGCCGCGGAAATCGTCCGGAGGTGCGCAGAAATCCGGCGGGCGGCGTGTCACTCTCCTCGGCATGAGGAGACTTGTCGCGGGTGCCGCGCTGGTGTGCGCGGCCGTCGCCGGGATACCGCAGGGGGCTTCGGCCGCAGGTGAATGGCGGACGGTGCCGCTGCCGTTCCTGTGGCCGAACAACGCGATCAACGGGCTGGCGGTGCAGAACCCGTCGAGCGTCTGGGTGGCCGGCTACCAGGGGCAGTACTGCGTCCGGGGACCCTCTCCCTACTCCTGCCTGCTCTACAGCCCCGGCAACCCCGTCGTGCGGCGGTGGGACGGCACCAGGTGGCTCGAGTACCCGCTGGGCTCGGCGCCGAAAGGGCCCATCCACGCCGTCGGGGCGTCGGGCGCGGAGGTCTGGATCGCCGACATCTCGGGCTACCTCGCACGGTTCGACGGGACGGCGTTCACGAAGGTCGCGACGCCGATGGGCCTCTCGGCGTCGCCCCTGTCGGTGAACCCCGCCGGGGTGTGGGTGAAGCAGTTCATCAGCTCGACCGGCGAGGGCGGCCAGTTCCGCTGGACGGGTTCCGGCTGGGCGGAGACCGCGATGCCCCCGGGGGTGCGCGGGATCTCGGGCGAGGTGTCGTCGGTCGTGGCGGGCGAGGCCTGGGCCAAGGCCTACGTGGACGGCGCCTATGTGCTGCTGCGCTGGAACGGGACCTCGTGGGCGGACGCGGGGCCGATCCCGTCGCTCGGTCCCTACAGCACGGTCCACGACCTCGACGCGGTGGGACCGGGCGAGGCAGTCGCGGTCGTTCATCCGATCGCCAGCTCCGCCGACCCGAGCCGGGCCTACCGCTACAAGGACGGCGTCTGGACCCAGATCCCGACGCCGGGCCTCGACCTCACCGGGGTGACCGTGGACGGTCTCGGCAGGCTCTACGGGCTCGGCACCGAGATCTACCGCTACGACGGTTCGGCCTGGCAGGAGCAGGCGTTCCCGGGCGGCGCCCTCACCCCGGTCCCCGGCTCCGACGCGTTCTGGGCCCACCGCACCCCGCCCACGACCGTCTCGACCAACTCCTGAACAGCCCGCAGGGGGCGTCCCGCCCGGCCCGGTCCTGCGTCTACGCTGGTGGGAACGGCGGTGGGAAGGGCGTACGGGGTGAACGAGCCGGTGGGGCTGGCGGGTGAGGCGGCGGCGTCGTCGCTGCGCTCGGTCGTGGCGGGGAACATGCGGAGGATCAGGCTCGCCCGGGGTCTCAGCCTGCGGGAGCTGTCGGAGTCGACCGGGGTGAGCAAGGCGCTGCTGTCGCAGATCGAGCGCGGCGTGGCGAACCCGACGATCGAGGTGCTGTCGCGGGTGGCGCGGGCCCTGGGCGAGAGCTTTTTGGAGCTGGCGCGGCCGCGGCTGATGGAGCCGCAGGTGCTGCGGGCGGTCGCCGGCGGCGACGACGCGGGAGTGCGGATCCTGTTCGCCTCGGGCGAGCGGCTGCGGTTCGAGGTGTCGGAGGGCGTGATCCCGGCCGGGACCCGGAGCCCGCGCAGCTCCCACGGCATGGGCTCGGTCGAGCACGCCTACATCGTGTCCGGCGCGGTGTCGGTGTCGTCGCTGGACTGGACCGTCGAGCTTGGCGCCGGTGACTCGGTCAGGTTCGCGGGCGAGCACGACCATGTCTACGTCACCGGCGCCGAGCCGGTGCGGGTGCTGACCCTGCTGTCGTTCGACGAGATCTGAGGGCGGATCCCGCTCAGCCGAGCCAGCGGCCGTCCGCGTCCGGGACGCTCGCCAGCAGGGCGCGCGTGTAGGGGTCGGCCGGGGCGTCCAGGACCCGGCCCGTCGGGCCCTCCTCGCGGCAGCGGCCCTCGCTGAGCACGTAGACACGGTCGGTGACCTGCCGGACGACGGCCAGGTCGTGGGTGATGAACAGCAGCGCCATCGACAGCGACTCCCGCAGCCCGGCCAGCAGGTCGAGGATCTGCGCCTGGACCGTCACGTCGAGCGCCGACACCGACTCGTCGCAGATCAGCAGGGCCGGACGGCCGGCGACGGCCCGGGCGATCGCCACCCGCTGACGTTCGCCGCCCGACATCCCGGCGGGCCGCCTGCCCGCCACCGAGGCCTTCAGCCCGACCAGACCCAGCAGCTCGGCGACCTCCGCGCTCCCGGCGGGCCGCCCGGCCGCGCGCAGCGCCTCGGCCAGGACCGCGCCGACGCTCCGGACGGGATTGAGCGAGGAATAGGGGTCCTGGAAGACCATCTGCGCGGTGCGCAGGACCCGGCCGCGGGCGTCGCGGGGCAGCGCCGACAGCGCGCGGTAGCGCTGCCCGCCGAGCGTTATCTCGCCGCCGTCGGGCGTCTCCAGCCCGACGACGCAGCGCGCCAGGGTCGTCTTGCCCGATCCCGACTCCCCGACGACCCCGACCGCCTCACCCGGCGCGATCCGCAGATCGACCCCGGCCAGCGCGGGCCGCGACGCCCCGGGGAAGGTCCGGGTGAGACCGCGGACCTCCAGCAGCGCGGACCCCTCCGTACGGGCCGTGTCCTCCGCGGCGGCCGCGGGCGGTGCCGCCTTCATGCCGGGAAGCTCGCCGGAGCGCACGCAGGCCGAGGAACGGCCGATCCCCGCGGGCAGCGGCTCGGGCCGCCCGTCGAGGCAGGCGTCGGTGACCAGGGCGCACCGGTCGGCGAAGGAGCACCGGCCGAGCACGTCGTCGTGGGCGGGCACGCCGCCCGGCACCGCGGGGACGACGGTGAGCCGCCGGTCCAGCGGCGGCTCGGCGGCCAGCAGCGCCCGCGTGTAGGGATGGGCGGGGGCGCGGTGGACGGCCGCGGCGGGCCCCGTCTCCATGACCCTGCCCGCGTAGAGGACGAGCACGTCGTCGCAGAGCGAGAACGCGACCCGCAGATCATGGGTGATGAGCACGAACGCCATCGCCCGGTCCCGCTGGATGCGCCGGATCAGCGTCAGGACCTCGCGCTGCGTGGTGACGTCCAGCGCGGTCGTGGGCTCGTCGGCGACGAGGATGCCGGGATCTCCGGACAGCGCGCAGGCCAGCCCGGCCCGCTGGCGCATCCCGCCGGACAGCTCGAACGGCCTGCGCTCGGCGACCTCGGCGGGGAGCCCGACCTCGGCCAGCCGCCGCGCCACCTCCGCGTCGGTCCTGAGCCGGGCGGGAAGGCCGTCGGCGATCTGCCGGCCGATCCTCCGCAGCGGGTTGAGCAGCGTGAAGGGGTCCTGCATCAGCAGTGACACCGTCGTGCCGCGCAGCGCGCGCAGGGCCTTCGGGTCCGCCGAGACCCTGACCCCGGCCAGATCGACGTCGCCCGAGGCGGCCAGCCCCGGGGGGAGCAGCCCGAGCATCGCCCGGACGGCCAGCGACTTGCCCGATCCGGACTCCCCGACGATCGCCAGCGACCGTCCCGGCTCGACCGCGAAGCCGACCTCCGACAGGAGCGTCCGGCCTCCGGCCAGGCCGACCCGCAGGTTCTCGACGAGCACGCCGTGCCTGTTCTCCGTCATCGTGCCAGCATCCGTTCCTCGGCCCGTTCCTGAAGCCAGTCGCCGACGACGTTGACGGCGGCGGCCGTGATGATGATGGCCAGCCCGGGCGCGACCGAGGCCCACGGATTGGCGAAGAGCTGGGACTTGTTGTCGGCCAGGGTCCGGCCCCAGTCGGGCGAGCCGGGCGGCACGCCGAGGCCGAGGAAGGACAGCGAGGCCAGCGAGACCAGCGCGTAGGCGAAGTTCAGGAAGGTGTTCGCGAGCGCCACCGGCACGATGTTCGGCCACACGTGACGCGACATGATCCGCCAGGCGGGCAGGTTCTGCAGCCGCGCCGCCTCGACGTACGGCCTGCCTCGCTGTTCCAGGACGGCGCCGCGCACCACCCGGGCGTCGGTGGGGGAGAACAGCACGATCAGCACGATGATCGCCAGCCCGTAGCCGCCGCCCATCACCCCGGCCACGACGATGGCCACGAGCAGCGGCGGGACCGACAGCATGAGGTCGGCCCAGCGCATGGCCAGCCCGTCGGCCCAGCCGCCCAGATATCCGGCGGGCAGCCCGGTGAGGTTGCCGATGAGCATCGACCCGGCGCTGACGGCCAGCGCGCCGAGCACCGCGGTCCGCGCCCCGGCGATCAGCAGCTGGAGGACGTCGCGGCCCAGGTCGTCGGTACCGAGGGGATGGCCGGGGCCCGGGTAGGTGATGCCGAGGGTCAGGTCCTGCTCGGTGGCGTCGGGGACGATCAGCCAGGAGAACAGGGCGCAGAACAGTGCGACGGCGACGACGAGCAGGGCGACCGCGACGGCGGGACCGGGGAACCGCGGCCGCCTCACCGTGACGCCCCGAGCCGGATGCGCGGATCGGCCAGCGTGTATCCGACGTCCACGAGGAGGTTCACCACCGAGATCAGGAGGGTGAGGAGCAGGGCGAGGGCCTGGACGACCGGGACGTCCTTGAAGGTCACCGAGTCGACCAGCAGCGAGCCCAGGCCGGGCAGCGCGAAGGTCACCTCGACCAGGACCGTCCCGGCGAGGGTGCTGGTCACGATGAGCCCGGCGGCCGTCAGGATCGGGATCAGCGAGTTGCGCAGGGCGTACCAGAGCACCAGCCGCGACGGCAGGCCGCGGGCCCGGGCGAAGACCACGTAGTCCTGGTCGAGCTGGCGGATCAGCGCCGCCCGGGTGAAGCGGACGAGGAGCCCCGCGGCCCCGGTGGCCAGGGCGATCGCCGGGAGCGTGAGATGCGCGATCCGCCCGCCGAGGCCCTCGCCGGGCCCGTAGACGGGGAACCACGGGTTGTAGACGGCGAACACCATGAGCAGGACGAGCCCGACCGCGAACGGAGGGGCGCTCATCCCGGCGACGGCGGCCGTCACGGAGATCCGGTCGGCGGCGCGGCCGCGGCGGACGGCGCCGAGGATCCCCAGCGGGACGCCCGCGAGGACGGCCAGGAGCGTCCCGTAGGCGGTGAGCTCCAGGGTGAGCGGGAGCCGGGAGCCGATCGCCTCGGTCACCGGGATCCCGGTCCTGATCGAGGTGCCGAGGTCGCCGGTCAGCGCCCCGCCGAGCCAGCGCAGGTACTGGACGGCCACCGGATCGTCGAGGTGGTACTGGGCGCGGATCGCCGCGACCGTCTCCGGGGAGGCGGGCCGGGTGCCCAGCAGGGTCTGCTCGACGGAGCCCGGTGCCAGGTAGAGCAGCCCGAACACGCCGATGGACAGCAGCAGCAGGACCACGAGCGTGCCGCCGAGCCGGCGCAGGAGGAAGGCGCCGCCGATGGCGCGGCGCGGTCCCGTCGTGACCGGGGGCGGCTCGGGGTTCACGTGGTCCCTCCCGAGGTCAGCACGCCGTGGCGGGTGAGCCAGCCGATGGTCCGGTCGCGCGCGTCGGCGCAGTGGCCGGGCTCGACCAGCTCGTGGCCCTCGCGCGGGTAGGTCACCAGCGAGGTGGTGACGCCCGCGGCGGCGAAGGCGCGGTAGAGCCGTTCGGCCTCGCCGACCGTGGTGATCCGGTCCTGCTCGCCGTGCAGGATCAGGGTCGGGGTGGTGACCTTCGCCGCGTGGTGGAGCGGGGAGCGGGCGGCGAGGAATTCGCGGCCCTGCGGGGTCGCCGGGTCGGCGTCGCGGTGGTAGACGGCGTCGTAGCCGCCGCCGATGGCGCTGGCGGCCCGGAAGCCGATCCAGTCGCCGACCCCCGACATGACGACGGCCGCGCGGAACCGCCCGGTGCGGGTCACGGCCCAGGCTGTCAGGTAGCCGCCGTAGCTGAGCCCGCCGATGGCCTGCCGGTCCGGGTCGGCGCCGGCCCGGCCGATCAGGAGGTCGGCCCCGGCCAGGACGTCGGCCAGGTCGTCCTCGCCGAAGCCGCCGATCACGGCCCTGGCGTGCTCCTGACCGCGTCCGCTGCTGCCGCGCGGGTTGGGGAGCAGCACCGCCGCACCCGCCAGGGCCAGCGGCAGGGCCATCTGGTTGGACTCCGCGGGGGCGAACGACTGCGCCCACAGCCAGGTCGGGCCGCCGTGGACGAGGACGACGAGCGGGAACGGGCCGTCGCCCTCGGGCCGCAGCAGAAGGCCCTCGATCGTGCGGCCGTCGGGTGAGGTCCAGGCGAGATCCTCGCGGACGACGCCGTCGGCGAGCCCGGCCAGGTGGGCGTTGAAGGAGGTCCTGGCCGTGAACCCGCCGGTGGCCAGCGGGCCGACGGCGACCTCGGGCGGGCTGCCGGGGTCCTCCCAGACGGTCACGGTCAGGCCGTCGCCGCACGGGGCGAGGGACGGCTGGCCGTCGCGGCCGCCCAGGGCGCCCCGGGCCGTCCAGCGGTGCAGGACGGTGCCGTCGGCCGCGAGCACGCCGCCCTGCACGCCCGTGCCCGACCAGCCGGTGAACCACAGGGTGCCGTCGTCGAGCCAGCCGAGGTCGGTGACGTCGTCGACGCCCTCCCAGCGGGTCGTCTCCCCGGAGGACAGGTCGAGATGCAGGATCCGGCCGGACACGATCGACAGGCCCTCCAGCACCACCGCGCGGCTGCCGTCGGGGGACAGGCGGGGCCTGGCCAGCTGCCAGGGGGTGGACAGCAGGTGGAAGACCGGGCCGCCGCCCAGGTCGGCGAGGACCAGGGAGGGGCGGTAGTAGCCGCCGGGCGACGGGTCGGCGGACACCACCGCGAGGGCGTGATCGCCGCCCGTCCAGTCGGCCTCCCAGACGGTCCTCGGGCCGAGCGGGACGGCCGTGGCCCCGCCGGCTCCGGCGCGGGCGCGGACCAGGCGCCGCAGCCGCTCTCCCGGAACGTCGACGCGCGGCTCGGCGGTGTCGGCGACCCGCAGGCCCAGGTGCATGCCGTCGCGGTCGCTGCCGGGGTCGGCGACCCGGGCAAGGATCTCGCCGCCGGCCGCGACGATCAGGTCCTCGACGGCTCCCCCGACGGGCAGCGACCAGAGGATCTCGCCGGTCGCGGGGTCGAGCTCCTCGATCCGGCCGAGGGTCCCGGCGACCGCCAGCAGCCGTCCGGTGCCCGGGATCCAGCGGGGCAGCACGTGCCCCGACCCCGGGACGGGCCGCGCCGCGCCGCCCGCGGTGTCCAGCACATGGATCACGGAGCCGTCGCCGGAGGGGAGGGCGAAGGCGATCCGCCCGCCGTCCGCGACGACGTCCCAGGGGATCCGCGCCGAGGACAGCAGCGTGTGGGCGGCGCGGGGGTCGGCGGTCACTTCGGGCCGACCCGCGCGGCCCAGGGGCCGATGAAGAAGTACGGGCCGTAGTCCTTGACCGTGACCTTCGGCCCGAACGCGGTCGCGGCCTGCCCCCACCACAGCGGCTGGTAGGGGACGTCGGCGGCGGAGCGGGTGAGCGCGTCGCCGATCAGCCTGCCGCGGGCCGCGACGTCGGTCGTGGCCTTGGCGTCGTCGAGGGCCCTGGTGACCTCGGCGACGTCGTAGGAGGCGATGTTGGTGCCGCCCTTGCCGGCGTTGGCCCCGTTGAGGAGCTGCTGGGTGAACTCGCCCGGATCGCCGGTGGTCGCGAAGTACCAGCCGAAGGCGATCCCCGCCTTCCGCTCGGTGAGCTCGGCGATCCACGCCTCGAGCGTCACCTCCTTGACGGTCAGCTCGATGCCGAGTTCCCTGAGGTTCTGGGCGAGGGTGAGAGCGGCCTTGCCGAGCTGCGGCCCGCTGTTGGGGTAGTGCAGCTCGGCCTTGAAGCCCTTCGGAGCCTTGGACAGCGCGAGTTCCTCCCTGGCCTTGGCGAGGTCGAAGCCGTACTGCGGGATCCCGGCGTACATCGCGGTGACCTGGTCGGCGGGCAGCCCGCCCCACTGCGCGGGCGAGGGAAGCGTCGTGGCGACCTCGGCGTGCCCGCCCAGCACGCTCTTCACGATCCCCGGACGGTCGACGGCGTGCGCGACGGCCTTGCGGACGTGGACGTCGTCGAACGGCGCGACCGCGGTGTTGAAGGCGAGCGTGACGAGGGAGCGGTCGGTGGTCGTGAGGACGTCGACGCCGGACAGGGCCTCCCACTGGGAGAGCTGCTCCAGCGGGACGTTCAGCGCGATGTCGGCCGATCCCTGGCGCATGGCGAGCAGCCGGGTGGAGTCGTCGGTGATGAAGTCGATCCGGATCTTCGCGATCGCGGCCTTCCCGCCCCACCAGGAGTCGTTGCGCTCGAGCGTGACATGGGAGTCGGGCGCGAACTCGGTGACCTTGTACGGGCCGGTGCCGAGGATCTTCGTGTCCGGCGTGCCGATCTTGTCGCCGTTCTTCAGGAAGGCGGCGCTGGTGACCAGGAGGGTGCCGGGGGAGACGGTCCACTCGAAGGAGCTGTCGGTCTGCTTGAGGACGATGGTGACCTCGTGCTCGCCGGTGGCCCTGATCGAGTCGACGCCCGCGTAGGCGTAGGCGAACGCCGAGGTCGATCCGGTCTTCGCGTTGGCCTCGAGGCTGGCGACGACGTCGGCGGCCGTCACGGGGGAACCGTCGGCGAAGGTGACGCCCTGGCGCAGCTTGTAGACGAAGGTCTTGGCGTCGGTGCTCGTCCAGGACTCGGCCAGGGCGGGCACCAGCTTGCCGTCGGCGCCGACGCCGACCAGGGCCTCCTGGCAGAGCAGCGCGACGACGTAGTTCATGATCCCGGCCTCGCGGCTCACGTCGAGGGTGCTGATCGAGGAGGGGAGCGCCACCTTCAGGACGTCGAGGGTGCCGCCGGTCGCGGCCTTTCCGCCGGAGGAGGGCGCGCCGCACGCGGCCAGCAGGCCCGGCACGGTCGCGACGCCGCCGAGGACGGCGATGGAGCGCAGGAGGCTGCGGCGGTTGAGCTGAGCCTTGGCGTGAACGTCCATGGGGGCCTTTCCTGTGTTCACTATGGCTTTCACCTGCGGCGTCTACCATAACTGCCCGAATGGAAAGGAAGAGTATTCGCGAGGTAGGGTGCGGTCAAGCGACCTCAGGGAGGACTCACTGTGATCACCGTCTACAGCGCCCCGTGGTGCGGGCACTGCCATCGGCTGAAGGCGCAGCTGGACCGCGCGGAGATCGCCTACACGGAGGTCGACGTCGACGCCACCCCGGGCGCCACGGAACTGATCGCCTCGCTCAACGGCGGCGACTGGCTCATCCCGACGGTCGTCTTCCCCGACGGCTCCGCCCTGGTCAACCCGCCGGTGGAGCGGGTACGCGCCCGCCTCGAAGCGCGATGATGCCCGGCCCGGGCGTCAGCCGGCGGCCCGGCGGTGCCGCTCGGCGAAGAAGAGGGCGGCCTCGCTGACGGAGTCGCCGGTGGGGGAGGGATGCCAGCCGAGCTCGCGGGTGGCCTTGCCGTGGTCGAGCGGCGGCATGAAGTGCATGAGCCTGACGCTCACCGACGTCATCACGGTGTCGCGGCGCAGCAGGCGCCCGGCCAGGTCACCGAGCAGGCCGAGGACCTTCAGCACGGGAAGCGGGACCCCGAAGCGGGGCGGCCGCGCGCCGGTCGCCCGCGCCGCGGTCGTGACGAGCTCCCGCCACGACATGGGACGTTCGCTGATGATGTACCGCTCGCCGACCCGCCCGTTCTCCGCGGCCAGCAGGAACGCCCGCGCGGCGTCCTTGATGCCGACGACCTCCAGCGCGGAACCGCCGAAGTGGACCGGGAGCCTGCCGAGTGCGGCGTCGGCGACGATCCGGCCGTGCGGTGAGCCGGGGTCGGGCGCCCCGTAGGTCGTCGAGACGCACAGGACGACCGCGGGCAGGTCCCGGTCGCGGCAGTAGCCGAGGACGAGATTCTCCGCGGCGACCCGCGCCTGGATGTAGGGGCCGCCGAGGTGCCCCCACTCGTGCGGCGAGTCCTCGTCGGCGAGCCCGCCGCCCTCGGTCCGGCCGATCGTGCCGACCGTGCTGCAGAACACG
Organism: Actinocorallia longicatena; assembly: GCF_039534125.1. Lineage (NCBI taxonomy): Bacteria > Bacillati > Actinomycetota > Actinomycetes > Streptosporangiales > Thermomonosporaceae > Actinocorallia > Actinocorallia longicatena. The sequence continues at coordinate 179,265 of NZ_BAAAUV010000006.1, read as the reverse complement.
AAGCGCCGCACCCCGGCGGCGAGGGCGGCGTCGAGCGCGTGCCGCAGTCCCTCGACGTTCGTCTCGAACAGCGGGGCGGGATCGCGGAGCCAGGCCCGCGCGTCGACGACGCAGTAGTGGACGGTGTCGACGCCGTCCATCGCCTCGCGCAGCGCCGCGTCGTCGGTCAGCTCGCTGCGGAAGTGCCGGACCGGCAGGTCCTCGAAGGCGTGGGCCGAGCTGGACGGGCGGGTCCAGACGCGGACGTCGTCGCCCCGCTCGACGAGCTGCGCGGTGACATGCGAGCCGAGGAATCCGCTCGCTCCCATGACCAGCTGTAGTCCCGTCACGGGACGATTCGACCACAGATGGATCTTCGGCGCCCCGGATACGGGACATTCCGGGCCGGGCTGGTTGGATCGGAGCATGACTCCAGCGGATCTCAAGGCGGTGTGCCTCGGGCTGACCGGGGCGGTGGAGGAGTTCCCCTTCGGCGAGGAGACCTCGGTGTTCAAGGTGGCGGGCAAGATGTTCGCGCTCTCCCGCCTGGACGCGATCCCCCTGACGGTGAACCTCAAGTGCGAGCCCGAACTCGCCCGCGCCCTGCGCGCCGAGCATCCCGAGATCGTCCCGGGCTACCACATGAACAAGCGCCACTGGAACACCGTGACCGCCGACGGAGCCCTCCCCGACACGATGGTCACCGACCTGATCGAGGACTCCTACGAACTGATCCGCGCCGCCCTCACCCGCTCCCAGCGCGCCACCCTCGCCTCGTTGGAAGATCACTGACTTTCCGTAGCCGATCTCTTGCATCCGGTGACGTTAGAGTTCCGGCGTGAATCACGGGATGATCACCCAGGAATCCCTGGGCGGGGCACTGGACGCGGCCGACGAGCAGCGCGTCCTTCGGATGGCGCGGCTGGCCGGGGACGGGCGGGAGGGCCCGTACGGGCTGAGGTTCGACCACGCGGGCCTGCTGGTCTTCCCCGCCTCGGCGGAACGCGCACTGGAGGCGCTGGAGGGCGCGGGACTCCCGGTCGTGCGGACGCTGGAGAGCGTCGTGGTCCGCGAACGGCTCCGGCACCGGTACCCGGGGGAGTCCCTGGAGGTGCTGATCGCCCATCTGGACGCGGGCGACGGCCGCACCCTGGAGGTGTTCCTGGCCGAGGGCTGCCCGGACGGCGTCGCGGACGACGAGCGGTTCCACGAGCGGGAGACCCATCTGGCGTTCGAGGCCGGTGTGGGCCGCCTCGGCGTCCTGGAGGCCCTGCGCGCCGACGGCCACGTCCCCGACGGCGGCGGGTTCAATCCCCATGAGGGCCCGGACGGCCGCAGCGTCTTCTACTTCCGTGCCGATGGCGGCGACCGGCTGGAGATCGTCAAGGCGGGCCGGGCGGCGGCCGAGCTGGGACGCCACCTCGGCGGAGGGGAGCGGCGCAGGATGCTCGCCCTGCTCACCGGGGCATGGCAGACCCAGGCCCTGCGCACGGCCGCCGAACTCGGCATCGCCGACGCCCTGGCCGGCCGCTCCCTGGACCTGGACGACCTCGCCGCCGCCACCGGCTGCCCACCGGAGCGCCTCGGCCGCCTCCTGCGCTACCTGGAGCAGCTCGACGTGGTCGCGCGGCGAGCGGGCCGGTTCGGGCTCACCCCGCTCGGCGCGACCCTCGCCCGGGACGCCCCCTCCTCGCTCCACGGAGTCGCGCTGCTCTACGGAGGGCTCTTCTACGGCAGCTTCGGGGAGCTCCCCGGCGCCGTCAGGACCGGGACCAGCGGCTTCGAGCTCTGCTACGGCGCCGCCCCGTTCGCCCACCTCGACGCCCACCCCGCCGACGCGGCGGTCTTCCAGCGGGCGATGTCCGACCAGTGCAGCGACGTCTTCGACGCGGTCGCCGAGCACCTGGACCTGGACGGCGTCGAGACGGTCACCGACCTCGGCGGCGGCATGGGCACCCTGATCGGGCGGGTCCTGGACCACGAACCCCGGCTGCGGGGAGTCCTGTTCGACACTCCCGCCACCGTCGCCGCCGCGGGCGAGGGGCTGCGCGCCAGGTTCGGCGACCGGATCACCACGGTCGGCGGCGACCTGTTCGCCTCGGTCCCTGGCGGCGACCTGCTCATGCTCTCCCGCATCCTGCACGACTGGGACGACACCGACTGCGCGCGCATCCTCGTGCGCTGCCGGGCGGCGATGCGTTCCGGCGACCGGCTGGCCGTGATCGAGCGGCTGCTTCCCGCGAGTCCCGGAGACCGTTCGCTGGCGACCGCGTGGGACGTCCACATGATGGTCAACAACACCGGAGGCAGGGAACGCACCCTGGCGGAGTTCATGGACCTCCTGGCCGACGCCGGATTCGTGCTGGCGGGCCCGCCGGTGGAGCTGCCCCTCGACGTCCATCTGCTGACGGCGGTCGCCCGGTGACCCACGTGGTGATCGCGGGCGCCGGGATCGGCGGGCTGACCTCGGCCCTGTGCCTGCACGAGGCGGGCGTCGACGTCCGGATCGCGGAGGCCTCCCTGCGCCGCGAACCCGCCGGGGTGGGGATCAACCTCATGCCGGCGGCAGTCGGGGAGCTCGTGCGGCTCGGCATCGACCCCGGCGGGATCGGGACGCCGGTCGCCGAGATGGCCCACTTCGACCGGCACGGCAACCTCATCTGGAGCGAGCCCCGGGCGGGCCAGTACTCGGTGCACAGGGGCGAGCTGCAGAGGGCGCTGCTCAGGGCCGTCAGGGAACGGCTCGGTCCGGGCGCCGTCCGGTCCGGGCTCGCCGTGGACGGCTTCGCGGCCGCTCCCGGGGGCGTCACCGTGCGCTGCCGGGATCGGGGAACGGGCGGCGCGGCCGAGATCAGGGGCGATGTCCTCGTCGGTGCCGACGGCATTCACTCGACGGTCCGGCGGCTGCTGCATCCCGGCGAGGGAGACCCGCTGCCCAGCGGCATCATGATGTGGCGGGGCATCACCGAGGCCCCCGGCCCGGTGCCGGCGGCGACCGTCGCGGTCTACGGCGACAACACGACCGCCAAGCTCGTCGTCTACCCCCTCGGCCGGGCCCCGTCGGGCGGGACGCGCGTCAACTGGGTGGCGGAGGTCCGCGACCCGGGCCCCGGCGGCCTCGCCGGGCACTTCGCCGGCTGGGCCCCGGCGGGCCTGGACGTCCTCGGCCTCTTCGCCTCGACCCGGGAGATCCTCCGGCTCCCGATGACCGATCGCGACCCGCTGCCGATCTGGGGCACCGGCCCGGTCACGCTCCTCGGCGACGCCGCCCACCCGATGTACCCGGTCGGCTCGAACGGCGGCTCCCAGGCCATCCTCGACGCCCGCGCCCTCGCCGACGCCCTGGCGGAGTCCTCGGATCCGGCCGCAGCCCTGCGCTTCTACGAGGACCTCCGCCGCCCTGCCACCACCGCCATCGTGACGGCCTGCCGCACCATGCCGGCCGACGAGATCCTCACGCTCGTCGCCTCCCGCGCCCCGTCGGGCTTCACCGACATCTCCACCGTCCTGACCCCCGCCGAGCTGTCGGCCCTCTCCGCCGCCTACCGCACCACCTCCCTCCTGCGGCCGCCGGCCCTCCAGGGGTAGGCCCGGGGCTCTCCGTCATCGCTGGCGACGCCCTACCTTGCGGTAACCTGGCGCGGCATGTGACCCCCGAAGACGCGCCAGGAGTTCTCTATGTCGGACAGCCCGTTGCATCATCGGGTGCTGCGCAGCGTCGGGTACCTGCTGACGGGGCTGCTCGTGCTCGGTGCCGTGGCCGTTCTGGCCTGGCCGATGATGGGCAAGGACGACGGCGGGGGTGGCGGGGAGGGGGCCCGGCCGCGGCCGACGGGGCAGCAGCCGACGCCGCAGGGGGACGGGACCGACCCGTTCGCGATGCTCGACCCCAACCTGGACACCAGCGGGTCGAAGAACACCGGCGCGTGCGGGGCCAAATCGGCGTCCTACAAGAGGGCCGGTGACGGGATCGAGATCACCGTCGTCTACACCGGCGTCGGGACCGTGCGGGCGGTCGTGCTGCCCGCGGAGGGCGAGCCCCAGATCCAGAGCTACACCACCGCGCAGGACCCGCATCCCCACACGTTCCAGTTCGACGGGGTGTCGCCGCAGGCCATCAAGAAGGTCTCGCTCACGATCATGAACTCGACGGGGATGACGGACTGCGACGTACCCCGCAAATAGCGCATGGCGCTGGTCACGGTCCGTGCGGCTCTTCTAGAGTCGGCGGTCCGTGACGCGGGGCCGTTCCCCTTGAGGGGGGTGGGAGCGGCCCCTGCGACGGAACCCGCTAGCCGGGCATCTTCACGTCGTCGATCGTGACGTTCACCGAGGTCACCTTCATGCCGAGCATGAGGCCGACGATCCGGGCCACGTTCGTCTTGACGATCTTGGCGACATCGATGACCACGCTGCCGTACTCGACGATCAGCGTGATCTCGAGCGCGATCTCGTTCTCGGTGACCCGGGCCTGGACGCCCCGCTCGGCCCGCTCTCCCATGCCGATGCGCTGCCGGACGGCGTCGAGCGTCTCGGAGCTGGGGCCGGAGCCCGTGCCGAGTCCCGCCACCCCCGCGACCTCGAGCGCGGCCATGGCGGCGATCTTCTCGACGACCTCGTCCTCGATCTTGATCCGGCCCTTGACCGTCGCGCCCCTGCCGGGCTCGCCCGCGCTCTCGGCGGGCGGCTCGCTGCCGTGGTGGCGGCCCGTCTCGGCGGAGATCGGGACGGCGGGCGGCAGCACCGAGACCGGGGGCTGGCTCACCGGGGTGACGGGCTGCTGGACCGGGGGCGCGGAGCTGACGGGGCCGGGCGAGCCGACTCCGCCCTGGACCGGGGAGCCGGTCCCCGGGGCGGCCGTGCCCGGCGCTCCTCCCGCGACGGGGGTCCCGGTGCCGGAACCGTTGCCCGCACCCGTGCCGGGCCCGGAAGCCGGAGGGGCGGGGAAGAACGGCATGGACGGCCCGAGTCCGGGGCGGTGCTCACCGCCGCCTCCGTTGGTGGAGTAGGGGTGGTCCAGATCGGTCATCGCGGAATCCTCACTTGCCTGGGCCGCAGTGGCTGCGGCTCCCATTTTGGCGGAGACCGCCTCCTGTCCGCCAAGAGAGTCCATATTTGAGGTCCTTTGGTACGAAAACTTCATCGGGTGGCCCCGTTATGGGCGACGTGGCGGCTGAATCTATCCTGATCCAGAGCCAGGTCGAGGGAGGAAGTAACTGTGGGTGTCGAGCCGCGGGGTCCGGAAGAGCAGGTTGGCGTGGGTTCGCCCGACAACTTCCAGCGGCTCTGGACGCCCGAACGGATGGCCTACATCAAGGGCGAGAACAAGCCGACCGGGACGGGCCCCGAGGACGGCTGCCCGTTCTGCGACATCCCGAAGCTCTCCGACGAGGAGGGCCTGGTGGTCCGCCGCGGCACCACGGTGTTCGCGGTCCTCAACCTCTACCCGTACAACTCGGGCCACCTGCTCATCTGCCCCTACCGGCACGTGGCCGACTACACCGAGCTCGACACGGCCGAGACGCTCGAGCTCGCCCAGTTCACCCAGAACGGCGTCCTGTCGCTGCGCAAGGCCAGCGGCGCCCAGGGCTTCAACGTGGGCATGAACCTCGGCCATGTGGCGGGCGCGGGGATCGCCGCCCATCTCCACCAGCACATCGTCCCCCGATGGGGCGGAGACACCAACTTCATGCCGGTCGTCGGCCGCACCAAGGTCCTCCCGCAGCTTCTCCGCGACACCCGGGCCCTGCTCGCCGAGGCCTGGCCGGGCGACTGAACGCGTTCAAGCCGCCGGAGTAGCCTGGGGACATGAGAACGCGACCGGTCCTGCTGTTCGACGGCGACTGCGGCTTCTGCACGTCCTGCGTGCGGTTCGCCGAGCGCCGGATCGCCCCCGACGCCGACCTGCGGCCGTTCCAGTTCGAGGACCTGGGCTCCTACGGGACCACCTGGGAGCGCGCCGAGCACGAGGTCGTGTGGATCACCCCGGACGGCCGGGCGAGCGGCGGCGTCCAGGGCATCGCCGCCCTGCTCCGCCACCGCGGCGGCCTCTTCGGCCCGGTGGGCGTCCTGCTGCGGCTGCCGCCGTTCCGCTGGATTGCCCACGGCCTCTACCGCCTGGTCGCGAACAACCGTCACCGGATGCCGGGCGGCACCGCGGCCTGCGCGCTCCCGGCCCACCTCAGGCCGGGAGCCCGCCGGCCCGCCGAGCCCACCGGGCCCGTCTAGGAGGTCGCCGCGACGCCCTCGGAAGGTTCCGGGACGGCCGGGGGCGGAGTCGCGCGGGCCCTGATCAGCTCCAGCGGCAGGAACGCGGTCAGGAAGATCGCGTGCGGCAGGAAGTGGATGGTCATCATCGCGTAGGTGACGACGTGGAAGCCCGCGAAGAACGCCGCGTAGGCGTACAGCGGCCGTCCGCGCAGCACCAGCAGCAGCGGCGAGGAGAACTCCACGACCAGCGTCAGGTACTGGAAGAAGTGCAGCAGGTCGGGGTAGTCGAGGAACCAGCGTCCGAACGGGGTGCCGCGACGCGACAGCGCCCACGCGGTCGTCTCGCCGCCGGGCCAGCCGGTCCCGCCGATCCGCATCTTCGCCCAGGAGGACAGGAAGTAGGCGGCGACCACGGCGACCTGGATCATGCGGACCGACCAGGCGGCCGCCTCGGACGGCGTCCGGTCGCCGACCCTGGCCCGGCCGCAGCTCGGCAGCGCGAACAGCGCGACGACCAGGGCGAGGTGGTCGTGATCGACCTTGCCGTAGGACATGCTGATCACGACCCACCACAGGTAGCCGATCGCGGCGGCGTACCCGGCCGCCGTGACGATCCTGCGGTCGATTCCGTCCCGGAAGGAGGCGACCCCGGCGATCGCGGCGCAGACCAGGACGACGACGAGCACCGTCCACATCGCGGCGGGGGTCGGGGCGGGCAGATGGACCCAGCGGGCCAGCCGGACCGGCCGGAACAACTCGGCGGGCAGTTCGGCGTGGTCGAGTGCACTGCGGGTCAGCAGCAGCATGTCGACGGGGAGGAACCCGTAGGCGATGACGCGGAGCCAGGCCACCCGGGCCTGCGGGACGGGGCCGAACATCCATCGGCGCAGCACGTTCATCGCACGTCCCAGACGACCTGGTTGCTCATGGTCTCCTTGACGACCTTGCCTTTTTCGAGGGTCCGGATGTCGTGCACGACGTAGAGCCTCGTGATCCGGTCGCCGCCCGCGCGGGTCCTGTTGAGCCGGTCGGCGATGCCCTGGAGCAGCGAGGGATCCCGTTGCATCCGATTGACCTGGCCCTCGACCTCGGCCCGCTTCAGGCCGCTGCCGGCCGCGTCCCAGGAGAGCTTGACGTGCCTGCCGTCCGCGGTGTCGGCCTCCATCCAGCGGGAGTGGATCTCCCCGCCGGAGGACTTCACCGAGAAGGCGAACTGGGTCATCGGGCCGAGCGGGAAGTCGTCGTCGCTTCCCTTGCTCGAGGTGTAGAACAGGGTGCCGACCAGCGTGAGCAGGACGACGGCACGCCACGTTCTGCCCGCGGCGCTCAAGCGGCCGCGGGGCTCGGTGGTCATCAAGATGTCTTTCCCCGTCTAGGTGCCGGACTGCCGCGGGAGCGACTGCCGTAGCTCAGAGACCGTGACGAACGTGAAACCCCGGTCCTTGAGACCCCGAATCATACGAGGCAACTGCTGGAGGGCGGCCAACCTCGTGGTCCTGCCGACGTCGTGGGCGAGCATGATCATTCCCGGCCGGACCCCGCCCACCACGTCCTCGACCAGCTCGTCGGGATGGGAGTGCAGGGCCCGGTCCCGGACGAGCAGGGACCACAGGATCAGGTCGTAGCCGAGCTCACCCGCCACCCTGACGGTCGTGCCGCCCATCTTCCCCCACGGGGGCCTGAGCAGCGTGGCGTTGCGGCCCGTGATCCGCTTGATCGTGTCGTGGGTCTGCCCGACCGAACGCATGACGTCCTTGTAGTTCAGCTTCGACAGATCGTCGTGGTGCCAGCTGTGGTTGCCGATCTCATGCCGGTCGTACCGCTTGCGGACCAGGTTCGCGTGGGTCGCCAGCCGGCTTCCGACGACGAAGAACGTCGCGCGGATCTTCGCCTCGTCGAGCACGTCGAGGGCCAGCGGCGTCCACTCCGGCAGCGGTCCGTCGTCGAAGGTGAGCGCCACCTTCCTCTCCGCGGTGTCCACCGACCACAGCACGGTCGACTGGTGGCCCGCGGGCCGGTTGGACCCGACCGACTCGGCGGACACGGGCGACTCCTCGATGGCGAACTTCTCGGTCGCGGCCGCCGAAGCGCCCCCTACGGCGACCATCCCCGCGGCCATCCCCATGGACCTGATGATCGCCCGACGTTTCAGATATTCCCTTTTCTCCCCCACAGGGAGAGATATACCCGATCACGCCGGGCCGACCATCATGGGGGGTGATTATGAAGTTTCCATGACTTTTTCCATAAGATGCGATGGGAGCGGCTCGTAACGGAGGAACCTCCGGTGGAACGTCCCGGTCCCGTGGGACAGCGACCGCAGGTCGATGCTGTACCTCGTCATCTCCAGTTCGGGCACCTCGGCCCTGATCAGGGTGCGCCCGCCGGGGACGGACTCCGTCCCGAGGACCCGGCCCCGCCGCCCGGACAGGTCGGACATCACCGGGCCGGTGTGCTCGTCGTGGACCAGCACCGACACCTCGTCGACCGGCTCCAGGAGCAGCACGGGCACCTTGGCCGCCGCGTCCTTCACCGCCAGGGCGCCCGCGGTCTGGAAGGCCATGTCGCTGGAGTCCACCGAGTGGGCCTTGCCGTCGTGCAGCGTGACCTTCAGGTCGACCATCGGGTAGCCCGCCGAGACGCCCCTGGTCATCTGGGTGCGCACCCCCTTCTCCACCGAGGGGATGAACTGGCGCGGCACGACCCCGCCGACGATCCGGTCGACGAACTCGAAGCCCGCCCCCGGAGGCAGCGGCTCGACCGTGATCCGGCAGATGCCGTACTGGCCGTGCCCGCCGCTCTGCTTCACGTGCCGGCCGAGCCCCTCGGCGGTGCCGCCGAAGGTCTCCCGCAGCGGCACCCGCAGCGCGACCGTCTCGACCTCGACGCCGTAGCGCGATCGCAGCCGGTCGAGCAGCACGTCGGCGTGGGCCTCGCCCATGCACCACAGGACGAGCTGCCGGGTCTCGGCGTTGTTCTCCAGGCGCAGGGTCGGGTCCTCGGCGACCAGCCGGTTCAGCGACTGGCCGAGCTTGTCCTCGTCGGCCTTGGACACCGCCCTGATCGCGACGGGCAGCAGGGGGTCGGGCATGGTCCAGGAGGCCATGAGCAGCGGGCCGTCGGCGGCCGAGATCGTGTCGCCGGTCTCCGCGCGGGCCAGCTTGGCGATCGCGCAGACGTCGCCGGCCCGGCACTCGGCCAGGCTCCGCTGCTGCTTGCCGAGCGGGGCAGACAGGGCGCCGATCCGCTCGTCGACGTCGTGGTCCTCGTGGCCGCGGTCGGCGAGCCCGTGCCCCGACACATGGACGGTCAGATCGGGGCGGAGCGTCCCGGAGAACACCCGCACCAGGGAGATGCGGCCCACGTAGGGATCGGAGACGGTCTTGATCACCTCGGCGAGGAGCGGGCCGTCGGGATCGCAGGTCAGGGCCGGCACGTCCTTGCCCTCGATGGTCGTGACCGGCGGCAGCGGATGCTCCAGGGGCGAGGGGAACCCCCGGGTGATCACCTCGAGCAGCTCCGCGATCCCGACGACAGCGCCCTGCCGGTCGCCGTGCGGCACGGCCGTGGCCAGCACGGGGTGGAGGCCGCCGCGCGCCACCGCCCGCTCCAGATCGGCGATCAGCTCGTCGAGGTCGAGTTCCTCGCCGGAGACGTAGCGGTCCATCAGCGACTCGTCCTCGGACTCCTCGATGATCCCCTCGATCAGGGCGGCCCGCTCCTGCGCGAGCATCTCGGCGGCACCGGGCCCCGGCTCGCCGACGACCCGTCTTCCGGAGCCGTAGTCGTAGAACCTCTCGGTCAGCAGGCCGACGAGCCCGGTGCCGTCCGGCAGGTAGAGGGGCACGACACCGCCGCCGAAGGCCTGCTGGCACTCGCCGAGCGTCCGGGCGAAGTCGCCCCGGGCCTGGTCGATCTTGGTGATGACGACCGCGCGCGGCATCCCGACGGCCGAGCACTCCTCCCACAGCATGCGGGTCAGCCCGTCGATCCCGTCGACGGCCGACACGACGAACAGCGCGGCGTCCGCCGCCCGCAGCCCCGCTCGCAGGTCACCGACGAAGTCCGGGTAGCCCGGGGCGTCGAGCAGATTGACCTTGATCCGCCGGCCGCCGGCCGTGTGCTCGAACGGGGCGAGCGTGAGGCTCACCGAGCGACGCTGCCGGATCTCCACCTCGTCGTGGTCGCAGACGGTCGACCCGTCCTCGACCCGCCCGGCCCGCTGGATCGTCCCGGTCTCGGCGAGCAGCGCCTCGGCCAGGGTCGTCTTACCGGCTCCCGAATGGCCGACCAGCACCACGTTGCGCACCTGCGCGGGCTGGTCGGCCGCTACTCCCCGGCCGTTGTTCTGGTTCCTTTCCGCCATGGCGACGTCCTCCTCCTCGAGGGAGGGTGTGGGCATGCCCGCGGGTGACGGGCGTCACACCCGTGTCCTTCACCATTCACCCTCCGTTCGGCCCTGGCAAGGGGGCGCGGCGGGCTGAACACGCTCCTGAGCGGCGGGGGCACTACGATGGCGTGGCCCTGATCTCAAAGTTTGGAACACGATGCTCAACCGCCTGCGGCCCGCGCTCTCGCGTGTGGTGACGCCGATCGGAACGGCCCTCGCGAAGACGGGTGTGACCCCCAACATCATCACGGTCACCGGGACCGTGGGAGTGGCGGCCGGCGCGCTCGTCTTCTACCCGCAAGGCGAACTGTTCTGGGGGACCATCGCGATCACCGCGTTCGTCTTCTTCGACATGTTCGACGGGGCGGTCGCACGGATCACGGGCAAGACGGGCGTGTGGGGGGCCTTCCTCGACTCGACCATGGACCGGGTCGGCGACGCGGCCGTCTTCGCCGGGCTGATCATGTGGCTGACCAGCGCCGAAGGCCGCGACCTGCCGCTCGCCTACCTCGCGCTCTACTGCATGGTGTCCGGCGTCGTCATCTCCTACGCCAAGGCGAGGGCCGAGGGCCTGGGCCTCAAGTGCGACGTGGGCATCGCCGAACGGTCCGAACGGCTGGTCATCAGCCTGGTCGGCGCCGGGCTCGAGGGCCTCGGCGTCCCCTACGCCCTGCCCGTCTCGCTCGTCCTGCTCGCCGTCCTCAGCACGATCACCGTGGGGCAGCGCTTCAGCGTCGTCTACAAGCAGGCGGTCGGCGCGTGAACCTCAAGGACGGCGCGGCCGACGCCGCGTACGCCCTCGGCTGGGCCGTCGTCAAGCGGATGCCGGAACCGGCCGCCCGGCTGCTGTTCCAGAAGATCGCCGACCGGACCTGGAAGAAGCACGGGAAGGGCGTACGGCAGCTCGAGAAGAACCTCTCCCGGGTGACGGGCGAGGCCGCCGACGGGCCCGCGGTCCGCGCGCTCAGCCGGCTGACCATGCGCTCCTACATGCGCTACTGGCTGGAGACCTTCCGGCTCCCGGTGCTCGGCGAGGAGCGGATCGTCTCGGGGATGCACGTCTCCGGGCACGACCAGATCCACGAGAACGTCAAGGCGGGCCGCGGCGTGGTGGTGGCCCTGCCCCACATGGGCAACTACGACCACGCCGGGGCCTGGCTGGTCCATGTCGGCCATCCGCTGGTGACCGTCGCGGAGCGGCTGAAGCCCGAGTCGCTCTTCGAGCGCTTCATGGCCTACCGCGAGTCCCTCGGATTCGAGATCCTCCCCCTGACGGGCGGCGCCTCGTCCTTCGGGATCCTCGCCAGGAGACTGCGCGAGGGCCGCGTGGTCTGCCTCGTGGCCGACCGCGATCTCAGCGCCACCGGGGTCGAGGTCGAGCTGTTCGGCGGCACGGCACGTCTCCCCGGCGGCCCCGCCGCGCTCGCCGTCCAGACCGGGGCCGCGCTGCTCCCGGTCACTTTGTGGTACGAAGGAGACGACTGGGGGGCCCGCGTCCACGACGAGATCCCCCAGCCCGTCGACGGAACCCGGCAGGAAAAGGTCCAGGCGATGACCCAGGCGCTGGCCGACAGGTTCGCCGAGGGCATCGCCGCCCACCCCCAGGACTGGCACATGCTGCAAAAGGTGTGGGTGGAGGATCTTTCTTGAGGATCGGCATCGTCTGTCCCTATACGTGGAACGTCCCGGGGGGAGTGCAGCAGCACATCCGCGACCTGTCCGAGGCGCTGATCGCGCTCGGCCACGAGGTCTCGGTGATCACCCCCGCCGATGACGACGCCCCGCTGCCCTACTACGTGGTGTCCGCCGGACGGGCGGTGCCCGTCCCCTACAACGGGTCCGTGGCCCGCCTGTCCTTCGGCTTCCTGTCGGCGGGCCGGGTGCGCCGCTGGATCCGCGAGGGCGCCTTCGACGTCCTGCACATCCACGAGCCCGCCGCGCCCAGCCTCGGCCTGCTCGCCTGCTGGGCCGCCGACGGCCCGATCGTGGCGACCTTCCACGCCTCCTACGAGCGCTCCCGCGCGGTGACCGTCTCGGCGCCCATCCTGCAGAGCGCCCTGGAGAAGATCACCGCCCGGATCGCGGTGTCGGAGGCCGCCCGCAACACCCTGGTGGAGCATCTCGGCGGCGACGCCGTGCTGATCCCCAACGGGGTCGCCACCGAGCGGTACGCCATGGCCGAGCCGATGCCGGGCTGGCACCGGCGCACCGACGGGGCCAGGGACGAGCAGGCGCTCGGGTTCCTCGGCCGGATCGACGAGCCGCGCAAGGGCCTCCAGGTGCTGCTCAAGGCGTTCGAGACCCTCGGCAGGGAGCGTCCGGGGCTGCGGCTGCTGGTCGCGGGGCCAGGGGACGCCGACGACGCCCTCGCCAAGGTCTCGCCCGAGCTGCGGAACCGGGTGATCCTGCTGGGGATGGTCAGCGAGGAGGACAAGGTCCGCGCCTACCACTCCGTCGACGTGTTCGTGGCGCCCAACCTGGGCGGCGAGTCCTTCGGGATCGTGCTCACCGAGGCGATGTCGGCCGGGGCGCCGATCCTCGCCAGCGACATCGAGGCCTTCGCCCGGGTGCTCCAGGACGGCCGGGCCGGCGTCCTGTTCCCGGTCGGCGACGCGGCCGCCCTCGCCGAGGCCGCCGGGGAGCTGCTCGACGACCCGGCACGGCGCAAGCACCTGTCGGCGGAGGCCCGCTCGGCGGTGCGGGCCTACGACTGGTCGACCGTCGCCCGCGACGTGCTCCGCGTCTACGAGACGGTCCTGGACCGGACCGGGAACGACCATCCGGGCGTCGTGGAGTCCACCACCTGATGGATCTCGTCGATCTCCTCTTCTGGCTCGGCCTGCTCTTCCTGGCGGGCACCTACGTGTCCTGGCGGGCGGGCCGGCTCGACCGGCTGCACGCCCGCGTCGACCTGGCCAAGGCGGCCCTGGACGCGGCGCTGGTCCGGCGGGCGGCCGTCGCGCTGGAACTGGCGCTGTCGCGGCTGCTGGATCCCGCCACCAGCCTCGTCCTGGCGACCGCGGCGCACGAGGCCCGCACCGCCGACGCCGAGAGCCGGGAGTTCGCGGAGTCGGACCTGTCGCGGGCGCTGCGGGCCGTGCTGGAGCAGCCGGAGTTCCGGGCGACCCTCGAGGCGAAGCCGAACGGGCTGGCCCTGCTCGAGGAGCTGGCGGCCACGGCGCAGAAGACCGCCCTGGCCCGGCGGTTCTTCAACGACGCCGTTTCGGCCACCCGGATCGCCCGGCGCAGGATCCTCGCCCGGGTCCTGCCGCTGGCCGGACGTGCGCCGCTGCCGGAGTTCTTTGAAATCGACGACGTTCCGCCCGACGTGCAGTAATTCCGATAGGTTCGTCCGGATCTAGCGTCAGGGCGAAGGGACCTCATCGGTGGAAGCCGTTACACGGAGGACGTTCACGTTCACCCTTGCCGGGCTGGCCGTGGGAGCAGCGGGATGCTCCTCGGACGAGCCCGAGGGGGAACCGAAGGCGCCCGCCGCGGCGGGGAGCAGCCCCACGCCGACTCCCACCCCCACCCAGCCCCGGCCGGGCGTGGACTACCACCCCTTCACCGGCGGCAAGACCGGGATGAAGAACCGGGTCCTCGCGGTGAAGATCGACAACACCCGGCCCGCGCACCCCCAGGAGGGCCTGCGCTCCGCCGACATCGTCTACGTCGAGCAGGTCGAGGGCGGCGAGACCCGGATCATGGCGATCTTCTCCTCGCACTACCCCAAGCGGATCGGTCCGGTCCGCAGCGCCCGCATCTCCGACCTGCACATCCTGCGCCAGTTCGGGAAGCCCGCCCTGGCCTTCTCGGGCGTGCAGAGCAAGATGAAGCCGCTGATCCGCAAGGCCCCGCTGTACGACATCTCCCAGGACAACGGGGGCAGCGCCTACTACCGCTACTCCGGCGGGCGGCCGGGCGGCCGGTCGGCCCCCTACAACCTGTTCGGCGACGTCAAGGGGTTCCTGAAGCAGGCTCCCAGGGCGTCCAGGCCCAAGGACATCGGCTTCCGTTTCGGCCCCGCCCCCTCCGGCGGCAAGCCGCTCAAGCGGTTCACCGCCCACTGGCCCGCGGAGAAGCTCACCTTCACCTGGTCGGCGAAGGAGAAGCGCTGGCTGACCTCGCACAACGGCCAGCCGAACGGCGCGGTCGAGGGCGGGGTGCTCGGCGGGCGGACCGTCGTGATCCAGTACGTGCGGACCTCCCGCTCCCGCTTCCACGACTTCCTCGGCTCCTACACCCCCTACCTGCACACCGTCGGCAAGGGCAGGGCCGTCGTCCTGCGCGACGGCAAGGCCTGGGAGTGCACCTGGTCGCGCCCGCGCGAGGAGGACGGCACCACCTTCAAGACGAAGGCGGGGGAGCGGATGACCTTCGCGCCCGGCCAGGTCTGGGTGGCGATCGTCAACGACGGCAAGCCCTTCATCCCGTAGGACGAGGGATGTCCACACCGTAAAGGGAACCTGACGCAACCTGACACAGTGGCGGGTCGAGGCCGGGTCTGAGCAGGGAATACCATGGAGTACGACATAGCCGTCGTCCTGTGAGGAAAACACCCGTGACTTCTCCTTCCCCTACCCCTGACAACGCCGTCGGCACCGCCCGCGTCAAGCGCGGTATGGCCGAGATGCTGAAGGGCGGGGTGATCATGGACGTGGTCACGCCCGACCAGGCCAAGATCGCGGAAGACGCGGGCGCCGTCGCCGTCATGGCGCTCGAGCGGGTCCCCGCCGACATCCGCGTCGAGGGCGGCGTCTCGCGTATGTCCGACCCCGACATGATCGACGGCATCATCGCCGCGGTGTCGATCCCGGTCATGGCCAAGGCCCGCATCGGCCACTTCGTCGAGGCCCAGGTCCTGCAGTCCCTCGGCGTCGACTACATCGACGAGTCCGAGGTCCTCACCCCGGCCGACTATGACCACCACATCGACAAGTGGGCCTTCACCGTCCCCTTCGTCTGCGGTGCGACCAACCTCGGCGAGGCCCTGCGCCGCATCACCGAGGGCGCGGCCATGATCCGCTCCAAGGGCGAGGCCGGCACCGGCGACGTCTCCAACGCCACCACCCACATGCGCAGGCTCCGCGACGACATCCGCCGCCTGTCCTCCCTGCCCGAGGACGAGCTCTTCGTCGCGGCCAAGGAGCTCCAGGCGCCGTACGAGCTGGTCAAGGAGGTCGCCAAGACCGGCAAGCTCCCCGTCGTGCTGTTCACCGCGGGCGGCATCGCCACCCCGGCCGACGCCGCGATGATGATGCAGCTCGGCGCCGAGGGCGTCTTCGTCGGCTCCGGCATCTTCAAGTCCGGCAACCCCGTCCAGCGGGCCGAGGCGATCGTCAAGGCGACGACCTTCTTCGACGACCCCGACGTCATCGCCAAGGTCTCCCGCGGCCTGGGCGAGGCCATGGTCGGCATCAACGTCGGCACCATGCCCGAGGCGGACAAGTTCGCCGGCCGCGGCTGGTGACCACCGGTTCACCCTGACCCGATCCTGACAAATGCCCGAACGCCCGGTAGATCCCGGTCGATTCCCCTCCCGCTGGGCGGTCCCGAAAGTTACGCTGGCGAAGCCGGGACCAGGGTGGGAATCCCGGCCGGGAGGGACACGGGCTATGGGTTGGTCGGTCGCGCTGGCGTGCGCGAGCAGTGGCGAGCCCGGGCGGATCTTCCGACCCGGGCTCGAACCGGACGCGGACGCGGCACTGGACCTGGCGAGGCGGCTCTATCCGACCGCGGCGGTCGAGGAGACCGGCGCGACGGTGCTGGACTTCGCGCTCTGGCCCTACCAGGACGAGATGTTCATCGGGGTCTATCCCGACGCCCTCGTGGTCTGCGACCGCAGGCTGTTCTGCCTGGACGACGAGGCCAGGCACGTCGCCGACTCGATCGCCTCGGCGCTGCCCGACTCCGACTGCGGGGTCCTGGTGCTCCACACCATGGTCGCCGGGTGCTGGTTCCGCTGGTACTCCCGCGGGGAGCTGAAGCGGGACGTCTACGTGACGGCCGAGGACGGCGTCGTCGTCGACCAGGGTGAACGCCTGGACGCCGAGGCGCCGTACTGGAAGTCCATCGACGCGGGGGCCGGCGACGTGCCGCTCCCGTTCGACCAGGAACAGTTCGGCCTGGACCTGGCCCGGCAGCTGTTCGGCCGGGATCTCGCCGACCGCGGGGAGGACGGCTTCCTCCCGCTGGAACTGCCGCTGAGCCGCTTCCGCCTCGGATAGGGGGAAGATCACGGGACTCGCGCGGCGTTCTAGACTGAGCACCGTCCGCGTTCCCGAAGGGTCTTCACCTGTGTCCGTCCTCATCGGAGTCCTCGCCCTGCAAGGCGACGTCCGCGAGCATGCCCGAGCGCTGGAGGCCTGCGGCGCGCGGACCGTCACCGTGCGCAGGGCATCGGAGCTGGAGCGGGTCGACGCTCTGGTGATCCCGGGCGGCGAGTCGACCGCCATGTGGAAGCTGATGCGCGCGTTCGACCTGCTGGAGCCGCTGCGCAAGCGGATCGAGGGCGGCATGCCCGCCTACGGTTCCTGCGCCGGCATGATCATGCTCGCGAACCGTATCGTCGACGGAATGGACGGCCAGGAGACGATCGGCGGCATCGACATGGTCGTGCGCCGTAACGCCTTCGGCCGCCAGGTCGACTCCTACGAGTCCACGATCGAGTTCGACGGCGCCCCCCTGGAGGCCGTCTTCATCCGCGCGCCGTGGGTCGAATCGGTCGGTGAGGGTGTAGAAATCCTCGGACGCGTGGAGAGCGGCGAGTCCGCCGGTAGGATCGTCGCGGTCCGGCAGGGCCGCCTGATGGCGACCGCCTACCACCCCGAGCTGACCGGCGACCACGGTGTCCACCGGTATTTTGTTGATCTTGTTAGTAAGTCGAAGGACGAGGAGTAACTGCATGTCCGGGCATTCCAAATGGGCGACGACCAAGCACAAGAAGGCGGCCCTGGACAGCAAGCGGGGCAAGCTCTTCGCCAAGCTGATCAAGAACATCGAGGTCGCGGCGCGGACCGGCGGCCCCGACCCCGACTCCAACCCCACCCTCTTCGACGCCATCTACAAGGCCAAGAAGAACTCGGTCCCCAACGACAACATCGAGCGCGCCCGCAAGCGCGGCGGCGGCCTCGAGGCCGGCGGCGCCGACTGGCAGACGATCATGTACGAGGGTTACGGCCCGAACGGCGTCGCGGTGCTCATCGAGTGCCTCACCGACAACCGCAACCGCGCCGCGTCCGAGGTCCGGGTCGCCCTGACCCGCAACGGCGGCTCGCTCGCCGACCCCGGCTCGGTCTCCTACATGTTCAACCGCAAGGGCGTCGTCGTGGTCCCCAAGGCGGGCACCACCGAGGACGACGTCATGATGGCCGCCCTCGACGCGGGCGCCGAGGAGATCAACGACCTCGGGGAGAACTTCGAGGTCGTCTCCGAGGCCACCGACCTGCTCCCGGTCCGCAAGGCCATCCAGGACGCCGGCATCGACTACGAGTCGGCCGAGTCCTCCTTCATGCCGACCATGCAGATCGAGCTGGACGTCGACGGCGCCCGCAAGATCTTCCGCCTGATCGACGCCCTCGAGGACAGCGACGACGTCCAGAACGTCTGGGCGAACTTCGACCTGAGCGAGGCCGTCGCCGCCGAGCTCGAAGAGGACGAATAACCAGGTCCGCCACCGCGCCGCGCACCCCCGCGGGTGGTGCGGCGCGGTATCGTCTTCACGAACTGATGTTCGGAAGATCGGATCGGGAGCGGCCTTGCGCGTGCTGGGAGTGGACCCGGGCCTGACCCGATGCGGCGTCGGGGTCGTCGACGGCACTCCCGGGTCGCCGCTCACGCTCGTGCACGTCGGGGTGATCAGGACCCCCGCCGAGGAGGAGCTCGCGCTGCGGCTCGTCGGGATCGAGCGGGGGATCGAGGACGTCCTGGACCGGTTCCGGCCCGAGGCCGTGGCCGTGGAGCGCGTCTTCGCCCAGCACAACGTCTCGACCGTGATGGGCACCGCGCAGGCGGCCGGGATCGCGCTGCTGTGCGCGGCGCGGCGCGGTCTGCCCGTGGCGCTGCACACCCCGAGCGAGGCCAAGGCCGCGATCACGGGAAGCGGCCGCGCCGACAAGGCCCAGGTGACCATGATGGTCACCCGCCTCCTGCGGCTGAAGGAGGCGCCGAGGCCCGCCGACGCCGCGGACGCCCTCGCCCTCGCGATCTGTCACGTTTGGCGCGGAGGGGCCGTCTCCCGGCTCGCGGCCGCACAGCAGCTCTACCGGAGGGGTGGCAGATGATCGCCTTCGTCAGGGGCCGGGTCGACTCGGCCGGCACCGACCAGGCCGTCGTGGAGGTCGGAGGGGTCGGGCTGGCACTGCACTGCGCCCCGAACACCCTCGCCGGGCTCAAGGTCGGAGAGGACGCCCGCCTGGCGACCTCACTGGTCGTCCGCGAGGACTCCATGACGCTCTACGGCTTCGCCACCGACGACGAGCGGGTGATGTTCGAGCTGGTCCAGACGGCCAGCGGCGTCGGCCCCAAGGTCGCCCTGGCGATGGTCGCCACGCACTCCCCGAACGCTCTGCGGCGCGCCGTGGCCACCGGTGACGCCAAGGCGCTCACCCTGGTGTCGGGCATCGGCCCCAAGGGCGCCCAGAAGATCATTCTCGAGCTCAAGGACAAGCTGGGCCTGCCGGTGGGCGGTGCCGACGATCTTCCGGTGCCGCGCCAGCGCGTCCAGCCGTGGCGCGAGCAGGTCCAGGCGGGCCTGCAGAGCCTCGGCTGGCCCGCCCGCGAGGCCGAGGCGGCCGTCGCCGCCGTGGCCGACGAGCTCACCGGCGAGGAAGTCCCCTCGATCCCCGAGCTGCTCAAGTCGGCGCTGCGTAAGCTGAGCCGCCCGTGAGCGAGGAGGAGCGCCTGGTGTCGGGCGAGCAGTACATCGACGACCAGGCGATCGACGCCGCGCTGCGCCCGAAGAAGCTCGACGACTTCATCGGCCAGGAACGGGTGCGCGAGCAGCTCTCGCTGGTCCTGCACAGCGCGCTGCGGCGCGGGCGCACCCCCGACCACGTGCTGCTGTCCGGCGGTCCCGGCCTGGGCAAGACCACCCTGGCCATGATCATCGCCGCCGAGCTGGGCCGGCCGCTGCGGATCACCAGCGGCCCGGCCATCGAGCGCGCGGGCGATCTCGCCGCCGTCCTTTCGACCCTGTCGGAGGGCGAGGTCCTCTTCCTCGACGAGATCCACCGGATGGCCCGCCCCGCCGAGGAGATGCTCTACCTCGCGATGGAGGACTTCCGGGTGGACGTCGTGGTGGGCAAGGGCCCGGGCGCCACCGCCATCCCCCTCGACATCGCCCCGTTCACCCTGGTCGGGGCCACCACCCGCGCCGGAATGCTGCCGGGACCGCTGCGCGACCGGTTCGGCTTCGTCGCCCACATGGACTTCTACGATCCCGCCGAGCTCGAGATCATCGTGCGGCGGTCGGCCGGGCTCCTAGGCGTGCGGATCGACGACCGGGCCGCGGCCGAGGTCGCCTTCCGCTCCCGCGGCACGCCCCGCATCGCCAACCGGCTGCTCCGCCGCGTCCGCGACTTCGCCGAGGTCCGCGCCGACGGCTACGTCACCCTCGACCTCGCCCGCAGCGCCCTCGATCTCTACGAGGTCGACGAGAGCGGCCTCGACCGTCTCGACCTGGCCGTCCTGCGCGCTCTGCTGACCAAGTTCGGCGGCGGCCCGGTCGGCCTGTCGACCCTCGCGGTGTCGGTGGGGGAGGAGCCGGAGACCGTCGAGGTCGTCGCGGAGCCCTTCCTGGTCCGTCAGGGACTGCTCGCGCGCACTCCCCGGGGGCGCATCGCCACGCCCGCCGCCTGGACCCACCTGGGTCTTGCTCCGCCGCAGGTCCCGGGCCCCGCGGGCGGCACGCTGTTCGACGTGACGCCCGACACGGACTAGCCTGGCGGATCGACGGTTCCGGCGACGCGGGAACTCTGTGGCGCGCTGAATCGTCACGTCGTTGCCGGTGCGCCTCGCACTCTCTAAACTCCGGGTCCGGCACCGGGCCGTATCGATCAAGAAACCAGGACGTCATGATTCTCGCAGCCGAGTCCCAGGGCAACGCGCTCGTCTCCTTCCTCCCGCTGATCCTCATCGCGGTGGCCTTCTACTTCTTCCTGATCCGCCCGCAGAAGAAGCGGCAGCAGGACCAGCAGAAGATGCAGTCGGCCCTCGCGCCGGGAACGCGGATCGTCACCGCGGGCGGCATCTACGGCACCGTCCTCGACAACGACGAGGGCGACCTGCTCCTGGAGATCGCCGAGGGCGTCGAGATCCGCATCCTGGCCCAGGCGGTCATGAAGGTCGTCGAGGACGTCGAGCTCGTGGACTCCGACGACGAGGCCGTTGACGAGGCCGAGCCCAACGCCGTGGAGACCAAGGCCGTCGAGGACGAGGAGACCCCGGAGGCGGCCGGCGTCGACTTCGGCAAGTCCGAGAAGACCGCCGACAAGGCCTGACGGGCCCCCTACGGAAGAATTGACGACCAGTGGCGCCTAACAGAAACATCCCCAATCCGGCGCGCACGCTGCTCACCCTCTTCGGTGTGATGGCCGTGCTGACCGTCGTGATGTTCGCCCAGGGGCATCCGACCCCGAAGCTCGGCCTCGACCTGGCCGGTGGCACGTCCGTCACGATGACGGCCGAGACGGAATCCGGTAAGAAGGCTCCCGCCGCCCAGATGGACCAGGCGATCAAGATCATCCGTGACCGTGTGGACGGCAGCGGGCTCGCGGACGTCGACATCCACAAGGAGGGCGACAACGTCATCGTCGTCTCGGTCCCCGGGAACAAGGAGGACTCCGGCCGGATCGTCTCGCTGGTGAGCGCGGCCGCGCAGATGCAGTTCCGCCAGGTCCTGGTCTCCGCGGCGGGCGCGGGCACCGCGACGGTCGCCCCGACCGCCTCGCCGACGGCGACCGGCACCGCGACGCCGAAGCCGACCAAGTCGGTCAAGCCCAACGTGACCGAGTCGTCGAAGAACCGGGCCCTGTCGAAGGCGTTCGCCGCCCCGACGCCCACGCCGACGACGTCCAAGAGCACCACCCCCGCCCCGACGACCACGACCACCCCGGAGATCGACCCGTCGGCCCTCGGCGCGGACTACTCCAAGGTCACCGACAAGGCGGTCATCGCCCAGTTCGAGAAGACGAACTGCGAGGCGGGCCCGCCCGGAACCCAGGTCGAGGGCGCGGACGACCCGACCAAGCAGTTCGTGGTCGCCTGTGACCCCGACGGCCAGGAGAAGTACATCCTCGGCCCGGTCAAGGTCCTCGGCACCGAGATCTCCGACGCCAACGCCCAGGCGCCGAACGTCCAGAACAACCAGCCCGGCTGGGAGGTCGCGCTCAAGTTCAAGAGCAAGGGCGCCGACCAGTTCGGCGATCTGACCAAGCTCGCGGACGCGGCCTACACGGCCAACCCGAACGACCCCGAGGCCCGCATCGCGATCGTCCTGGACGGCCGCGTCGTCTCGGCCCCCGCGATCCAGAGCGGCCCCATCCTCGGCGGCACCGCCAGCATCAACGGCGGCACCGACTTCAACGAGGAGTACGCCAAGGGCCTCGCCCAGTCGCTGAAGTACGGCTCGCTGCCGCTGAAGTTCCCCGACTCGGGCCAGAACATCGAGAACATCTCGTCCTCGCTGGGCGCCGACCAGCTCCGCGGCGGTCTCATCGCCGGTGCGATCGGCCTCGGCCTGGTCGTCCTGTACTGCCTGTTCTACTACCGGGCGCTGGGCGTGGTCGCGGTCCTCTCGCTGATCGTGGCCTCGGCGATCACCTACATCTCGGTGGTCATCCTCGGCGAGAACATGGGGTTCCGGCTCTCGCTGCCGCACATCATCGGCCTGATCGTCTCGATCGGCATCACGGCGGACTCGTTCATCGTGTACTTCGAACGGCTCCGTGACGAGCTCCGCCTCGGACGCGCCCTGCGCCCGTCGGTCGAGGTCGCCTGGAACCGCGCGCGGCGCACGATCATCGTGGCCGACGCGGTCACCTTCATCGCTGCGCTGGTCCTCTACTTCCTCGCCGTCGGCGGGATCAAGGGCTTCGCGTTCGCGATGGGCCTCACCACGCTGATCGACGTCGTCGTGGTGTTCTTCTTCACCAAGCCGCTGGTCGCGCTGCTGGCCCGCCGGGACTTCTTCGCCAAGGGCCACAAGCTCTCCGGCCTCGACTCCCACCGGCTCAGCAAGCCGACCCCGGTCGCCCGTCTGAAGCGCCAGGAGGCCTGATGTCCAAGGGAATTCTGCAGCGGTTCGTCAAGGGCGAACTCTCGGCCGACATCGTCGGCCGGCCGAAGCTCTGGTACACGATCTCCGGCCTGCTGATCCTCTTCTCCCTCGTCGGGCTGCTGGTCCGGGGCTTCAACCCGGGCGTGGAGTTCACCGGCGGCAACGTCTTCACGATCAAGTCCGAGGCCTCGATCACCGAGGTGCGCGAGGCCGTCGAGGCCGAGCTCCCCGCGAACTCGGAGCCGAAGGTCCAGAAGACGGGCAGCAACTGGCGCGTCACCACGGGCCCGCTGACCAACGCCGAGGTCGTCAAGGTCCGGCAGAACGTCTCCGAGGAGCTGAACGTCCCGCAGGGCGACGTCAGCAGCCAGTCGGTCGGTTCCTCCTGGGGCGACGACGTCACCAAGAAGGCCTGGCAGGCGCTGATCGTCTTCATGATCTTGATCATCGCCTACCTGTCGGTGGTGTTCGAGTGGCGGATGGCGCTGGCGGCGATCGTCGCGCTGTTCCACGACCTGATCATCACCGCGGGCATCTACGCCTGGTCCGGCTTCGAGGTCACCCCCGCGACCCTGCTGGGCTTCCTGACGATCCTCGGTTACTCGCTCTACGACGCGGTCGTCGTGTTCGACATGATCAAGGAAGTCACGAAGCCGCTCAACGAGAAGTCGAAGATCACCTACAGCGACGCCGCCAACCAGGCGCTCAGCAGCACCCTGGTGCGTTCGCTGAACACCTCGCTGGTCGCGATCCTGCCGGTGGCCTCGATCCTCTTCATCGGCACGATCTTCCTGGGTGCCGGCACCCTGAAGGACCTGTCGCTGGCGCTGTTCGTCGGCATGATCGTCGGTACCTACTCCTCGATCTGCGTGGCGACGCCGCTGCTCGTCCAGCTCAAGGAGCGCGAGCCGATGTACAAGCAGCTCCGGGCCAACATCGCGCTGCGCGACAAGAGCCCGAAGCGCCAGGCCAAGGTCGGCGCCGAGGTCGGTGCCGAGGGCGACGCGGAGGCCGGGGGAGAGCCCGCGGGCGACGCTCCCACGATCACCAAGGTCGTCCAGACGGGGCCGCGCAACCAGCCCAAGAAGGGGCCCCGGAGCACCCGGCGCCCCTAGGACGAACCCGGAAGGTGTGCATGATCAGTGATCATGCACACCTTCTTCTTTGCGAGGAGAGACGGATGTCACTACAGCAGCTGATCAACGAGCTCGTCCGGGACGTGCCCGACTACCCGAAGCCGGGCGTGATGTTCAAGGACATCACCCCGCTGCTGGCCGACCACGACGGCTTCAGGGCCGTGGTCGCGGCGATCGCGGACCACGCCCACGGCAGGATCGACAAGGTGGTGGGGCTCGAGGCCCGTGGGTTCATTTTCGCCACCCCGGTGGCCCTGGCACTCGGCGCCGGGTTCGTTCCCGTCCGGAAATCCGGAAAGCTCCCGTCAGAGACCTTCGCCGCCACCTATGATCTGGAATACGGCACCGCCACGATCGAGGTCCACCGCGACGCCTTCGCGCCGGGGGAGAGGGTCCTGATCGTCGACGACGTGCTGGCGACCGGGGGCACCGCGGAGGCGGCCGTGTCGCTGGTGCGGAGGGCGGGCGCCGAGGTTGCCGGTCTGAGCGTGCTGATGGAGCTGAGCTTCCTGAACGGTCGTGACCGGCTGAAGGATCTTCCGATCGAATCCCTCGTTACGGTCTGACCCAGGCGGGGTATCCGGACATCCCGCAGGGGTATCCCGATACACTGGGCCTTTACCAGGGAATCGTTCCGGCAACGAGGAGGCTGGGTGCCCGGTGAGATCGCGGCGACCGACACGGAAGTAGTCGAGGCGCAGACGGGTTCGGACGTGGAGGAGACTCCCGTTCCGCCCGCGCGCCCAGTGCGTCCGGAAAGCCCCGCTCGCCAGGAGACCCCGCGGGCCGCCACCGCGCAACCGGTGGCCGGAGCCGAGGCACCAGTGGGCGATCCCGAGCCGGCCGCGCCGCGTCCGGCTGCGTCGTCGGGGGCGGCGCCGTCCTCGATTCCTCCGTCCGCGGCACGCGTGCGCCGACGGCTGGCTCGGCTGGGCGCCCAGCGTGGACCCACTATGAACCCGGTGCTCGAACCACTGATCAAGACGGTCCGCAACACGCATCCCAAGGCTGACGTGCGGCTGATCGAGCGGGCTTACGACGTCGCGGCGCACTACCACCGCGACCAGAAGCGCAAGTCCGGCGACCCCTACATCACCCACCCGCTGGCCGTCACGACCATCCTGGCCGAGCTGGGCATGGCCACCGAGACCCTGTGCGCCGCGCTGCTGCACGACACCGTCGAGGACACCTCCTACACGCTGGAGGAGCTGCGGGGCGACTTCGGCGACGAGATCGCCGCGCTGGTCGACGGCGTCACCAAGCTGGACAAGGTCAAGTACGGCGAGGCCGCCGAGGCCGAGACGGTCCGCAAGATGGTCGTGGCGATGGCCCGCGACATCCGCGTCCTGGTGATCAAGCTCGCCGACCGTCTCCACAACATGCGCACCCTGCGCTACATGCCGCGGCACAAGCAGGAGAAGAAGGCCAGGGAGACCCTGGAGATCTTCGCCCCGCTGGCGCACCGGCTGGGCATGAACACGCTCAAGTGGGAGCTGGAGGACCTGGCGTTCGCCACCCTGTTCCCCAAGCGCTTCGACGAGATCGCCCGGCTGGTCTCCGAACGCGCGCCCCGCCGCGACGTGTTCCTCCAGGAGGTCATCGAGAACGTCTCGGGCGACCTGCGCGAGGCCCGGATCAAGGCCACCGTCACCGGCCGGCCCAAGCACTACTACTCCATCTACCAGAAGATGATCGCGCGGGACTGCTCGTTCGACGACATCTACGACCTGGTGGGCATCCGGGTCCTGGTCGACAGCGTCCGCGACTGCTACGCGGCCCTCGGCTCGATCCACGCGCGGTGGAACCCCGTCCCCGGACGGTTCAAGGACTACATCGCGATGCCCAAGTTCAACATGTACCAGTCGCTGCACACCACGGTGATCGGTCCCGAGGGCAAGCCGGTCGAACTCCAGATCAGGACCTGGGGCATGCACCGCAGGGCCGAGTACGGCGTCGCGGCCCACTGGAAGTACAAGGAGGAGACCGTCGGCGGCCGGAAGGCGGCCGACATGCAGTGGCTGCGCCAGCTGCTCGACTGGCAGAAGGAGACCGCCGACCCGGCCGAGTTCCTGGAGTCGCTGCGCTTCGACCTGTCGGTCAGCGAGGTCTTCGTCTTCACGCCCAAGGGCGACGTCATGGCGCTGCCGCAGGGCGCCACGCCCGTCGACTTCGCCTACGCCATCCACACCGAGGTCGGCCACCGCACGATCGGCGCCCGGGTCAACGGGCGGCTGGTGCCGCTGGAGTCGACCCTCGACAACGGCGACTCCATCGAGATCTTCACCTCGAAGGCCCAGGACGCGGGTCCCTCCCGCGACTGGCTCGGCTACGTGAAGTCCGCCCGGGCCCGGAACAAGATCCGCCACTGGTTCTCCAAGGAGCGCCGTGACACGGCCATCGAGTCCGGCAAGGACTCGATCGCCCGCGCGATGCGCAAGCAGAACCTGCCGCTCCAGCGCATGATGTCGGGCGAGGCGCTACTGGCCCTGGCCCGCGACCTGCGCTACCCCGACGTCTCCAGCCTCTACGCGGCCGTCGGCGAGGGGCACATCGCGGCGCAGTCCGTGGTGCAGAAGCTCGTCCAGGCACTGGGCGGGGTGGAGAGCGCCGAAGAGGACATCGCCGAGCTCGCCATCCCCACCAAGCGCCGCGCCCGGCGCGCCGGGCCGGTGGGGGACCCCGGCGTGGTCGTGGCGGGCGACTCCGACGTCTGGGTGCGCCTGTCGCGCTGCTGCACCCCGGTGCCGGGCGACGACATCGTCGGCTTCGTGACGCGCGGCTCGGGAGTCTCGGTCCACCGCACGAACTGCGTGAACGTCGAGCAGCTCAAGACCCAGCCCGACCGCCTCATCGACGTCAAGTGGTCGCCGGGCGAGGACTCGGTCTTCCTCGTGGCCATCCAGGTCGAGGCGCTCGACCGTCCGAGGCTCCTCTCGGACGTCACCCGGGTGCTGTCCGACCACCACGTGAACATCCTGTCGGCGACCGTGGCCACCACCCGTGACCGCGTCGCCACCAGCAGGTTCACCTTCGAGATGGGCGATCCCAAGCATCTCGGCCACGTGCTCAAGGCCGTCCGCACCATCGACGGCGTCTACGACGTCTACCGCGTGAACAACGGTACGGGCTGACAGAACTGGCCGATCTTGGTCAAGCCGGGGCCTTGCCGGTGTAACAAGGGCTCAGCAAGATCTTTTTCATGACCGAGACAGCATCTTCAGAGGTACCCCTGTGGCTCCAGGGCCGGACGGCCGTCGTGGAGGCCGCCGCGGCACAGGACTGGCGTGACGGCGTCCCCGACTACCACCTGTCCCATGAGCTCATGCCGCTCCAGCGGACCCACCGGTTCGAGGCCGGATCGCTGGAGGCGATCGTCGAGAGCATCGTGCAGGTCTTCGAGATGGAGGTCTCGCACAAGAAGGACCCGGCGACCTGGGTGTCGATGGTCACCGAGCGTTTCCGCACCAATGTCAACGGCGGCCCGTGGGCGGACGCCGCGGCGATCGCCGACATCGGCAGCTACAACATCCTCATCGGGGACAGCCCGTTCTACCCCAGCGGCAGGGAGACCTTCGAGTCCTCCCACCACGTCTTCCTCAACGCCTTTCCCACGGGCTTCTACTGGGAGGTCCTCGAGGTTCTGTCGCCTCCGCCGGTCGTGACCTTCAAGTGGCGGCACTGGGGTGCTTTCACCGGCTCCTACCAGGGCTTCGAGCCGACGGGTGAGACGGTCGAGATGTTCGGGGTCAGCGTCGCCAAGGTGAGCGACGAGCTGAAGCTGGTCGAGGTCGAGCACTACTACGACCCCAACTCCTTCCTCGGCAAGCTCACCGGCGGCTGCCCGGTGGCCCGTACCTGAGCCTCAGCGGGAGGGCGTCACCAGGCCCAGGTTGTAGGCGATGATCACAAGATGGACGCGGTCGCGGGCGTCGAGCTTGGTGAACAGCCGGGCGACGTGGGCCTTGGCCGTGGCGACGGAGATGTGCAGGGTCTCGGCGATCTCGGCGTTGGCGAGACCCTGCCCGACGAGGGTGAGGACCTCGAGTTCCCGGTCGGTGACGGAACCGGTGGCCACCGGCGCAGCCTTCTTGGGGTCGGGCCTCCCGGCGAACTCCTCGATCAGGCGCCGGGTGACGCTGGGGGCGATGAGGGCGTCGCCGCTGGAGATCACGCGGATGGCGTCGAGGATGGACTCCAGGGCCATGTCCTTGACCAGGAAACCGCTCGCTCCTGCCCTGAGGGCGCCGTAGACGTAGTCGTCGTCGTCGAAGGTGGTCAGGACCAGGACCCGGGTGGGCAGGCCGGGGTCGGTGGTGATCAGGCGGGCGGCCTCGATGCCGTCCATGCCGGGCATCCGGATGTCCATGACGGCGACGTCGGGGCGCAGTTCCCGGGCGAGGGCGACGGCCTCGTGGCCGTTGGAGGCCTCCCCGGCGACCTCGATGCCGGGGGTGTCGGAGATCAGCACCCGCAGGCCGGTGCGGATCAGCGGCTGGTCGTCGGTGAGCAGGACGCGGATCATCGCAGGGCCGCCTGGGGGAGGGGCACCCGGGCGGTGACGCGGAAGCCGCCGCCGGGCAGGGGACCGGCGGTGAAGTCGCCGTGCAGGAGGCCGACGCGCTCCCGCATCCCGACGATGCCGTATCCGGAGCCGTCCGCGGAGCCGCCCGACCCCTGATCGGTGATCTCCAGGACGAGGTCGTCCGCCCGGTGGCCGACCGTGACGACGCAGGAGCCGGTGCCGGCGTGCCGCACCACGTTGGTGACCGCCTCCTGGACGATCCGGTAGGCGGCCAGATCGAGGTCGGGGGGCAGCGGCGCGGGCTCGCCGAGGACACGGAGGTCGACCCGGACGCCCGCGTCACCGGTCTTGGCCACCAGCTTCCCGAGGTCGGCCAGGCCGGGTGCGGGCTCCATGGGCGCCGAGGACGGGTCGTCCTGGCGCAGGGTGCCGAGGGTGCGCCGCAGGCCCGCCAGGGTCTCCCTGCTGGTCGTCTCGATGGCCTGGAAGGCCTTGCGGGCCTCCTCCGGCTGGGTGTTCATGACCCGCCAGCCGACCCCCGCCTGGATGGCGATCACCCCGATGCTGTGCGCCACCATGTCGTGCAGCTCCCTGGCGATCCGCAGCCGCTCGGCCGTGATCGCCTCGACGACCTCCTGGGAGCGCAGCGTCGCGGCGTGCAGGCGCCGCTGCCGCTGGAACAGCCCGGCGACGCAGGCGATGATCATCAGCATCAGCGCGATCTGCGCGGTGCCCGGCACGCTCGAGCCGGTGGTGAGGCCCGCGATGACGGCGAGCTGGCCGAAGAGGGAGAGGACGACCGCGGCACCGGCCGTGCGGGCTCTGTGGACGGCCACGACGTACCCGAGGGCGATGTCGGCGGCTACCAGCGGGACCATCTGGTCGGCGTGCTGCGAGCCGACCAGGGCCGCTGCGACCGCCGTTCCGGTGATCATCAGGGTGATGCCGGTGAGCGGCAGGCGGCGGAGCAGGCCCGCGAGCATGATCATGGCGAGCGTCGTCACGACGACGCCGTAGGTGCTCGGCGCGGCGCGCGGGAGGCTCACCGCGGGCAGAGCCAGCAGGAAGGGGAACAGGAGGGCCCCGATCCAGCCGGAGACCCGGATACCGCGCGCGACGCCTGCCGGGGAGGACGGTGTGCTTTCCACGCGACGATCGTAGTGCGGCGGCCGAAACCGGGCATCGGCCCGCGGGCGTACTCCCGTGGACCATCCCTGAGCGCTCAGGGGATTAGGACCCTTTCTCCGGGGGAAGGGAGGGGGCGGGGTAGGGGAGATGAGAAAAGGGGCCCGGTCGGCGACCGGGCCCCTTTCCTCAATCAGGTCTAGCTGAACTCGGCGAGGGTGCGCTCGGCCTCTTCGAGCCAGGCGCGGCGGGCGGTCAGGCCGTCCTCCGCGTCCTTGATCTTGCGGGCGTTACCGGCGGCCTGGGCCTTGCCGAGCTCGCCCTCGAGCTTCTCGATCGCGGTACGGAGCTGGGCTACCGTGCCCTCGGCCCGGGCCTTGGCCTCGGGGTTGGAGCGGCGCCACTCCGACTCCTCGGCCTGCCGGACGGCGTCCTCGATCTTGCGGAGCCGGCCTTCCAGACGTTCCTTGGAGTCGCGGGGGACCATTCCGGCCTCGTCCCACTTCTGCTGGATCACCCGGAGCGACTGGCGGGCCTGGCGGACGTTGCCGACCGGCAGGATCCGCTCGGCCTCGACCAGGAGCTTCTCCTTGATCTCGGCGTTGCCCGCGAACTCGGCGTCGCGCTCGTCGAAGGCCGCCTTGCGGGCGTTGAAGAAGGTGTCCTGGGCGGTCTTGAACCGGCCCCAGAGCTCCTCCTCGGCCTCGCGGGAGGCGCGTCCGGCGTTCTTCCAGCGGCGCATCAGCTCGCGGTAGGCCGCCGCGGTGTCGTTCCACTGGGTGGAGTTCGCGATCGCCTCGGCCTCGGCGACCAGGGCCTCCTTCTCGCCCTGCGCCGAGGACCGCTGGTCCTCGAGGCTGGAGAAGTAGGCCTTGCGCCGCTTGGTGAAGGCGTTGCGGGCCGTCGACAGCCGCTTCCACAGGACGGTCTCGGTGGCGCGGTCGATCCGCTCGGCGGCCTTCCACTCCTCGACCAGCTGGCGGAGGCGTTCGCCGCCGTTCTTCCAGTGGGTCTCCTCGGTGGCGATCCGCTCGGCCTCGGCGACGATGCGCTCCTTGACCTCCTTGGCCGCGCCCCGCGCCGCGTCGCGCTGGACCTTCAGCTCCTCGCGCTTCTTGCCCGACAGCTCGGTCAGCGCGTCGAGGCGCTTGACGAGGCCGTCGAGGTCGCCCACGGCATGGGCGTCGACGACGGACTCGCGCAGGCGCTCGATGCTGCTGGCCGCCTGGGCGGGGGCGAGGTCGGTCGTCTTGAGGCGCTGCTCGAGCAGGCCGATCTCGGTGGCGAGCGAGTCGAACTTGCGCTTGAAGTAGGCAAGGGCCTCCTCAGGCGCGCCGGCCTGCCAGGACCCGACGACCCTTTCGCCGTCCGCGGTCTTCACATAGACCGTGCCCTCTTCGTCGACACGGCCCCACGGATCTGTGGCGCTGGACACCCTTGCCTCCTGCGTCATGGCCCGGAATCAATTCCGTTGTGACCGGGCCTACCAAACACTAGCGCTCCCGACCGCTCTTATTTCGCGATCGTGACGCTGTTGATTTCAACCTTCTGCTTCGGGGCCGTGTTTCCGGTGGCGTCGGCGGGCTCGATGCCCTTGGCCGCCACGGCCTCGATCTTGTCCATTCCCCCTGTGACCTTACCGAAGACGGTGTAGTCGGCAGGAAGATCGTCCCAATCCTTGTAGACGATGAAGAACTGGCTGCCGTTGGTGTCGGCCCCCGAGTTCGCCATGGCCAGGACGCCCTTCTTGTATTTGGCGTCCTTGGTGTTCTCGTTGGCGAACTTGTAACCCGGGCCGCCGGATCCGGTCGCGGACGGGTCGCCGCACTGGAGCACGTTCGGCGTCATCCGGTGGCACTTGGTCTTGTCGAAGTAGCCCTTGCCGGCCAGGTACTGGAAGGAGCTGACGGTGCAGGGCGCGTTCTTGCCGTCCAGCTCGACCTTGACGTCGCCGATGTTCATCTTGAGCGTCGCCTGGACGTCGCCCTTGGCGGTGGGCTTCGCGGCCGGGAGGCCCACGTCCTTGGCGGCCTTGCCGTCGGGAGTGAAGGCGCACTCGCCCGCCGCGACCGGCTTGGCGCTTTCGGAGGGGGTCGTCGAGGCCGACGGCGAGACGGTGGTCTTGTCGTCGTCGTCACCCCGGGTGAGGGCGAAGGCCGCCGCTCCCGCGCCGATCACGACGACCGCCGCGGCGACCGAACCGATCATCCTCTGGCGCTTGGCCTTGGCCTCCTCGGCCTGACGCCGCGCCTGCTGACGCTCGAAACGCTCACGCGCCAACTGCTTGTTGCGGTCCTTGCCAGCCACCCCGGCGGCCTCCTCTTCTTCCCGGCCCACGCACGCACTGTTGATCAGGTGCTGGGCATCGTATCGGTCCGAGCCGCCTGCCGCCTCTACCCGGTCATAGCGGACCGGTCCACGGCGAACACGGCTTATGTCGTTCGCGGGGAGGCAGGGCGCGCCGGTAGGCTCGGGTTTACATTCCGTGCATCCAAGCCGCTGCGGTGTAAGGGCGGCGTACAGAGAGGCGACTAGTGCTCATCGCCGGGTTTCCCGCCGGATCGTTCGCCACGAACTGTTATGTCGTGGCGCCCGCCGCGGGCGAGGAGTGCGTGATCATCGACCCCGGGCAGGACGCCACCGCCGGGGTCGACGAGATCCTGAGGGAGCACAGGCTCAAGCCCGTCGCGGTGATCCTCACGCACGGCCATCTCGATCACGTGTGGTCGGTCGCGCCCGTCTGCGGCGCCCGCGGCGTGCCCGCCTGGATCCACCCCGACGACCGGGACCTGCTCAGCGACCCGGCCAAGGGCTTCGGCGTCACCTCCGCCCAGCTGTTCGGCGGACTGGAGCTCAGCGAGCCCGACGACGTCAGGGAGCTGGCGGACGGGGCGGTCATGAGCCTCGCGGGCCTGGAGCTGACCGTCGACCACGCGCCGGGCCATACACCCGGGTCGGTGGCCTTCCGGACCCCCTACGACACGGAAACCCAGATCATGTTCTCGGGTGACCTGCTGTTCGAGGGGTCGATCGGACGCACCGACCTCCCGGGGGGAAGCCACGCGGCGATCCTGGAGAGCCTGGCACGGGTGTGCCTGCCGCTCCCGGACCAGACCGTCGTCCTCCCGGGCCACGGCAACCAGACCACGATCGGCCGGGAGCGCGTCACCAATCCCTACCTTCAGGATCTCGCGCCCGCCGAAGGCCCCAGAAAAGGCTTCTAGATCATCATGAGCACCTTCCAGGCCCCCAAGGGGGTCAGTGAGTACGTCGCGCCGCGCTCGGCGGCGTTCCTCGCCGCCCGCGACGCCTTCGCGGCCGTCGCGGCCAACGCGGGTTACTCCTACGCGGAGCTGGCCGTCTTCGAGAACACCCAGCTGTTCGCGCGCGGGGTCGGTGAGTCGACCGACGTCGTCAACAAGGAGATGTACACCTTCCTCGACAAGGGCGAACGCTCGGTCACGCTGCGGCCGGAGATGACCGCGGGCGTCCTGCGGTCGGTGCTGGAGAACAACCTGCACCGGGGCGGGCTGCCGGTGAAGGTGTGGGCCGTCGGCCCGGTCTTCCGGTACGAGGCCCCACAGGCCGGCCGGTACCGCCAGTTCTACCAGGTGGACCTGGAGGCGCTCGGCTCCGACGACCCGGCGATCGACGCCGAGGTCATCGCCCTGTCCTACGACTACTACCGCTCGCTCGGGCTCAGGGAGTTCACGCTCCACCTGAACTCCCTCGGCGACGCCGAGTGCCGCCCGGCCTACCGGGCCGCGCTCCAGTCGTTCCTGCGCGGCCTCGACCTGGACGCCGAGACCCGCGCGCGGATCGAGGTGAACCCGCTGCGGGTCCTCGACGACAAGCGTCCCGAGGTCAGGGCGAGGCTCGAGGGCGCCCCGCTGATGGCCGACCACCTGTGCGCGGGCTGCAAGGCCCACTACGACAGGGTCCGCGAGCTCCTCGCCGACCTGGGCATCGCCTGGGTCGACGATCCGCGCCTCGTGCGCGGCCTCGACTACTACACCCGCACCGTGTTCGAGTTCGACCACCCGAAGCTGGGCGCGCAGTCCGGCATCGGCGGCGGCGGGCGCTACGACGGGCTGTCGGAGACCATCGGCGGCCCCGCGCTGCCCGGCATCGGCTTCGGCCTGGGCCTCGACCGGACGGTCCTGGCCATGGAGGCCGAGCAGGTCGAGGCCGTCAGGGGGACGTCCGTGCGGGTGTTCGGGGTGGCGCTGGGCGACCAGGCGGCCCGCGAGATCTTCAAGCTCGTCACCTGCCTGCGCCGCGAGGGGATCGCGGCGGACCTCGGCTTCGGCGGACGCAGCATGAAAGCCGGGATGAAGGGCGCCGACCGTTCTGGCGCGGCCTACGCCCTGATCCTCGGCGACCGGGATATCGAGGCCGGATCCGCGCAGCTCAAGGATCTGGCCACCGGCGAGCAGATCGCCGTCCCGCTCACCGAAGTCGTTTCTGTCATCAAGGGGAAGCTCACATGATTCGCACGCATGAGGCCGGCTCGCTCCGGGCGGAGCACGCCGGGACCAGCGTCGTGCTCGCCGGCTGGGTCGCGCGCCGCCGCGACCACGGCGGTGTCACCTTCATCGACCTGCGCGACGCCTCCGGGTCCGCGCAGGTCGTCTTCCGCGAGGAGGACGCCGCCCACGACCTGCGCTCGGAGTACTGCGTCAAGGTCACCGGCGAGGTCCGGATCCGGCCCGACGGCAACGAGAACCCCGACCTGCCCACCGGCGCCGTCGAGATCGTCGCGTCCGACATCGAGGTGCTGTCGGAGTCCGCGCCGCTGCCCTTCCCCATCGAGGGCGACGTCAACGTCAACGAGGAGGTGCGGCTGCGGTACCGCTACCTCGACATCCGGCGCGAGCAGGCCGCCAGGGCGCTGCGCGCCCGCTCCGAGGCGACCTTCCTGGTCCGCGAGGTGCTCCGCGAGCAGGGCTTCGTCGACGTGGAGACCCCGACCCTGACCCGCTCGACGCCCGAGGGCGCCCGCGACTTCCTCGTGCCGGTCCGGCTCAAGCCCGGCCACTGGTACGCCCTGCCGCAGTCCCCGCAGCTGTTCAAGCAGCTCCTCATGGTCGGCGGGCTCGAGCGGTACTACCAGATCGCCCGCTGCTACCGCGACGAGGACTTCCGCGCCGACCGGCAGCCGGAGTTCACCCAGATCGACGTCGAGATGTCGTTCGTCGACCAGGAGGACGTCCTGGCCGTCGGCGAGGCCCTGATCGCCCGGGTCTGGAAGGAACTGGCGGGCTACGAGGTGCCGCTGCCCCTGCCGCGCCTCACCTACGCCGAGGCGATGGGCCGCTACGGCTCGGACAAGCCCGACACCCGCTTCGGCAACGAGCTCAACGACCTCACCTCCTACTTCGCCGGCACCGAGTTCCGGGTGTTCCAGGCCGAGTTCGTCGGCGCCGTCGTCATGCCGGGCGGGGCGTCCCAGACCCGCAAGGAGCTCGACGCCTGGCAGGACTGGGCCAAGGCCCGCGGCGCCCGCGGCCTCGCCTACGTGCTGATCGACGCCGAGACCGGCGAGCTGCGCGGCCCGGTCGCCAAGAACCTGTCCGAGGAGCACCTGAACGGCCTCGCCGCGGCGACCGGAGCGCAGAAGGGCGACGCGATCTTCTTCGCGGCGGGCCGCCGCACCGGCTCGCTCGAGCTGCTCGGCGCCGCCCGCCTGGAGATCGGCGCCCGCTGCGGCCTGATCGACGCCTCGGCCTGGAACTTCCTGTGGGTCGTCGACTTCCCGATGTTCGAGCCGATCGAGAACGACAAGGGCGAGCAGACCGGCTGGCACGCGGTGCACCACCCGTTCACCGCCCCGACCGCCGACAGCATCGACTCCTTCGACAAGGACCCGGGCTCGGCCCTGTCGAACGCCTACGACCTCGTCCTGAACGGCACGGAACTGGGCGGCGGATCGATCCGTATCCACCGCAAGGACGTCCAGGAGCGGGCGTTCGAGGCGATCGGCCTGTCCAAGGAGGAGGCGCAGTCGCAGTTCGGCTTCCTGCTGGAGGCCTTCAACTACGGCCCGCCCCCGCACGGCGGCATCGCCTTCGGCCTGGACAGGCTCGTCACCCTGCTCATCGGGGCCGAGACCATCCGCGAGGTCATCGCCTTCCCGAAGGCGGCCTCCGGCCTCGACCCGCTGACCGGGGCGCCGACGCCGATCACCGTCCAGCAGCGGCGTGAGGCGGGCGTCGACGCCGCGCCGAAGCCCGCCGCGGCCGGCAAGTAGCGTTTCACGGCGGGGCCGGGGTCCGGACGGACCCCGGCCCCGCTCATGCCGTGCGGCCGAACCTGGCGAGCAGGACGGTCTGCGGCGCGTCGTCGCCGGGCGTCACGGCGGGCCCGATGAGCCCCGCCGCCCGGTAGGTCTGCTCCTCCTCGTCGCTGAACCAGTCCAGGCAGGCCTCGACCAGGTCGGGGTCGAGCAGTTCGTCGCCGGAGGAGGCGCGGGCCACGTCCCAGGAGTGGACGAGGATGTCGGCGAACATCTGGCTCGCGTAGACCTCGCCCGGCACGTCGCCGAAGGACAGGTGGACGGTGCGGTCCAGGGCCCCCTCGGCGCTCACGGCGGCGATGGAGGGCCCCACGGACGCCTCCCAGACGCCCTGCGGGTCCTCGCCGAGGACGTCGCCGTCGAAGGCGCCGCCGACGTCGGCGGCGGTCTTTCCCTCGAAGATCGGCGGTGTCCAGAGCATTTCGCCCGCGACATGGTTGACCAGGCCCCGCAGGTCCCAGTCGGAGCAGGGGGTGGCCAGGGTCCACTGGCCGGGGCTGATCGCGGCGATCCGTGCGGTCATTCCGGCCACGGCGCGGCGGTGCAGATCGGAGACGTCCATGATGAGCTCCCTTCCTTCCTCACCTTCTATTGTGCGCCTGCGGTCTCCCGCCGTCCCAGGAAGGCCAGGAGCCGGGTCAGCTCGCCCGCGCCCCTCGGCGGTACCAGGGCGGGCCCGATGAGTCCCTGGGAGCGCATGCTGGCCCCGACGACCTGCGCGGTGTTGAAGGCGTGGTGGACCAGATCCCCGTCCAGCCGGACGGCCTGGCCGTTGGACCGGGCCAGATCCCAGGCATGGACGAGCAGCTCCAGGACGTAGGTGTCCAGCAGATCGCGCAGCGGAAGCTCACCGAAGCCGCCGAAGGGGATCGGCCGGGCCAGCGCTTGCTCGGTGAGCGCCTCGGCGCACTGGGTCCTGGCCTCCCGCCAGGACTCCAGCGGATCGGGCCCGGTGAGCTTGCCGGGCTCGTCGACGGCGGCCGGCGGCTCCTCCGCGGCGGCCAACGCGATGATCTCCCGCTGGCCCTCGATCACATGCCCGATGACGTCGCGGGCGCTCCAGCCCGCGCAGGGAGAGGGCGAATCCCAGCCGTCGCAGGGCACGCCGCGGACCACGGCCTCGAAGAGGTCGAGAGCCCGCTCGTATCCGCTGGGTTCCGCAGTCATAGGCGACTAGTCATGCCTGCGGAGCGCTGTCTGTCAACCGCAACGCGTGTAATGGACTGCGCCGGATAGTGTCACCGGTATGGAGAGTCTGTTCGACGAGCCCGCGGAGGAGATCCACAAGGCCAACGAGCCGCTGGCGGTCCGGATGCGGCCCCGCAACCTCGACGAGGTCATCGGGCAGGGGCACCTGCTGGGCAGGGGGACCCCGATCAGGCAGCTCGTCGAGCGCGACGCCCCCATGTCGCTGGTCCTGTGGGGCCCGCCGGGGACGGGCAAGACGACCCTGGCCTACGTGGTCAGCCGGGCCACCAAGCGGCGCTTCGTGGAGATCTCGGCGGTCTCCGACGGGGTGAAGGCCGTCCGGGAGGCGATCGCGCAGGCCAAGCGCGACCTGGGCATGTCCGGCCGGCAGACCCTGCTGTTCGTCGACGAGGTGCACCGTTTCAACAAGGCCCAGCAGGACGCCCTGCTCCCGGCCGTGGAGAACCGCTGGGTGTCCTTCATCGGGGCCACCACGGAGAACCCGTTCTTCTCGGTCAACAGCCCCCTGCTGTCCCGCTCGCTGCTGCTCACCCTCCAGCCCCTCCAGGACGACGACATCCGTGAGGTGATCAAGCGGGCGCTCGGCGACGAGCGGGGGGTGGAGGCCACCATCACCGACGAGGCCGTGGACCATCTGGTGAGGCTGGCCGGCGGAGACGCCCGCCGGACGCTGACCTATCTCGAGGCCGCCGACCTGGTCGCGGACGGGGAGATCACCGTCGACGTCCTGGAGAAGGCCGTCGACCGGGCGGCCGTCCGGTACGACCGGGACGGCGACCAGCACTACGACGTGATCAGCGCGTTCATCAAGTCGATCCGGGGCAGCGACCCCGACGCGGCCCTGCACTACCTGGCCCGGATGATCGTCGCGGGGGAGGATCCCCGGTTCATCGCCCGCCGGCTGATCGTCCATGCCAGCGAGGACATCGGCATGGCCGATCCCACCGCCCTCCAGACGGCCGTCGCGGCCGCGGCCGCGGTCGAGCACGTGGGGCTGCCGGAGGCCCGGATCAACCTGGCCCAGGCCGTCATCCACCTGTCGCTGGCGCCCAAGTCCGCCGCGGTGATCACCGCTATCGACGAGGCCATGGGCGACGTCCGGCGGGGCGTCGTCGGGCACGTCCCCAACCATCTGCGCGACGCCCACTACAAGGGGGCCGAGAAGCTCGGCCACGGGGTGGGCTACAAGTACCCGCACTCCTTCCCCGGCGGGGTCGTGGCCCAGCAGTACGCCCCGGACGAGCTGGCCTCCCGGCAGTACTACCGGCCGACCACCCACGGTGCCGAGGGCCGCTTCACCGAGGTGCTGAGCCGGATCAAGTCGGTTCTCAAGGGCCGTTAAGCTGGGTGATCATGGGGCAGATCAAGATTTTCGGACGTAGGGAACTCTTCGCGCGGGCGCGCACCGAGATCTCCGACAGCATCCACGCCGCGGTCGTCGAGGCGCTGCAGTATCCGGAGGACAAGCGGTTCCACCGCTTCATCGGCCTGGACGACGAGGATTTC
The DNA here is from genome assembly GCF_039534125.1 of Actinocorallia longicatena. Taxonomy (NCBI): domain Bacteria; kingdom Bacillati; phylum Actinomycetota; class Actinomycetes; order Streptosporangiales; family Thermomonosporaceae; genus Actinocorallia; species Actinocorallia longicatena. Next base: position 140,616 of record NZ_BAAAUV010000006.1, on the reverse strand, counting down.
GTGCATCCGGCCGATCGCTCGGCGGATTACCTGATCATCGAGATCAGCATCTTCACGGGGCGTACGATGGTCGCGAAGAAAGCGCTGATTCGCGGGCTTTTCTCGCGGTTGGCGGAGAGTCCGGGCCTCGCTCCCCAGGACGTCGAGATCACGATCTTCGAGACTCCTAGGGAGAACTGGGGGATCAGGGGTATGCCCGGCGACGAACTGGCGCTCGGATACCAGGTCACCGTCTGACAAGCCCATAGACGATAGGGTCACTGACCATGCTCACTGGCGGACAGCTCGCAGGCCTCATCGTGGCCGTTTTCTGGGCGATCCTCGTCTGCTTCATCGGCTTCGCCCTGCTGAAGCTGGCCAGGCTGCTCCAGGAGACCACCAAGATGATCTCCGATATCGGCGACCAGGCGGGCCCGCTCCTGGACGACATGGCGCGCGCCGTCGAACAGGCCGGTGAGCAGCTCGACCGCACCGACGTGATCACCAAGCAGATGGCGGGCGTCAGCCAGAACTTCTCGGCCGTAACCACCGTGATGACCTCCGTGGTCGGCGGGCCGCTGGTGAAGGCCGCGGCCTTCTCCTACGGCGTCCGCAAGGCTCTGGGCAGGCCGGAGGAGCCCCAGCGGCCCCAGCTCCCGGCGCAGCGGACCACGAACGGGCGCGGCGGCAAGGGTAAGAAGTAATGAAGAGACTGTTCTGGATCACGGTCGGCGCGGGCACCGCGCTCTACGCCCAGCGCCGGGCGGCGCGCTTCGTCAAGCAGCTCGCCCCGCAGAACATCGCGGTGAAGGCCGTCAACCAGGCCGTGAAAACCAGTGGCACCACCGGTGACCGGCTCCGTAGCTTCGCGGGAGAGGTGCGCTTCCACGCCGCCGAACGCGAGGCGGAGCTGCGCGAGGCCATCGAACTAGACCAGACGCCGCCGGAGGATCCCCGCAAGCGGAGGATCATCCAGGCGACGCCCATCGACGAGAGCAAGGACGGGACACATGGAGTCGGCTGAAGTAGCGCGCCGATACCTGCGGTTTTTCGAGCGGAACGGGCACACGATCGTGCCCTCGGCCTCCCTGATAGCCGAGGATCCGACGCTGCTCCTGGTGAACGCGGGCATGGTTCCGTTCAAGCCCTACTTCCTGGCTCAGCGCACGCCGCCCGCGGTCCGGATGACGAGCTGCCAGAAGTGCGTCCGCACCCCGGACATCGAGGAGGTCGGCAAGACCACCCGGCACGGCACCTTCTTCCAGATGCTGGGCAACTTCTCCATCGGGGACTACTTCAAGGAGCAGGCGATCCCGTTCGCCTGGGAGCTGCTGACGGGCGCCGAGGCCGACGGCGGCTTCGGCTTCCCCGAGGACAGGCTCTGGGTGACGGTCCTGCGGGGCGACGCCGAGTCGGCGGACCTGTGGCACAAGGTCGTCGGGGTGCCGCGCGAGCGCATCCAGGAGCGCGGCCTGGCCGACAACTACTGGAACATGGGCGTTCCCGGCCCCGGCGGTCCCTGCTCGGAGATCTACTACGACCGCGGACCCGAGTACGGCCGCGAGGGCGGTCCCGAGGCCGACGAGGACCGCTACCTCGAGGTCTGGAACCTCGTGTTCATGCAGTACCAGCTGAGCACGGTCCGCTCGAAGGTCGACTTCGACGTCGCGGGCGAGCTGCCGGCGAAGAACATCGACACCGGCATGGGCCTGGAGCGCATGGCCGCGATCCTCCAGGGCGTCGACAACATCTACGAGACCGACACCATGTGGCGGATCCTCGACCGGGCCGCCGACCTGACCAAGTCGCGGTACGGCAAGAACCCGGTCGACGACGTGTCGCTGCGCGTCGTGGCCGACCACGTCCGCTCCGGAATGATGATGGTCGCCGACGGGATCATGCCGTCCAACGAGGGCCGCGGCTACGTGCTGCGCCGCATCCTGCGCCGCGCGGTCCGCAAGGTCCGCCTGCTCGGCCTGCAGGAGGGCGGGGCGATGCACGAGCTCACCTCGGTGGCGATCGCCGCCATGGGCGAGCAGTATCCCGAGCTGATCCGCACCGCCGCCAACATCCACACCGTGATCGACGCCGAGGAGGAGAGCTTCCTGCGGACGCTCCGCACCGGTGAGTCGATCTTCGACGTGGCGGCGCACGAGTCCAGGAGCTCCGGCCGCAACACGGTCGGCGGCGCGGACGCCTTCAAGCTGCACGACACCTACGGCTTCCCGATCGAGCTCACCCTGGAGATGGCCTCCGAGCAGGGCCTGGTGGTCGACGAGGACGGCTTCCGCCGCCTCATGCAGGAGCAGCGCGACCGGGCCAAGGCCGACGCCCGCGAGAAGAAGACCGGCAACGCCGACGTCTCGGTCCTGGGCGACCTGCTCGAACTGGCCGGCGGCAAGGTCGATTTCCTCGGCTACTCGCAGTTCACCGGCGAGGGCCGGGCCGTCGGTCTCATGATCAATGGTGCGAACGTGGTCGAGGCCGGTCCCGGCAGCGACGTGGAGGTCGTCCTCGACCGCACCCCGTTCTACGCCGAGGGCGGTGGCCAGCTCGCCGACCACGGCGTCCTGCGGTTCTCCGGCGGCGCCGAGGTCGAGGTCCGCGACGTCCAGGCCCCGCTGAAGGGCCTGATCGTGCACAAGGGCAAGGTCAGGTCGGGGGTGGCGCGCACGGACGACACCGTGCTCGCCGAGATCGACCTGTCCCGCCGCAAGGCGATCTCGCGCTCGCACACCGCGACCCACATGGTGCACAAGGGCTTCCGTAACGCGCTCGGCGAGTCCGCCGCGCAGGCCGGCTCGGAGAACTCGCCCGGACGTTTCCGGTTCGACTTCACCGCCTCCGGTGCCGTCCCGGCCTCGGTGCTGCGCGACGTCGAGGACGAGATCAACGCCGTCCTCATCGACGACCTCGAGGTCAGGGCCCTGATCACCTCCCAGAAGGAGGCGATCGCGATGGGCGCCATGGCGCTGTTCGGCGAGAAGTACGGCGACGAGGTCCGCGTGATCGAGGTCGGCGACTACTCCCGCGAGCTGTGCGGCGGCACCCATGTGGGGTCCTCCGGCCAGCTCGGCCTGGTCAAGCTCATGGGCGAGGCGTCGATCGGCGCGGGCGTCCGGCGGATCGAGGCCCTGGTCGGCATCGACGCCTTCCGCTTCCTCGCCAAGGAGAGCGTGCTGGTCAACCAGCTCGCCGACCAGGTGAAGGCGCGGCGCGAGGAGCTTCCCGAGCGGATCGGCTCCATCGTGACCAAGCTCCGCGAGGCCGAGAAGGACCTGGAGCGGCTGCGGGCCGAGCAGATCCTCGCCGCCTCCGCGGACCTGGCCAAGCACGCCAAGGACGTCAACGGCGTCGCCTACGTCGCCCACACGGCGCCCGGCGGCACCGGCGCGGACGACCTGCGCAAGCTCGCCATCGACATCAGGGACCGGCTCCAGGGCCGTCCCGCCGTCGTGGTCATCGTCGGCGTGCCCAAGGACAAGCCCGTCGTGGTCGTGGCGACCAACGAGGAGTCCCGCGGGCTGGGCCAGAAGGCCGGCCGCCTGGTCGGTGTCGCCGCGAAGGTTTTGGGCGGCGGTGGCGGCGGTAAGGATGATCTTGCACAGGGCGGTGGGCAGGACGCCGAGAAGATCATCGAGGCGCTGAACGTCGTCGAGCACGCAGTGGCCACCGCGTAGTCGAAGCGAAGGCGGCAAGTGAGAAACGGCGTAAGGCTGGCGGTCGACGTGGGCAGCGTCAGGATCGGCGTGGCCCGCAGCGACCCCGCCGGGATCCTCGCGACACCCCTGGAGACCGTGCGAGCGGGCCGGGGGGACATCGCGAGGATCCTGGAACTCGTGGCCGAGTACGAGGCGCTCGAAGTGATCGTCGGACTTCCCGCCAACCTGTCCGGCCGCGAGGGAAAGGCGGCGGAGTCGGCCAGGAGTTTTGCTGTCCGATTGGCACGTAAACTCCCCTTCGATACGGTACGTCTGTATGACGAGCGTCTCACCACCGTCACCGCCGCCAGCGGCCTGCGGTCCGGCGGGACCAAGGCGAAGAACCAGCGCGCAGTGATCGATCAGGCCGCGGCGACCGTACTGCTGCAGGCGGCACTCGACGCGGAGCGCCTCACCGGGAAACCGCCCGGCGCTTCGGTCAAGGGGAGAGAGTGAACAACACGGACTTCTGGGGCGATGAGACCCGGCGCGAGAGCCGGGCCGACCGCTCCGAACAGCGGAAGAAGCAGACGCGCAAGAAGCGGGGCGGCGGAGCCGCCGCCGTGGCCGCGCTGCTCTTCCTGGTCGTCGTGGTCGGCGGCGGTGGTTACTTCGGCTACACCAAGCTGAAGAACTACATGCAGCCGGGCGACTACGTCGGAGAAGGCACCGGTGCGGTCACGGTCGAGGTCAAAGACGGCGACTACACCTCCGCCATCGCCACGACCCTCCAGAAGGCCGACGTGGTGAAGTCCACCAAGGCCTTCAACGAGGCCGCCAAGGACGAACCGAAGTCGCAGGGCATCCAGCCGGGCTTCTACAGGATGCGGCTGAAGATGTCGGCGAAGTCCGCGCTGGCGCTCATGCTCGATCCGAAGTCGCGCGCCGGTGTGATCAACGTTCCCGAGGGCCGTCGCGCCGTCGAGGTCTTCAAGCTGCTGTCGGCCCAGACCAAGGTGCCGATGAACGAGTTCCTGAAGGTCCAGAAGAACCCCAAGGGCCTCGGCCTGCCCGGGTTCGCCAAGGGCGACCTCGAGGGCTACCTCTTCCCCGGCCAGTACAACCTGCCACCGAAGGCCACCGCCGCTCAGCTGCTCAAGCCCATGGTCGACCGCTTCAAGGAGCAGGTCGGCACCCTGGACATCGCCGCCGAGGGCAGGAAGTTCGACCTCACGCCGTTCCAGGTCATCACCATGGCCAGCCTGATCGAGGCCGAGGCGGGAAAGCCGGTCGACCGCAGGAAGATCTCGCGGGTGATCTACAACCGCTTCAAGGCGAACATGCCGCTGGGGTTCGACACGACGATCCTCTACATCCTCAAGAAGCGCACCTACTCGGTCACCGAGGCCCAGACCAGGACGCCGTCGCCGTACAACACCTACCTGCACCGGGGTCTCCCGGTCGGTGCGATCGGCAGCCCGGGCCTGGAGTCGATCAAGGCCGTGCTCGATCCGCTGCCCGGTAAGTGGCTGTTCTTCGTGACGACCGACCCGACCAACAGGATCACCGAGTACGCCGAGACCTACCCCCAGCACCAGAAGCTGGTGGACAAGTTCAACGCCTGGGCCAGGAAGCACCCCGGCCAGTGACCCGTGCCGCCGTGCTGGGGTCGCCGATCGCCCACTCGCTCTCGCCCGTCCTGCACCGCTCCGCCTACGCGGCGATGGGGCTGGAGGGGTGGAGCTACGAGGCCCACGAGTGCGCGGAGGACGGCCTCGCGGCCTTCCTCGAGCGGGACTGGGCGGGGCTGTCGCTCACGATGCCGCTCAAGCGGACCGCGCTGGCGCTCGCGGCGGAGAGCAGCGAGCTGGCGGTGCGGGTCGGCGGGGCCAACACGCTCGTCCGGCGGGACGGGCGGTGGGTCGCCGACAACACCGACGTGTACGGGATCGTCACCGCGCTCGGCGAGGCGGGGGTCGGCTCGCTCGACCGGCTCGTGGTGCTCGGCGGCGGGGCCACCGCGGCCTCCGCGCTGGCCGGGGCCGCGCTGCTCGGGGCCCGTGAGGCGACCCTGGTGGTCAGGAACCCCGGACGGGCGGGAGAGACGGCCGAGGTCGGCGAGCGGTGCGGACTGGACGTCCGGGTGGAGCCCCTGGGCGAGCTGGGCTCCCTGCTGAAGACCCAGCTCGTGGTCTCGACGCTGCCGGGGGACGGGGCCGGGACCTACGCGGAGATGGTCGCCGAGGCCGGGGTCCCGGTGTTCGACGTGGTCTACGCGCCGTGGCCGACCTCGCTCGCCAGAGCCGTCCTGGCCGGGGGCGGGACGGTCGTCAACGGGTTCGCGATGCTGCTGCACCAGGCCGTCCGCCAGGTCGAGATGATGACCGGACGCACGGACGTCCCGGTCGAGGCGATGCGGACGGCCGGCGAGGCCGAGCTCATCCGCCGCGCCGCTTGATGCCCTCCTGGAGGGGGATCAGCAGGACCGGGATGATCAAGCCGCTCCAGAACAGGTCCCACTCCCAGAGCCCGGCGATCGCGCCCGCGGCGAGCACGGCGGCGAGCAGCGCGACCGTGACGTAGGCCCAGAACCGGGCCAGAAGCAGCCCCAGCCCCTGGCTCCAGAGTCCGGGCAGGAAGGTGAACAGCGGACGGCGCCGCGCGGGCCCCCGGCGGATGATCACCGCGTCGCGGACCCAGACCACCAGGTCGTCCCTGCGGAACAGCGGGAACCGGTAGACGCCGGACAGCGCCTGGAGCGACCACCACAGGCTCCACAGCGACAGCCGGGTCGGCGGCCCCGTCTCGTCGCCCCAGACGTGGGTTCCCGGCGGGACCCGCAGGAGGCGGGCCACGGCGCGGCCGAGCAGCGTCGACGGCGGGCCCTCGGGATGGTGGAGCAGCGCGGAGACCGCGATCGGCAGGCCGAAGTGCCACAGGTTGAGCCGCCACTGGTGCCCGTCGTCGGCGGCGGTGTAGGTCTCGATCCAGCGGTGCAGATCCCGCGGATTGGCCTCGACGCGCTCGGCCAGCCAGCGGAAGGCCCGCAGATGCTCGTCGGTCTCCAGGGGCCGCAGCTCGGCGAGGGTGAGCAGGGCGAACGCGGTGTGGGTGAGGGTCGGGCCGCCGTCCTCCGTCATGCCCCAGACGCGGGCGCCGCCCGCGGTCAGCCGCCGGTCGAGCAGCCAGCCGATCCCGTCGGCGACGGCCGCGGAGTGCGGGTCGAGCAGGCCGAGGGCGCGCAGCGCGAGACAGGTCAGCCAGGTCCTGGACGGGTTGCCGCGCCGCGATCCCCAGCCGCCGTCGGGGTTCTGGTGCGCGGTCAGCCACCGCGCGGCCGAGGCCAGATCCGGAGCGCCGGGCGTCAGCTCGCACCGCGCCCGCGACAGGCACCAGGCGATCCACGCGGTGGCCTCGACGACCGGCACCTCGCCGTGGGTGGCCGTGGCCCAGCCGCCGTCCTCCCGCTGCCGTGAGCGCAGGAAGCGCAGCGCCTGGTCGAGATGGTCGATCGGGTCGCCCTTGTCGACGAAGCAGGCGAGCGCGACCGCGGTGGCCGTCGCCGCGGGAGGGCGGCCGAGCTCGTGGTACCAGCCGCCGCCGGTGCCGTCGGTGGTGGCGCGGTAGTAGTCCCGCAGCGTTTCGGTGGACACCGCGAGGTGGTCGGCCAGCTCTCGGATGTCCAGGATCACGGGTCACCATCCTTCGCTTCCGTCACCGGAGGTGTCAATCCACCCGCCGACAGCTTGAATCGTCTTGACAAGTTCTTTTTTCGGTGAGAGCGTGGAGGCATGTTCGAAGCGAGCTCAGCATCACGGCTGCCGGCCCGGTGGCTCGTGGCGACGGCCGCCCGCCTGCTGGAAGAGGCGGGGGCGCTCGCCGCGGCGGACCGCGAGGCCGCGACGCTCGTGATCGACGGGGAGATACGGTTCGCCTCGGCGGCCGACAGGGCCGCCTTCGCAGACGAACTGTGCGGCTTCCTCACCGCGCTGGCCGGCCGGTACCACGACGGCACCTCCGCAGGGCACGGCCACCGCCTCGTGGTCGCCGTGCACCCCCGCGTGAAGGAGAGCTGACCATGGGACGCGAGTACCGGCGCGAGAACGAGGCCGAGGTCCAGGCCACCCCCGAGCAGGTCTGGGAGGCCATCGCCACCGGCCCGGGGATCGACTCCTGGTTCATGGGGCGCACCCGGGTGGAGGCGGGCGCGGTCACCACGGCCTTTCCCGGCTTCACGCTGAACCACCGGATCGGCGCCTCCGAGCGGGACGTCCGTTTCTCCTACGCCACCGAGACCGCCCCCGACGGGCGGTTCGAGGCCTACGAGTTCCTCATCGAGGGACGCGCGGGTTCCTCGACCGTGGTCCGCGCCGTCACCAGCGGGTTCCTGCCCGGCGACGACTGGGCGGAGGAGTTCGAGGCGATGTCCCACGGCCTCGACCTGTTCTTCGCCACGCTCGTGGCCTACCTCGGCGGCTTCGCCGGGCGGACGGCCGTCCCGCTCACGGTCGCCGGTGAGCCCGTCACCGACTGGGCGGCCACCCGGACCGCGCTCCTCGCGGCCCTCGGCCTGGACGATCCTCGGTCGGGCGACGCCGTGGCCTTCACCGTTCCCGGCGCCGGCCGGGTCGAAGGCACGGTCTACCACGTCAGCGACCTCACCCTCGGCATCCGCACCGGCGACGCGATGTACCGGTTCGTCCGCGGATTCCGGGGTCCTCTGCTCGGCATGCACCACCTCTTCGGGGACGTGACCCCCACCACCGGAACGGCCTGGCGGAACTTCCTCCTGGCCCTTCCCCCTCAGTGATCCCCCCTCGGCAAGAAGGAGACACCATGTCCACGGTCATCTCGGCGGACGGCACCACCATCGGCTACACGCGCACCGGTTCCGGGCCCTCGCTGGTCCTGGTCGACGGCGCGTTCTGCTACCGGGAATTCGGCCCGAGCAAGGAGCTCGCCGGGATCCTGTCGAAGGACTTCACCGTCTACGCCTACGACCGTCGCGGACGGGGCGAGAGCGACGGCACCCGGCCCTCCACCCCGCAGCGCGAGATCGAGGACCTGGCGGCCGTCGTCAAGGAGGCCGGAGGCGAGGCGTTCGTGCTCGGGCTGTCCTCCGGTGCGGTCCTCGGCCTCGAGGCGGCGGCGAACGGCGTGCCGATCACCCGTCTCGCGATGTACGAGGCGCCGATGATCGTCGATGACACCCGGGACCCGGCCCCGGCCGACTTCGAGCAGCGGATGCGCGGGCTGGTCGAGAAGGGGAACCACGGAGCGGCGGTGAAGGCGTTCATGCGGTTCGTCGAGATGCCCGCGTTCATGGTGGCGATCTTCCCGCTCATGCCGCCGTGGAAGAAGCTCAAGGCCGTCGCGCCGACCCTGCCCAACGATCTGGCCCTGTTCTCCGCCGGTCTCCAGTCGGGCAACCCGCTGCCGGCCGGGCGCTGGGACGCGGTGACGGCGCCGACGCTGGTCATGGGCGGCGGCAAGAGCCCGACGTGGATGAAGAACGGGGTGCACGCCACCGCGCTGGCGATCCCGGGCGCCGTGGAGGAGGAGCTCCCGGGCCAGACCCACATGGTGAAGGCCGCGGTGCTCGCGCCCGCCGTCACCGCCTTCTTCAAGAAATGATCTTCAAGAGATGAGCGGCGTCACTTCGCGGTGAGCTGGAGCGACACCTCGCCCTCACAGTGCGGGCAGACGACCGTGACACCCGGTTCGTCCGCCTTGCGGGGGCGGCGGCGTCGCCGGACCGTCGTGGCGCCGGCGAGGAGCAGGCCGAGGAACGGCCAGGCCCACGGGTAGGACGAGGTCTCCCCGGTGAACACCACCGGGCGCTCGATCCCGTCGATCTCGCCGCGCACCTGGTAGGTGCCGAACGCGGGGGCCGAGAACGACACCGGGACCCGGTAGGTGCGCTCCTCGCCCGGTTCGAGGGAGCCCAGAGCGGGGGCCGTCAGGATGCCGGTCGGGTCGGGGGAGCGGCCGGAGGACAGCGAGACGGGAGCGTCGGCGACCGTCACCTCGCCGTCGTTCCGCACGGTGTAGACGAGGGTCCGCGACGCCCGGCCGCCGAACCAGGCGCCGATCGAGGAGCCCTCGAGCCGGACCGAGGTGACGGTCAGCGACCGGGACCGGGCGTCGGCCGCCCTCTGCTGGCTCAGGCTCATCGTGCCCGCGCCCTTGACCGTGATCGGGACGGTCCTGGCCGTCCCGCCGCCGACCGGTTTCACCGACACCACGCACGGGCAGCCGACCGGCGGCCTGGCGACGTTGAGCAGCACGGTGCCGGAGCCCTGGGCGTTGACGAAGGTCGTCGCGGAGGAGCCGACGGCGCAGTCGGCGCTGCCGCGCCTGCCGCCGTTGCCGCACAGCTCGACCGCGACGTTCCCCGCGGGCCAGCCGGCCAGCCTGACCGTCACGGTCTGCCCGGGCTTGACCTCGGCCTTGTCGAGATCGATCGTCGGCCCCTGGAGCAGGGCCACCGTGAGCAGGATCATGCACGCCTCCGGCGCGGACGGCGGCGGCCGAGGAGCAGCAGGACCAGGGCGGCGGCACCGAGCACCGCCCACGGGACGGCCCAGAAGCCGGCGGTGCGGCTGGTCGCGGCCAGCCGGGTGGGGGAGACCCCCTCGGGGTCGGCGGGGGTCAGCCGGACCGAGGCCTTGAGCGGCCCGGCCGGCAGGACTCCGGGCACCCTGTCGGTGAAGGTCATCGACGATCCGGGCAGCAGTTCGGGGATCTCGCGGTCGGCGGGCGTCCCCTGCGGCCAGGCGAACGGCGCCTCGGCCGAGACGTGCGCGCGGGCCTTCAGCCGGACGTTGCCGGTGTTGCGGACCCGGTAGGTGACGGTCACGGTGCCGTCGCCGACGAGCGGGCCGTCGTGCGAGGCGGAGATCCGGTCCACGGCGAGGTTCGAGGTGAGCGGGCCGTTGACGCGCAGGTACACCCGGGCGGCGACCCGACGGTCGACGTTGACGCGCTGGCCGCCCCCGGTCGGCCGCTGCTCGGTGACGGCCGCGAGGACCCCGCCGGTGTGGTCGCCGGGCGTCGCGTCGCGGGGGATCGTCAGGGTGAAGGGAAGGTCGGCGCGCTTGCCGGGTCTCACCGTGACGGTCGCGCCGCCGACCTTGATCCAGGATCCGAGGTCCGTGGCCGGCTTGTCGGCCGTGAGCAGGGCGAAGGAGCCGTCCTCCGTCGTGAACGCGTCCGAGGGGTACACCCGGAACGTCAGCGGCTTCGTGCTCCGGTTGGTGATGCCGACGGTGTCGCGGACGGTCTGGCCCGGCTCCGCGGAGTAGACGAAGTAGTCGCGTCCGGTCGGCCCCTTGGGGCCGGACGGCTGGACGGACCAGCTGAAATCGGGGACCGGAGCGAGGACGAGTCCCGCCGCGACAACCCAGGGTGTGATCATGCACGTGCTCCGGGGAGAATAATGAGAGCGAGGGATGAGGGCGCCGTTACCGTCCTCATCCCTCGCCCGGCTTTCAGGAGAGGGTCAGGGTGAGGGTTCCGGTGTAGGATCCCGCCGGGACCCCCGCCGGGATCTGCAGGTCGAGGCCCGCGCCGAGCTCGAACACGCCGCCGCTGACGCCGCCCTGCGAGGAACCGAGGGTGCGCGCGACGTTCAGGCCGAGAGCGGGGGCGCCCGCGGTGACCTGGCCGTTGGAACCGTCGCCGACGACCGAGGCGGCCGGGCCCCAGGCGAGGTTCGCGCCGGGGATCGTGCCGCCCTCGGGCGAGGTGAAGTCGCTGACCTGGCCGACGAGGCTCCAGCCCGCGTTGGTGCCGCGGGTGTCGGTGACGGTCGCCTTGTTGAGCGAGCCGGTGGAGTGGCCGCCGAGCTCGGCGTCCGACAGCCCGACGTTGGCGCCCGCGACCTTGAGGGCCAGGGTGCCGCCCGCGGTGACCTTCGCGGTGAGGGTCTGCTGTTCGGTCGCGCCGCCGCCGGGGGTGCCGGGCTCGCCGCCGCCCTCGCCGCCGGTGAAGGTGACGGGGGTGAAGGTGTCCTGGGTGCGGTCAGGGACGCCGTGCGCGGCGATCGTGATGACGTAGCACTGGGTGACCAGGCAGTCGACCGCGGTGCCGTTGCCGTCGGTGTACTTGGCCTTGACGCCCGGGAGCGTCGTGGCGAAGGTGCCGTCGGCCTTCAGCTCGTCCTGCCCGGCCGAGGGGGTCGCGCCGAGGTGGACCCACTTGGTGGACTGGAAGATGCCCGCGTTGGTGGCGTAGTCGGCGGTCTTGGGGCCGAAGGCGACGTAGATGCCGAACTTGTTGTTCTTGTTCGGGTCGAAGCCGGAACCGGTGACGGTGAGGTCCTGGCCGGCCGGGTTCACGTCGGTCTTCGGCGTGACCGTGGTCTCCGGCCCAGCCGCGTGCGCGGGGGAGGCGAGCCCCGCCACGGCCAGTCCGGCCGCGGCGATGATGGGGCGGTAACGCATGCTGCTCCTAAGTTAGGTAAGCCTTACCTAATGACGATTCGGTACGCTAGCGCACGTTCTGTCCGCTTGAGAAGAGGACCCCACATGTCTGACCTGCCCTTCGGCCCCGAAGCCGTGTCCGCCATCACCGCCCACATGAACGGCGACCACGCCGCGGACAACGTCCTGATCTGCCGCGGGCTCGGCGGCGTCGCCGCGACGGAGGCCGTGAACACCGGCCTCGACGCCGAGGCGCTCGTGTTCGCCGCGACCGTCGACGGCCGCGAGGTCGAGGTGCGCATCCCCTGGAGCGAGCCCTTGAAGGACCGCGCCCAGGTCCGCCGCGAGGTCGTCCGCATGTACGAGGAGGCCTGCGAGGCCCTGGGCGAGACTCCCCGCGGCCACTAGCCCCGCCTAGCGGCGGGCGAACCTGCGGAGGCCGAAGGCCGCCGCGGCGGCGACCGCCGAGAGCGTCCAGAACGGCCAGGCCGGGGACGCGTCGGAGGTGGTGACCGTCTGGGCGGCCACCGGCGTCTCGCCGGTCAGGGGCGTCTGCGACGGGTCGCCCGGGGTGCCGGCGGCCGTCTTCCCGGGGGTGGCCGTGGCTCCCGGGGCGGCGGGGGCTGTCGTGCCCGGCGTCGCGGTCGTGGACGGCCGGGTGGTCTTCGTCTCCTTCGACGGCTCGGCGGCGGCGCCCTTGAACGTGACGCGGGTGAAGGTGTCCTGGGAGCGGTCGGCCAGGCCGTGCGCCGCCATCGTGATGACGTAACAAGGCGTCCTGGTGCAATCGACCGTCGAGCCGTGGCCGTCCTTGTACTTCGCCTTCACCGCCAGGGCGGTGCTGAAGGATCCGTCGCCGTTCATCGGGGCCTGCCCGGCGCCCGAGCCGCCCGGATGCACCCAGCGGGCCGCCCCGAAGGCGAGCGAGTCGGTGGAGAAGTTCGCGCGCCTGGGCCCGAACACCACGTAGACGCCGAACTTGTTGTTGCCGGTCGCGTTGAAGCCCTGCCCGCCGACCGAGATCGTCGCGCCCGCCGGGTCGAGCCCGGACGCCGGGGCGACGGACACGGAGGCCGCCGCGGCCAGGAGGAGAGGGGTGACGATCATATGAGGCCCATCGGTGAGGTTAGGGTGCCCTATTTCTTCTTAGGCAAGCCTAAGCTAAGGTACCTGACGCAAAGGATCAATAGGGCGATATCGCCCAGTCGCCCCACCGTTAGGACATTCATGGAGTCGTTCTCGGCCCAGCTTCGGCAGGCGAGCATTCAGGACCACGCGGCCGCCGAGTCGACGAGCTACATCGGCGACCTGATGGCCGGAACGCTCCCCGTCACGGCCTACGCGGCCCTCTCGGTCCAGCTCCACGCCGTGTACTCGGTGCTGGAGGAGGCCTCCGACGCCCACCGGGAGCGGCCCGTCGCGGGGCCGTTCTGCTTCGAGGAACTGCGCCGCAGGCCCGCCCTCGAGGCCGACCTCGCTCTGCTGCTGGGCCCGGACTGGGCGAAGGAGGCCGAGCTGACCGAGGCGACCCGCGCCTATGTGGAGCGGCTGCGCGAGGTGGCCTTCGACTGGCCCGGCGGCTTCGTCGCCCACCACTACGTGCGCTACATGGGCGATCTGTCCGGCGGCCAGATCATCGGCCGCGGCGTGGAGCGGGCCTACGCCCTCGAGGGCGGCGCGGGCGCGCAGTTCTACCGCTTCCCGCTGATCCCCAAGCCGAAGAACTTCAAGGACGCCTACCGCGCCCTGCTCGACGAGGCGCCCTTCGACGCCGCCGAGCGCGACCGGATCGTCGCCGAGGTGAGGCTGGCCTACCGCCTCAACACCGACGTGCTGATCGACCTCGGCGCGCTCGTGAAGGGGGAGGCGGCGTGAGCGGGGCCTCCGCCAAGGGCGACAAGGGCCAGACCCTGACGATCTCGAAGGCGGCGCTGTCCGACGGCGACACCGTGACCGTCTCGGGGACCGGCTACGACACGGCCAAGGGCGTCTACGTGGCCCTGTGCAGGGACCTCGGACCCGGCCGGAACCCGACGCCGTGCGGCGGCGGCGCCGACACGGCCGGGCAGTCCGGCGGCTCCCAGTGGATCTCCTCGAATCCGCCGCCCTATGGCAGGGATCTGGCCGTGAAGTACGGCGACGGCGGCACCTTCACGGTGAAACTGAGCGTCAAGGCGAAGATCTCCGACACCGTCGACTGCGCGAAGGTGAAGTGCGCGATCGTCACCAGGGCCGACCACACGCGCTCCGCCGACCGGTCGCAGGACGTCCGGGTGCCGGTGGAGTTCGGCGGCGGATCCTCGAAGACGGCCCTGATCGCCGGTGGCGCCGCGGTCACCCTCGTGCTGCTCGTCGCGCTCGCCTTCGTCCTGGTCCGGCGGCGCGGGGCGGCGTCGGAATGAAGATCGTCCGGTGGAGCGCGGCCCTTGCCACGACCGCGCTCCTGCTCTCCGGGTGCGGTGGCCGGGGGGCCTCGCCCGTGAGCGGATCCGGCGCGGACCCCGCTGCCGGGTGCGGCCCCTCGACCGCCGTCAGCACCGCCCGTGACGTCGATCCGCTGAGGCCCGCGCCGAAGCCGGTCCTGCCCGTCACGGTGAAGTCCGCCGACGGAACCGAGGTCACGGTCAAGGACGCGAGCCGCATCCTGCCCGTCAACCTGTACGGGTCGATCGCGGAGATCGTGTTCAGCCTCGGCCTCGGCGACCGCGTGGTCGGCCGGGACGCCTCCACGACCTTCCCCGCCGCCGCGGCCAAGCCCCTGGCGACCGACCAGGGCCACGACCTGTCGGCGGAGGCGATCCTCGGGCTCGACCCGACCGTCGTGATCGCCGACAGGAGCATCGGCCCGCCCGAGGTGCTCACCCAGCTCAGGCAGGCGGGCATCCCGGTCGTCATGATCGACGACGAGCAGACCCTGCCCGCGGTCACCGCGCACATCACCGCGATCGCCGGGGCGCTCGGCGTGCCCGCCGCGGGCGAGAAGCTCGCCGGGCGGGTGACCGCGCGCATCGCCGGGGCGCGGAAGAACGCCCCCGCGAAGCCGCTCAAGGTCGCCTTCCTCTACGTGCGCGGCACGGCCGGGGTCTACCTCATGGGCGGCAAGGGCGCGGGCTCCGACGCGATGATCCAGGCGATCGGCGCGACCGACGCCGGCACCGCCGCGGGCCTGAGCGGGTTCCGCCCGCTCACCAGTGAGGGCCTCATCAACGCCGCGCCCGACGTCATCCTCGTGATGAGCGCGGGACTGAAGTCCGTCGGCGGCGTGGACGGGCTGCTGAAGCTCCCCGGCGTCCGGCAGACGCCCGCGGGCGAGCACCGGCGCGTCGTGGACGCCGAGGACGGCGCCCTGCTCAACTTCGGCGCCCGTACCGGCGACACCATCAGCGCCCTGGCCAAGGCGGTCTACGAGCCGTGCGCCTCGTGAGACGGTTCGGCCTCCTCGCCGTCCTCGCGGCCTCGCTCGTGGCCCTCTGCCTGTTCGCGGCGGGCAGCGGGCAGGTGGACGTCCCGCCCGCCGAGGTGCTCGGCTCGCTGCTGCACCACCTCGGCCTCGACCTCGGGCCCGAGCCGTCGGCGATCCAGGGCGAGAACGCCCTGTGGATCGTGCGGTTCCCCCGTGTCCTGCTGGCCGTCGTGACCGGCGCGGCACTCGGCTGCGCGGGCGCGCTCATGCAGGGCGTGTTCGGCAACCCGCTGGCCGAGCCGGGCGTCATCGGAGTCTCCTGGGGCGCGGCGGTCGGCGCCGCCACCGTCATCGTGTTCGGCCTCACCGCCCTCGGCAACTGGACGATCGTGGCCGCCGCGTTCTGCTGCGGCCTGCTGACGACCCTGCTGGTCTACTCGATGAGCCGGTCGAACGGCCGCACCGAGGTCGTGACGCTGCTGCTCACGGGCATCGCCGTCAACGCGGTCGCCACGGCCGCGCTCGGGCTGCTGATGTTCGCCTCGACCAACGACGGCCTGCGGGCCATCACCTCCTGGCAGCTCGGCAGCCTCGCCGGTGCCACCTGGAACTCCGTCGCGATCGTCGGGCCCGTGGCCATCGTGGGCTGCGCGGCCTCCTTCGGGCTGGCCGGGCGGCTGGACCTGCTGTCGCTGGGGGAGCGGACCGCCCGGCACCTGGGCGTGCACGTCGAACGGCTGCGGTTCGCCGGGATCGTCCTGATCGCCCTGCTGACGTCGTCGGCGGTCGCGTTCAGCGGGATCATCGCCTTCGTCGGGCTGGTCGTCCCGCATCTGGTCCGGATGGTAGCTGGGCCCGGTCACCGGATCCTGCTGCCCGCCAGCGCGCTGGGCGGCGCGTGCCTGCTCGTCGCCGCCGACCTCGTCGCCAGGACCGCCGTCGACTTCCAGGAGCTGCCCCTCGGGGTGCTGACCTCGGTCGTCGGCGGGCCGTTCTTCTTCTGGCTGCTGCGCAGGACGCGCGCCAGGTCCGGAGGGTGGGGATGATCCGCAGAAGGACCAGGACGCCCGGCGACGGCGTGGCGATGACCGTCCGGGGGCTGGGGGTGCGGCGCGGGGCGCGCCCGATCCTCTCCGGAGTCGACCTCGACATCAGGCCGGGCGAGATCCTCGCGCTGGTCGGACCCAACGGGGCGGGCAAGTCCACGCTGCTGGGGGCGCTCTGCGGCGATCTGCCCGCCGAGGGGAGCATCGACCTCGACGGCCGCCCGCTGGACGCCTGGCGCCCGGTCGAGCTGGCCATGCGCCGAGCGATCCTCAGCCAGCGGAACACCCTCGCGTTCGCCTTCACGGTCGAGGAGATCGTCCGGATGGGACGGGCGCCCTGGGCGGGAACCTCCCATGCCGAGGACGACGACCGGGCCGTCGCCCGTGCGATGGAGGACGCCGACGTCGCCCGCTTCGCCGGGCGGCGCCACCCCGAGCTGTCGGGGGGAGAGCAGGCCCGGGTAGCGCTGGCCAGGGTGCTGGCCCAGAGCGCGCCGATCGTCCTGCTCGACGAGCCGACGGCGGCCCTCGACGTCCGCCACCAGGAACTCGTGTTCGCCGTCGCCCGGCGTCAGGCGGCCGAGGGCAGGGCCATCGTCGCGGTCGTCCACGACCTCGCCCTGGCCGCCGCGCACGCCGACCGGATCGCGGTCCTGTCCGCGGGCACGCTCGCCGCGTGCGGGCCGCCCGGGGAGGTCCTGGCGGGAGAGCTCCTGAGTGAGGTCTACGAGCATCCGATCGAGGTGCTGCCGCACCCGAGGACGGGCCGCCCGATGGTGCTTCCCGTCCGGGACTGAGGCCTGAACCTCCGGTCCCGGACGGGCGGACCGATCAGATGTCGGGCCTGGTGTTCCTGGCCCCGGCGACCTTCTGGTCGGCGTGCACCGGCCGGTCCAGCGCGTACCTGCCCTGCGGCACGGACGCGTCGGGCCTGCCGTTGTACTCGTCGTGCGGTCCCGGCTCCGGCTCGGTGTCCCTGAACGGCTCGGTGTCCCTGACCGGCTCCATGGGCCGGGTCGGCTCGGGGACGTCGTCCCGGTGCAGGTCGTCTCGGTGCAGGTCGTCCCGCTGGAGGTCGCGGTCACGGTGGGCCTGGGCCGCCTCGGCGTGACGCTCGGCGAGATTGGTCTCCCGGACGCCCACCACGGCCAGCCGGCCGAGGGCCATCGCGGCCAGGTAGACGATGAGGACGCCGGCCCCGGTGAAGAAGGTCAGCTGCTCGGCGATCTGGCGGTCGCCGCTGCCCAGCGGCGTGCCGATGCCGGGCCCGTTCCACAGCGGCGAGAGCGTCGGCCCGACGACGAGCCAGGCGCCCGCCACCACGGCGAGCCCCGCGCCGAACGCGGCGATGACCCTGCTGGCGCTGACGACCAGCAGCAGCGCGCCGACCACGGTCACCGCGCCGGGCAGCACGGAGAACACTCCGCGGCCGTCGGTCCAGATCCAGGTGTCGCCGCCGGGCGTGTAGCCGAAGTCGGCGGACGGCCCGACGAAGGGGGCCAGTGCGGCCCACAGCCCGAGGACGACCAGCAGGGCGCCACTGAGCGCCCCCCGCGTCCTGGGTACTCGGTTGATCGCGGTCATATCGGAGAACCTCCCGTGAGGTGAGGCCGACCTCGTACCCGCGAGAGAGAGCTCCATGCCTAGACTGCCGTGCATGGACAGGGCCTACGACATCGTGCTGTACGGAGCCACCGGTTTCACCGGCGCGCTCACCGCCGCCTACCTCGCCGAGCACGCGGGCGGGACCCGCTGGGCGCTGGCGGGGCGCAACAGGGCGAAGCTCGAGGCGGTCAGGGACGGCCTGGGCCTCGACCTCCCGCTGCTGCACGCCGACGCCGACGACCCCGGGACGCTCGAGGATCTGGCCCGGCAGACCAGGCTGGTCATCACGACCGTCGGGCCCTACATCAAGCACGGTGAGCCGCTGGTCGCCGCCTGCGCGAGGAACGGCACCGACTACGTCGACCTGACCGGCGAGCCGACCTTCGTCGACCTCATGTACGTGCGGTACCACCGGCAGGCCGAGGCGTCGGGGGCGCGGATCGTGCACGCCTGCGGCTTCGACTCGATCCCGCACGACCTCGGCGCCTACTTCACCGTCCAGCACCTGCCCAAGGACGTCCCGCTGCGCGTCGAGGGATTCCTCCAGGCGCACGGGACCGCGTCGGGCGGCACGGTCGCCTCGGCCAAGGGCGTCATCCTCGATCCGCTCGGGATGCGCAGGGCCGCGCGTGAACGCGACCGGATCGAGCCGAGGCCCCGCGGCCGGCGGGCGGCCGTCGCCCGCGGCCCGCTCCCGCGGACCCGGCTGCGCGGCGGCGTCGCGATCCCGCTGCCGACCATCGACCCGCAGATCGTGGTGCGCAGCGCCCGCGCGCTCGAGCGCTACGGCCCCGACTTCACCTACGGTCACTTCCTCGCCGTGACGCGCGGCGGGGGCGGTCTCGGCGGCGAGCACGGGCTGCTCACCACCCTCCGGCAGAAGCCGGGCGACGGCCCCTCGGCCGAGCAGCGCGCCAAGAACTGGTTCCGGGTGACCTTCCACGGCGAGGGCGGCGGCGAGCGCGTCGTCACGCGCGTCGAGGGCGGCGACCCCGGCTACGACGAGACGGCCAAGATGCTGGGCGAGTCCGCGCTCTGCCTCGTCCACGACGCGCTGCCCGACACGGCGGGACAGGTCACCACGGCTCAGGCGATGGGCGACGCCCTGATCGAACGGCTCGTCCGGGCGGGGATCGGCTTTCGCGTACTGTGACGGATCCGAACGGATAGTGAGAACGCCTGAAACGCCCTTAGCTCCCATGTCATCCTGTGGCTTGTCGTGATCAATTCATCACCATAGGTCACAGGGTGGGGAATGCTGCTATTCCGGAACAAGAAGGGCTTTCGGGTCAGCGAGGACGAAGCCCTCGAATTCATTCGCACTTTCTACGCCGAGAATCCCGAGGCGGGGTCCCCGGGGGAACGGCTCCGCGAGGTCCGCGACGACATCCGCCGCACCGGCACCTACCGGCACACCGTGCCCGAGCTCGAGTACGGGGCCCGGGTCGCCTGGCGCAACAGCAGCCGGTGCATCGGCCGGCTGTACTGGCGGTCGCTCCGGGTCCGTGACCGGAGGGACGTGACCACGGCCGCGGAGGTGGCGGCCGAGTCGGTCCGGCATCTGCGCGGCGCCACCAATGGCGGGCGGATACGGCCGGTGATGACCGTGTTCGCCCCCGACGGACCCGACGGGCCCGGTCCGCGGATCTGGAACGACCAGCTCATCCGCTACGCCGGCTACCGGGTCCCGTCCGGCGAGGAGGCGGGCGAGGTCATCGGGGACCCGGCCAACGCGGATCTCACCGAGGTCGCCCTGGCGCTGGGATGGACCGGGGGGACCGGCGGCCCCTTCGACGTCCTGCCGCTGGTGATCGAGGCCGGTCACGAGCCTCCGGAGCTGTTCGAGGTGCCGCGTTCGGCGATCCGTGAGGTCCGCCTCCGTCACCCCGACCATCCGTGGTTCGCCGAGCTCGGCCTGCGCTGGCACGCGGTCCCCGCCGTCTCCGACATGACCCTGGAGATCGGCGGCGTCGGCTATCCCGCGGCGCCGTTCAACGGCTGGTACATGGGCACCGAGATCGGCGCCCGCAACCTCGCCGACTCGGGGCGTTACGACCTGCTGCCGATCCTCGGCGGGCTGCTCGGCCTCGACACCACGTCCGAGGCGAGCCTGTGGCGGGACCGCGCCATGGTCGAGCTGAACCGGGCGGTGCTGTACTCCTTCGCCGAGGACGGCGTGGCCATCACCGACCACCACACCGAGGCGCGCCGCTTCCTCGCCCACATGGAGAAGGAGGAGCGGGCCGGGCGGGTGTGCCCCGCGGACTGGACCTGGATCGTCCCGCCGATGTCCGGTTCGGCCACGCCGGTCTTCCACCGGCTGTACGACAACCCCGACCTGCGGCCGAACTTCCTGCGCAGGGAGCGCCCGTACGGCGGTGATTGACAGACCGGCCGCTGATCCGGAACCGTAAGCGGCACCTGAAGGAGGTGCCCCATGAGGCGGCGGACGGTCTTTGCGGGAGTGCTGGCGGCGGCGGCCGCGGCCGGAATCGTTCTCGCGGTGCAGGGGGCCAGCGGCGCGGACAAGGACGCGACACCGCCTCCCGCGCCCACCTCGGGCGTCCAGGAGAAGACCCTCGGCGATCCGGGCGGCGCCGTCCTGCCCACGGGCGGGGCGACGCCGGTCCAGATGCCGGTCAAGTAGCCGCTGGTCAGTTCGGGAGCTCGACGCCCTCGAGGTTCCAGGTCGGCGGGTTGTACTTGCGCATCTTCAGGAACAGATCGCGTGTGTGACGGTCGAAGATCGGCGAGTACAGGTAGCCGTCCCACTTCTTGAGGAAGAAGCTGACGACCGAGATGACCTTGCCATAGCCGTTGGCCTTCTGCGAGACGATGATCGGCCCGCCGCTGGCGCCGTGGCTGAGGTCGCACTTCAGCGCCAGGAACTTCTGGCCGCCGACCTTGCGCTGCTTGGTGTGGCCCTTGCACATGCGCAGCCGGGAGCCGTCGTCGGCGTAGGCCTGGTCGCCCGGGTTGTGCACCGCGGCGTAGCCGAACTCACGCGCCCACCAGTCGCGCTTCTTGTAGCTGTAGCCGAGGCTCTGGCCGCCGGTCGCCTTCTGGATCGGCCCGCTGCTGTGCTTGGCCATCACGATGAAGGCGTAGTCGGCGGTGGAGTCGGCCTGGGTGCGCCAGCGGTTGTAGTAGGAGATGCGCCAGCCGCCCCACAGGCCCTTGGGCGTGCTGCCCTTGTCGGTGTCGGGGTTGAAGACGATGTAGTCGGGGTTCCAGCCGTTCTCGGGGTTGTAGACGCAGTGGGCGGCGGTGAGGACGACGCTCTGGTTCCCCTTGCCCTTGCCCTTGAACCCGGAGGCGATGACGGTCGCCGAGCAGGTCGCGTACTGGTCGGAGCCCTCCTGGAAGGCGTACAGCCTGCCGATCATCTTCGCGGGGGCCTTGCCGTGCGCGGTGACGACCTTGGCCTTGGTGACCGGGGGGACGGGCTTGGCGGCCGCGGGTCCCGCGACCTTCCTGGCCATCATCGAGTCCAGCGGGTTGGCCTCGGCCCGCCGGATCCTCTCGGGTGTCCAGAACCCGTCAGGGGAGGCCTTCAGTTCCTGTTCGTGGACGGACTTGGCCGCCGCCGCGT
Source organism: Actinocorallia longicatena (assembly GCF_039534125.1). NCBI lineage: Bacteria > Bacillati > Actinomycetota > Actinomycetes > Streptosporangiales > Thermomonosporaceae > Actinocorallia > Actinocorallia longicatena. The sequence continues at coordinate 118,927 of NZ_BAAAUV010000006.1, read as the reverse complement.
GCACGGGACTCAAGGGAGTGAGGAGAAGGGCTGCGACGGCCATGGGCAGGCCGAACAGCCGTAGCGCTTTTCGCAAGACGTCTCCGAAAGTCGGGGGGTTTGTTCGGTGCTGTACCGAAGGTTTCCGATTCGTCGTGGTAGGTCAAGGAGACCTGCCGTCACGGTCCGGGAAAGATCGTTGACATGGCGGGTGGCCTCGGCCACGGTGGTTGTGCTCTTGCACGGGAGCGCGGAGGGAGCACGAGGATGACTGGACGGACGATCGTCGGGGTGGCCGCCGTCGCGGCGGTCACGGGACTGGCTGTCGGATGGGTCGGGGTGAGCACCGCACACGGCGACGCGTCCCGATGGTCCGATGACGACGCTTTCGCAGAGGTTCCGGAAACCGCCTGACCGGATCCTGCCAATCGCGCGTGCCGCCCGCGCCATGAGATCTCCAAGGCGGGTTCCGCAGCTGCGAGGCCTTTCGGGTTCTCACCATGGTATCTGCGAGTGTAGGGTACGTGATGTGACGGCATTTCGGATCAGTGAAGCCGCCGCCCTGCTCGGTGTCAGTGCCGACACGGTGCGGCGATGGGTCGATTCCGGCCGGCTCGCCGCCGAACGCGACGAGAACGGCCACCGGTCGGTCGCCGGCGCGGACCTGGCGGCCTTCGCGCGCGGTCAGATCCACGGCGAGGACTCCGCCGCCTCCTCGGCCCGCAACAGGTTCAGGGGCATCGTGACCGAGGTGATCCGCGACGCGGTGATGGCCCAGGTCGAGATCGCCGCCGGACCGTTCCGCGTGGTGTCGCTGATGAGCCGCCAGTCGGCCGACGAGCTCGGGCTCGAGCCCGGCGTGATGGCCGTCGCGGTGATCAAGTCGACCAATGTCGTCGTCGAGCTTCCCGGCTGAGGGGCGCCGGCCCTGAGATCCCGTGCCCCCTGGGGACTGATCGTCCCCGCGCTGATCGCCCTGGTCTTCCTGGCGCTGCCGCTGGCCGGGCTGATCGTCCGCGCGCCCTGGTCGACCCTGCCGCAGCGGCTCGCCGAGCCCCGTGTCCTGGAGGCGCTGCGCCTGTCCCTGGTGACGGCCACCATCGCCACCGGGCTCTGCCTGGTGTTCGGCGTGCCGCTGGCCTGGTTCCTGGCCCGCGTGGACTTCCGCGGCAGGCGCCTGGTCCGGGCGCTGGTCACGGTGCCGCTGGTGCTTCCGCCGGTCGTCGGTGGTGTCGCGCTGCTGCTCGTGCTCGGCCGCAACGGGCTGGCGGGGAGGTGGCTGGACGCCGCCTTCGGGTTGACGCTCCCGTTCACCACCGCCGGAGTGGTGCTGGCCGAGGCCTTCGTCGCCATGCCGTTCCTCGTGATCAGTGTCGAGGGGGCGCTGCGGGCGGCCGATCCCCGGTACGAGGAGGCCGCCGCGACCCTCGGTGCGTCGCGGTGGACGGTCTTCCGCCGGGTGACCCTGCCGATGATCATGCCGGGGGTCGTGGCGGGCGCGGTCCTGTGCTGGGCGCGGGCGCTCGGCGAGTTCGGTGCGACGATCACCTTCGCGGGGAATTTCCCCGGGAAGACCCAGACGATGCCGCTGGCCGTCTACCTGGCGCTGGAGACCGATCCCGATGCGGCGATCGTCCTCAGCCTCGTGCTGCTGGCGGTGTCGGTGGCGGTCCTGGCGCTGCTGCGCGACCGGTGGGTGAGCACCTCGTGAGCCTCGACTTCCGGCTCGTGGTCGACCGCGGGGCCTTCCGGCTCGATCTGGCGCTGGCCGTCGCGCCCGGCGAGGTCGTCGCGCTGCTCGGCCCGAACGGGGCGGGCAAGTCCACCGCGTTGCGCGCCCTGGCGGGCCTGACCCCGCTGACCGACGGGCACATCCGCTGGGACGGCCGCGACCTGCACACCCTTCCGCCCGAGTCCCGGCCGACCGGCATGGTCTTCCAGGAGTACCTGCTGTTCCCGCACCTGTCCGCGCTCGACAACGTGGCCTTCGGGCCGCGCTCGCACGGCGCGTCCAGGGCGGGGTCGCGGCGGACCGCCGCGCTCTGGCTGGAACGGGTCGGGCTCGCCGGGCAGGCGGGGGAGCGTCCCGGACGGCTGTCGGGAGGCCAGGCCCAGCGGGTGGCGCTGGCCCGGGCGCTGGCAGTCGACCCCTCGCTGCTCCTGCTGGACGAGCCGCTCGCCGCCCTGGACGCCCACACCCGGCTGGAGATCCGCTCCGCGCTGCGGCGGCATCTCGCGGACTTCCCGGGCGCGACCGTCATGGTCACCCACGACCCGCTCGACGCGATGGTGCTGGCCGACCGGCTCGTCGTCATCGAGGGCGGGACCATCGTGCAGGAAGGCGGCCCGGCCGAGATCGCCCGGCGGCCCCGCACCGACTACGTCGCCCGGCTGGTCGGGCTCAACCTCTACCGGGGCACCGGATCGGATCGCGCGGTGAAGCTGGAGGCGCTGACCCTCGCCACCGCCGACCGGGTCGAGGGCCCCGCCCACGTGGCGTTCCCGCCGTCGGCCGTCGCGCTCTACCGGACCCGCCCCGACGGCTCCCCGCGCAACCTGTGGGAGGGCGTGATCGACGGCCTCGAACAGCACGGCGACAACATCCGCGTCCGCCTGACAGGACCCCTCGACGCGGCCGCGGACGTCACCCCCGCCGCCGTCGCGGCCCTCGACCTCACCCCTGGCGCCCGGGTCTGGGTCTCGGTCAAGGCGACCGAGACCCGCGCCTACCCGGCCTGACCTCTTTCAGAGCTCGTGGAGCACCACGATCCCGAGGAAGGCGGCCACGGCCGGTTCGGCCAGCGTCACCGTGGTGGCGGTGGCCGCCGAGACGGTCCGCAGGCCCCGCACGTAGAGCAGGTAGCCGCCCGCGGTGGTGACCACGCCCAGGTAGAGGGCGACGGCCGCGCCGGACGGTGAGAGCACCCAGCCGGGACCGGTCGCGGCGAACACCGGCGCCAGCAGGAATCCCGCCAGGCCGAACGTCGAGGCGGCGACGGCGGGCTCGCTCAGCCCGTCGCGCAGGAGCCTCCCGGCGGCGACGGCGTACCCGGCGTTGAAGACCCCCGTCACCAGGGCGAGCACCAGGCCGACGGGATCACAGCCGGTCGCCGCGAACACGAGGATCCCGGCGGAGAGCCCGGCGACCAGGACGGCCCGGCGCGGTGAGCCGGTGAACAGCGCCGCGAAGACCGGGGCCGAGCCGAGCGCGAGGACGCTCCCCGCCGCGACGCCCGCTTGGGCCACGGCCGCGAAGAAAGCCGTGTGGTAGACCGCCAGGCAGGCGGCGGCGAGCAGCAGCCTGCCCGGCGGGACGGTCAGGACCGAGGCGAGCCCCCGCCGGGCGACCAGGCAGAGCAGTGCGCCGCCGAGGATGATCCGGGCCGCCGCCACGGAGAGCGGCGAGGCGTCGGCGAACGACCGGACGGTGCCCGTGGTGCCCCACAGGACGGCGGCGAGCAGCACGGAGAGGACTCCGGCGCGCACGCCGGAGGAAGAGGAGACCAACACGGAAAGACGCTCCTGAAGCGGAAGGAATGAGGATTCCGGCTCCGGGGCGTGAACGTCAGAGAAGAACCGCCCCGGTCAGGGGAGCGGCGGTGAGATGACGGCTTTCCGGTGGTTCATGAGGCCATCCTAAGCGCGTTCAGTACACGTCGCGGACGTAGCGCTTGTCGGTGGCGAGTTTGCGGACGTAGGCGTCGGCGGCCTCGGGGGACAGATGCCCCTGGTCGGTGGCGATCTTGCGCAGGGCGGTGTCGACGTCCTTGGCCATGCGGGAGGCGTCTCCGCAGACGTAGAGGTGGGCGCCGTCCTGGAGCCATGACCACAGCTGCCCGGCGTGCTCCCGCATCCGGTCCTGGACGTAGACCTTGGTGCGCTGGTCGCGGGAGAAGGCGACGTCGAGGCGGGTGAGGACGCCGGAGTCGCGGTAGGCCGACAGGTCGTCCTCGTAGTAGAAGTCGGTGGCCCGGTGCTGCTCGCCGAAGAACAGCCAGTTGGGGGCGGAGTGGCCGCGGGCGCGGCGCTCGTCGAGGAAGCCGACGAAGGGGGCGATGCCCGTCCCGGGACCGATCATGATCATCGCCGTGGCGGGGTCGGCGGGCGGCCGGAAGTGCGGGGCGCGCTGGACGAAGATCCTCGGCTCGTCGGAGCCGGCGGCCCGGTCGGCGAGGAAGGTGGAGGCGACGCCGCCGCGGGCCCGGCCCGTCACGCTCTCGTAGCGGACCACCGAGGTGGTCAGCCCGATCTCGCCCGGATCGGTGAGCGGGCTGGAGGAGATGCTGTAGAGCCGGGGCTGGAGTTCCTTCAGGACCGCGGCCCACTCCGCCGCGCCCGCCCGCACCGGATACTCGGCGATCACGTCGACGGCCTGCCTGCCCCAGGACCAGGCCGCCAGCTCGGTGCGGTTGTCGGGACGCAGCAGCTTCTTCAGCAGCCGGTCGCCGGTCCGCTCGGCGAGGAAGCGCAGCAGATCGGGGGTGATCCGGGCGATCTCCAGCCGGGCCAGGTCGAGCTCGTCCGCCGGCGCGAGCCCGGTGACCTGGAGCCACTCGGCGACGAGCGCCGGATCGTTGACGGGGTGGACGCCGAGCGCGTCGCCCGCCTCGTAGGCGAGCTCGCCGTCGGTGGCGAAGGTGAACCTGCGGACCTCCTTGGCCGCGCCCGGGCGGCTCAGCAGCCGGTTGCCGATCAGCCGGGCGGGACGCCCCTCCCGCTGGGCCCTGCGGCGGACGGCCGGAGCCGCGGGCGCCGCCGGGGGCTCGGCCAGGGCGGTGAGGACCTGGTCGAGCCAGACATGGGCGGCGTCCTCGAAGTCGGGTTCGCAGTCCACGCGGGGGGCGAGGCGGGTCGCCCCCAGCTCGTCCAGGCGCTGGTCGAGCTTGCGTCCGTGGCCGCAGAAGTCGGCGTAGGCGGAGTCGCCGAAGGCCAGGACGGAGTAGCGCAGGCCGTCCAGGCGGGGGGCGTCCTCGGCGGCCAGAGCGTTCCAGAAGGTGGCGCCGTTGTCGGGGGCGTCGCCGTCGCCGAAGGTGGAGGTCACCACGAGCAGGTCGGCGTCGCGGGGGAGGGCGCCCGGGGTGATCTCGTCCATGCTCAGGAAGCGGGGGCGCCGGTCGCCGAGCCGGTCGACGGCCGTGGCGGCGAACTCCTCGGCGTTCCCGGTCTGGGAGGCCCACAGCACGACCAGTTCCCGCCCGCCCGCCGCGACGGGGGCGGCACGGGAGAACATCCCGGCCAGGACGCCGTTCACCCAGATGGCGTCGGCGGCGGAGAAGGGCGCGCTCTCGGGCAGCACGGGGACGCCGCCGGGCGGGCCGCCCGCCCCGACCAGCACCCCGGCCAGGTAGCGGCGCTGTTCGGCGGAGAATTCCGGCGGCCGCACGTCGCCCAGCCCGAACGGATCGGCGGCGCCCCGCTCCGGTGGGGCGGGCGGCGCGGCCACGGAGGCGACCTTGGCGAGGGAGACGGCGCACGCCTTGAACTCGGGCTGGAAGGACAGCGGATCGACCGCGTCATTGGTGACGGCGTTCACGCTCAGGTACTCGCCGAAGAGATCGTTCCAGTGAAACGGCGCGAACAGGGTGCCGGGCAGCATCCGGTCGGTGACCAGGGCGGGGAGCACGGCCCTGCCCCGCCGGGAGGCCACCTCGACCTGGTCGCCGCCGGTGATGCCGAGGGCGCCGGCGTCGGCGGGGTTGAGCTCGACGAACGGGCCGGGGTCGAGCTTGTTGAGCTTCGCGACCTTCCCGGTCTTGGTGAGGGTGTGCCACTGGTGCTGGACGCGGCCGGTCGTGAGCGTGTACGGGTAGTCGTCGTCCGGCATCTCGGCGGCGTCCAGGTGGGGCCGGGCGAAGAAGACGGCCTTCCCGCCGGGGGTGGGGAAGACGAGGTCGGTGTAGCGGATCGGGTTGCGGGCCGGTCCGCCGGGGGCGGCGGGCCACTGCACCGGGGTCTCGCGCAGCCGCTCGTAGGTCGCGCCGCGCAGGTCGTAGCCGGTCTTGGGGTTGGCGAACCGCTTGATCTCCTCGAAGATCTCCTCAGCCGACTCGTAGGGGAAGGCGTCGGCGTAGCCCATCTCCCGGGCGATCAGGGTGATCAGCCGCCAGTCGGGGAGGGCCTCGCCGGGCGGGTCGACGGCCTTCTCCAGCAGGGTGAGGGTCCGTTCGGAGTTGACGAAGACGCCCTCGCCCTCGGCCCAGAGCGCGGCGGGCAGCACGAGGTCGGCGTAGGCGTTGGTCTCGGTCTCCGCGAACGCGTCCTGGGTGAGCACGAACTCGGCCGTCTCCAGGCCCTGGATGACGTTGCGGCGGTTGGCGACCGAGGCCACCGGGTTGGTGCAGATGATCCAGGCGGCCTTGATCTCGCCCTCGGCCATCCGCTCGAACATCTCGATCGTGCCCTTGCCGAACTCGGTGCGCAGCGTCCCGCGCGGCAGCCCCCACACGTCCTCGGTGAAGTGCCGGTCCTCCTCGGACAGGCTGGCCCGCTGGCCGGGCAGGCCGGGACCCATGTAACCCATCTCACGGCCGCCCATCGCGTTCGGCTGGCCGGTGAGGGAGAACGGGCCGCTGCCGGGCCTGCAGATCGCGCCGGTGGCCAGGTGCAGGTTGACCAGGGCGTTGGTGTTCCAGGTGCCGTGGGTGGACTGGTTGAGCCCCATCGTCCAGCAGGACATCCAGTTCGCGGCGCCGCCGATCAGCGCGGCCGCCTTCCGGAGGTCGGCCTCGTCGAGGCCGGTCAGCTCGGCGACCTTCGCCGGGGTGTAGTCGCCGAGGAACTCCTCGAGGTGCTCCCAGCCCTCGGTGTGGGCGGCGATGAACTCCGGGTCGGTGGCGCCGTCGGCGACGAGGAGGTGCAGGAGGCCGTTGAGCAGGGCCAGATCGGCGCCGGGGCGGATCTGGAGGAACAGGTCGGCCTTGTCGGCGGTGGCGGACCTGCGCGGATCGACGACGATCAGCTTCGCGCCCGCCTTGACCCGGTCCATCATCCGCAGGAACAGGATCGGGTGGCAGTCGGCCATGTTCGCGCCGATGACGAGGAAGACGTCGGCGTGCTCGAAGTCCTCGTAGGAGCCGGGCGGGCCGTCGGCGCCGAGCGACAGCTTGTAGCCGGTGCCCGCGCTGGCCATGCAGAGCCGGGAGTTCGACTCCAGCCGGCTGGTCCGGACGTACCCCTTGGCGAGCTTGGTCGCCAGGTACTGGGCCTCCATGCTCATCTGGCCCGACAGGTAGAAGGCCACCGCGTCGGGGCCGTGCTCGTCGATGATCGACCGCAGCCGCCGCCCGGCCTCCTGGACGGCCAGGGCCACCGGCAGCTCGACGGGCTCCTCGCCCCGGTCCGCCCTGATCATGGCGGTCGCGAGCCTGCCCCCGGCCGCCAGCATCTCGGCGGTGGTCGCGCCCTTGGTGCACAGGCGGCCGAAGTTCGAGGGATGCTCGCGGTCTCCCGACGCCTTCACCGCTCTGCGCCGTCCGTGCTCGTCGATCACGGTGTCGAGCCGCAGCCCGCAGCCGACGCCGCAGTAGGAACAGACGGTCTTCACGGTCCCGATGGTCACCCTCGAAACGTAGAAAAGTCCCGTTTCGGCCGTGTCACAACCATATGAAACGGGACGTTACGTCTGTCCTGCCTCCTCACAAGGCGTCATGTGAGGAGGCGGGGAGGGGTTGCGGCCTACTTCGTGCGGCGGTAGATGACCTTGCGGGTCGTGGTGGATCCGTCGGGCTCCCCGTGCTTCTGGGAGAGCGTCAGGGTCTTCTTGGTGCAGAGGGAGAGGGCCTTGACGCGCACCACGAAGACGTCGTCACCGGACCGGACCTGCGGCGCCAGCCGCTGGACGCCGCCGTCGATGTCGGGGAGGATCACCGCGCGCACGGTGGCGGGGCCGGTGGCCGTCTTGGCCTTCGGGGTGAACGTGCCCTTGGCACCGCCGGTCAGCTTCACCGCGTACTTGAGGGTCTTGCGATAGGTGAACTTGGCCTTCAGGACGCCGTTGGGGGTGTTGGCGACCATCCACACGGGCTTGGACTTCGAGAAGTCGTAGCTCGCGGTGGAAGTGGTGATCTTCAGCTTGGTGCCGGTGCCGCCGGACATCTTGGTGACGATCTTCTTGCCGCCGACGACGGCGACGTTGGTCGTGGCCTGGCCGGACAGCCTCCACGAGCCGATGGCGCACTTCTTCTTGACCGCGGCCGGAGCGGCCTGGGCCGGGGTGGCGAGGACGGCCATGCCGCCGAGGGCGAGGGCGCCGACGGCGCCGAAGCTCGCGATCTTGCTGAACATGTGTGCGTCTCCTGAGGTTGAATGCCCCTTTTGGGACACTTTGCTCAGGAGACGCTATCGCCCGCGGAGACCCCCTGCTACCGGCTGAACTTGAGCAGGAACTCGACCTGGCCCGAGTCCTCGACCTTGGCCCCCGGGAAGCTGGGGTTGTCGATGCCGTAGTCGCTGAAGGTCACCGGGATCTGACCGCTGGCCTCGAAGGAGTCCGCGCCGGTGCGGGTGGCCGTGACCTCGAAGGTGACCGGGTTGGACTTGCCCTTGAGGGTCAGGTCCCCCGTCGCCTCGGCCTTCAGCTGGGCGCCGACGGCCGGGAGGGTGCCCAGGTCGATCGGCTTGGTGAGGGTGAAGGTCGAGGTCGGGAACTGCGAGACGTCCATGATCCGCCCGCGGAACTGGCCGTCGCGCTGGTCCTTGTCGGACTTCACGCTGGCCATGTCGACGGTGAAGGTGCCCTTGGGCACCTGGGTCCCGGACATGGTGATCTCCCCGGTGACCGTTCCGGTGCGGCCGACGGCCTCGGTGGACTGCCCGAAGAGGACCTCCTTGACCCGGTAGCCGGCCAGTGAGCCGGATCCGGACTTCCAGACCCCGTCGACCGAGGTGGCCGGCCCGCTCGCGACGGCCCCCGAGGACGGCTGGACCGACAGCTCGTCCGGCGCGTCCCCCTCGATGAACTTGGTGTAGACGAATGGCGCGACCACGAAGGCCAGAAGGAGAACGCCCACTCCGGCGATGATCCAGCGCTTCAGATTTCGGCTCATCTGACTATTGTCTCCCTATGCTCAGGTCGTAGACGGTGGTGCCCCCGATGGTTGAAGCGGAGAAGTTCTCCGACACCCATTCGGTGATCTTCTGGGCGGCGTCGCTGCCGGTGGAGGCGGTCATGCCGCCTCCGGACGCGCCACCGATGAAATAGTGAATTCTGCCCGACTTGACATATTCCTGGAATTGCTCGAGCCCCGGCGCGGGATCCGTTCCGTTGAATCCGCCGATGGCCATCACCGGCTTTCCCGTCGCCAGCTGGTATCCGGCCGCGCTGTTCGACCGGACCGCCGCCGCCACCCAGGTGTAGGCGTCGGCGTTCTCCTGCAACGTCTTGGTGAGCACGGAACTCGGCGTCGTCGCGTTCAACAGCCCGCCCATTCCGCCGCCCATGCCCCCGCCGGGGCCGCCTCCGGACCCGGCGTTCCGGCCGCCGGGCGGGCCGCCGTTCTGGCCCGAGGCCGTGCCGGGAGGCCCGCCGAAGCCGCCGCCCATCCGGCCGGGGCCCCCGCCCCCGCCGGGACCGAAGCCGCCGCCGGTGCCGGGACCGGCCGTCGGGATCGCCCCGCTGTGCGGTGTCCGTGCGGTGTCGACGGCGTAGGCCGCCGGACCCGCGAGCGAGGTCACCAGGGCCAGGACGCCGCCCGCGACCAGCACCCGCCGGGCGGCGACGCCCGCCAGCAGCACCAGCGCCGCGCCGAGCCCGCCGATGAGGACCGCCCACCGCAGCCACGGCAGGAAGTCCGCGGACCGCCCGAGCAGCACCCACGACCACACCGCCGTGACGGCCGCCGCCGTCGCGAGGACCTGCGAGCCGTACCGGTGCCGCCACAGCACGGCCGAGCCGAGCCCGATCAGGGCCCCGACGGCCGGAGCCAGCGCCACCGAGTAGTAGGCGTGGAAGATCCCCTGCATGAACGAGAACACGAGCCCGGTGACGAGCAGCCACCCGCCCCACAGCGTGAGGCCGAACCGCACCTCCCCGCGGGCGGCCGCGAAACCGGCCACCAGCAGGATCAGCGCGGCGGGCACCAGCCACGACACCTGCCCGCCCAGCTCGCTGGCGAAGATCCGCCCGATACCGGCCTGCTGGTCGAGGTTGCCGAGCCCGCCGGTCTCCTCGCCGTTGAGCCGGCCGATCCCGTTGTAGCCGAGCGCCAGCTCCAGCACGCTGTTGTTCTGCGACCCGCCGATGTAGGGCCGCGACGACGCGGGCACCAGCGCCACGACGGCGATCCACCAGCCGGCGGAGACGACCATCGCCGCCCCGGCGAGCAGCACCTGCCCCGCCCGCCTGCCCAGGCCCGCCGGGGCGAACACCAGCCAGGCCACCGCGAACACCGGCAGCACGAGGAAGGCCTGCATCATCTTGGCCAGGAACCCGAGCCCCACGAACACCCCGGCCAGCACCAGCCAGCGCGTCGATCCGCCGGGCAGCGCCCTGACCATCGCGTAGGCGGCCAGCACCAGGAGCAGCACGAGGGCGGCGTCGGGGTTGTTGAAGCGGAACATGAGCGTCGCCGCGGGAGTGAGCGCCAGCACCGCCCCCGCGACCAGGCCGCCCGCCGTCGCCGCCGGCCGTCCGAGGCTCCCCTCCAGGGAGCGCCGCACCGCGGCGAACAGCACCCCCACGGCCGCGACGCCCTCCAGCGCCTGCGGCACGAGGATGCTCCAGGTGTTCACTCCGAACACCCGCGCCGCCAGGTCCATCGGCCACAGCGCGAGCGGCGTCTTGTCCACCGTGATCGCCCCGGCGGCGTCGGAGGAGCCGAAGAACATCGCCTTCCAGCTCGCCGAACCCGCCTGCACCGCGGCGGAGTAGAAGGCGTTCGCCCACCCCGACGCGCCCAGCCCCCAGATGTAGAGGACCGCCGTGACCGCGAGCAGGCCCAGCAGCGCGGGCCGCCCCCATCGCGGATCGTCAGCTCGTCTCTTCATGGCCCGAACGCTAGGCACTCTCGATGAAAGCCCTATGAGACGCCGTCTCCCGGCTTCTCAGGTCCGCTGCCCGGCCCCTCTCATCCGGCCTTCACACGCCCTGACGAGCCTTGATCCATGACCAACGGCGAAGAGGAAGAGAACGCAGGGACGGCCGCCCGCGACAGGAGCGGCCGCAGGGCCGGGCGGTTCGCCAGGGCCGTCGGCGCGGTGGCCGCCGTGGGCGCGGCCGTGCTCAGCATCGGCCTGGCCTCCGGCAACTACGGCACGGCCACCCAGACGACCTCCGATACGGCCACGAACACCAGGAGCGACGCGAACGACGCGAGCACCGAGCCGCTCAGCGGCTCCGCCCAGGCTCCCCGGTCCAGCTCGGACCAGGGGACCGTCACCACGGGCGGATCCTGACGATGACGGGGCGAGCGGAGTTCCCTCTGTGGGGCGGTGAGGCGACGGTGCTGGTCGCCGACGGGACGCGTGCCGAGGCCGCCAGGGCGGCGGTCGGGACCGTGGTCGAGGCGGTCGACGCGGCGCTGAGCGTCCACCGGGAGGACTCGGTGGCCGCATGGGTGAACCGCGCGGAGGGCCGCGAGGTACGGACCGGAGAGCTGTTCCGGTGGGCCCTGGAGATCGCCCTGCGGGCCTGGCGGGCGAGCGGCGGCCTCGTGGACGTCGCCGGCGGGAGCCTCGACTGGCGGGAGGCCGTGATCGAGGATCCGCTGCGCCTGCCCGCGGGCGCCCGCCTCGACTTCGGCTCGGTCGGCAAGGCCTGGGCGGCCGACCTCGCCGCGGAACGGGCCGCGGAGGCGGCCGGCTGCGGAGTGCTCGTCGCCCTGGCCGGAGATCTGGCCGTCGCGGGGGAGATCCCCGCCGAGGGCTGGACGGTCCGCGTCTGCGACGACCACAGGACCGCCGGAGGCCTGCCCGACGGCCAGGACGTCCGGCTGACGGCCGCGGGCGGCCTCGCGACGTCCAGCCTGCGGGTGCGCGGCCACCGGTCGCTCGACGGGACCGTCGTCAACCACATCGTCGATCCGCGCAGCGGCCTGCCGGTCAGGGGCGAGTGGCGGACGGTCACCGTCAGCGCGGGCTCCTGCGTGGACGCCAACATCGCCACCACCGAGACACTGGTCCTCGGCCACGACCGCAGGCTCGCCGGACGGGGGCTGCCCGCCAGGCTCGTCCACGCCGACGGCTGGACCCGTACGCTGAACGGCTGGCCCGAGCGGGAGGCCGCGTGACGCTCTGGTACGCCACCCGCGTCTTCGGGATCGTATCGTTCGTGCTGCTCAGCGCCGTCATGACGCTGGGACTGCTGGGGGCGTCGCGGCGGACGGGTTACGGGGCCGCGCTGCTGCACCGGTCGCTGTCGCTGCTGTCGGTCGTGTTCGTCGCCCTGCACGTGGTCGCCGCGATCGGCGACGGCTTCGTGCCGCTGGCGTGGAAGGACGGGTTCGTGCCCTTCCTGTCCGGCTACCGGCCGCTTCTGACCGGTCTCGGCACCGTCGCGGCCGATCTGCTGCTCGCCCTCGTCGTGACGAGCCTGCTGCGCCGCAGGCTCGGGCTGCACGCCTGGCGGGCGGTCCACCTGCTCGCCCCGCTGTGCTGGCCGGTCGCGCTCGTCCACGCGGTGGCGATCGGCACCGACACCCCGACGCCCTGGTTCCTGTTCCCCGTCAGCGCGTCGTTCGCGGCCGTCCTGGCGGCGGGCGCGCTCCGGCTGAGCGGCCGCGGACGCGCCGCGGCGCCGGTCCCCGTCGAACCCCTGAAGGAAAGGCTCAACCGATGAGGCTCATGCAGGCCGCGGCGGGCACCTCCTACGCCGCTCACACGGAGCGCAACGGAGGGATCCGCCCGCTGACGCTCGCCGAGGTCGAGGCCTCCGGCCTGCGCGGACGCGGCGGAGGCTGGTTCCCGACGGCCCGGAAGATGGCCTCCGTCCGCGGCTGCTCGACCGTGATCGTCAACGGCATGGAGGGGGAGCCGCTGTCGGAGAAGGACGGCTGGCTGCTCACCCACGCGCCGCATCTCGTCGCGGACGGGGCGATCGCCGCGGCGGAACTGCTCGGTGCCCGCGAGATCGTCCTCGCGGTCGCCCGCGACGGTCTCGCCGGGGTGCTCGGACCGCGCGGCGTCCGGGTCGTGCGCGGGCCCGACCGCTACCTGTCGGGCCAGGAGTCCGCGCTGGCCGGGTGGGTGCGGGGAGGACGGCCGGTGCCGGCCGCGCGCCGCCCGGCCGATCGGGGGATCTTCGTCTCCAATGCCGAGACGTTCGCCCATCTCGGCCTGATCGCCCGGCACGGCGCGGACTGGTTCCGCTCGGCCGGGACGGCCGCGGCCCCCGGCACCCTGCTCCTGACGATCAGCGGCGCCGTCGCCCGTCCCGGCGTGGTCGAGGTGCCGGTGGGATCGCCCCTGGCACCGCTCATCGCGGGCTCGTCGGGGGCGGTGCTGACCGGCGGCTACGGCGGCGCGTGGATCGGCGCGCAGGGGGCGCGGAGCCTGTGGCTGGAGCCGGAGGCGATGCGCGAGCGCGGGGCCGTCCTCGGTCCCGGCATCGTCTCGGTGCTGCCCGCGACGGTCTCCGGCCTCTCCGACACCCGCAGGATCGTCCGCTGGATGGCCGCCCAGGGCGCGGGCCAGTGCGGGCCCTGCCGGTTCGGCCTGCCCGCGGTCGCCGCCGACCTGGACGCCCTCGACCTCGATCCCGGCGCCCTCCCCAGGCTCAGGGCCCGGGCGGAACTGCTGCGCGGACGCGGCGGCTGCGCCCATCCCGACGGCGTCGAGCGGCTGGTCTCCAGCGCCCTGGACGTCTTCGCCCACGAGCTGAGGGCGGCCGCATGAGACTCACCGTCGACCGCATCGCCTGCGACGGCGCGGGCCTGTGCCTGAGAACCCTGCCCGAGCTCCTGGCCGCCGACGAGTGGGGCTACCCGATCGTGCATCGGGAGGAGGTCCCGGACGCCCTCCGCAGGCACGCGAAGAACGCCGCGCACCTCTGTCCCCGGATCGCTCTCCACCTCAAGGATTAAGGCAAACTTAAAGGAAAGTTTCTTAAGAGAAAGCGTTGACGCCACCCTTACGACGCGCCTACTTTCGTGCCGACCCTGCGGGGAGCCAGGGGCCAGGTCCGAGAGTTCGTTCATCTTGAGAGGTGGGCCGATGGCCTTCCGTACACGCGCCAAACTGCTCGTCGCCGGCGCGACCCTGTCCCTGATCGGCGGCGCCTTGGCCGCCTTCACCCCGAGTGCCAACGCCGCGGCCGACGCCTCCTGCCGTCCCGACGGTCTCTACACGACGCCCGGCGTCTCTGTTCCCTACTGCAGCGTCTACGACGCCGAGGGCCGGGAGAAGATGGGCGCCGACCACCAGCGCCGAGTGATCGGGTACTTCACCTCCTGGCGCACCGGCAAGGACGGCACCCCGTCCTACCTGGCCAAGGACATCCCCTGGAACAAGGTCACCCATCTGAACTACGCCTTCGCCCATGTCGACGCGGCCAACAAGATCTCCGTCGGCGGAGACACGGCGGCCAACCCGGCGACGGGGATGACGTGGCCGGGCAGCGACATGGATCCGTCGTTCGCCTACAAGGGGCACTTCAACCAGCTCAACAAGTTCAAGAAGCTCTACCCGAACGTCAAGACGCTCATCTCCGTCGGCGGCTGGGCCGAGACCGGCGGCTACTTCGACGACTCGGGCGCCCGCCAGACCGACGGCGGCTTCTACAAGATGACCACCAACGCCGACAACACCGTCAACCAGGCCGGGATCGACACCTTCGCCGACTCGGTCGTGGCGTTCCTGCGCAAGTACGGCTTCAACGGCGCCGACATCGACTACGAGTACCCGTCGTCGATGAAGGACTCGGGCAACCCGCTGGACTGGGCGGCGTCCAACCCGCGCCGCGCGGTGCTGATGAAGGGCTACGCCGCCCTGATGAAGACCCTGCGCGAGAAGCTCGACCGGGCCTCGGCCGCCGACGGCGAGCACTATCTGCTGTCGATCGCCGCGCCGTCGTCGGGCTACCTGCTGCGCGGCATGGAGACCTACCAGGTCGCCCAGTACCTCGACTACGTCAACATCATGAGCTACGACCTGCACGGGGCGTGGAACAAGTACGTCGGCCCGAACGCCGCCCTGTTCGACGACGGCAAGGACGCCGAGCTGGCGGCCGCGAACGTCTACGGCACCTCGCAGTACGGCGGCATCGGCTACCTCAACACCGACTGGGCCTACCACTACTTCCGCGGCTCGATGCCCGCGGGCCGCATCAACATCGGCCTGCCGTACTACACCCGCGGCTTCAAGAACGTCACGGGCGGCGCCAACGGCCTGTGGGGCACCTCCTCGACGAGCACCTGTCCCGCCGGAGCGGGCCTGACGACCTGCGGTGACGGAGCCACCGGCATCGACAACCTCTGGCACGACCTCGACGACGCGGGCAAGGAGGCCCCCGCCGGCTCCAACCCGATGTGGCACGCCAAGAACCTGGAGAAGAACATCAAGGGCGACTACCTGTCGGCCTACGGTCTCCAGAACGCCGCCCTCGACGGCGCCTACACCCGCAACTACGACGCGACGCTCGTCGCCCCGTGGCTGTGGAACTCCACCAAGAAGGTCTTCCTGTCGACCGAGGACGAGCAGTCCATCGCCGCCAAGGCCGACTACGTCGTCAGCAAGGGCATCGGCGGCACGATGATCTGGGAGCTGGCGGGCGACTACGCCTGGAACGCCACCAAGGGCCAGTACGAGCCGGGCTCGACCCTCACCTCGCTCATGTACGACAAGTTCAAGAACGCCTCGCCCTACGGCGCGTCCAAGAGCAACACCGCGCTGCCCGCCGACAAGCTCGACGTCTCCATCGGCTTCGGGGACTTCCCGGTCGGCGACAGCAACTACCCGATCAACCCCAAGGTGAAGATCACCAACAACTCCGCGGTGACGATCCCCGGCGGCTCGGAGTTCCAGGCCGACTTCGCCTCCTCGACCTCCAGCACCATCAGCAACTGGTCGGGCTGGACCACGACGATCCTGAAGAGCGACCACACCGGCACCAACGTGGGCGGCCTGAAGGGCGACTTCCACCGCGTCTCGCTGAAGCTCCCGGCCTACCAGGCCATCGCCCCCGGCGCCTCGGTCGACCTGTCGCTGGTCTACTACCTGCCGGTCTCGACCCCGTCGAACTGGACCGTCAACGTCAACGGCACCCTCTACGGCCTCACCCAGGACTACACGCGCGGCGGCACCGTCGTCACACCGAGCCCCACCGCCACACCCACGGTGACGCCGACCGTGACCCCGACGGTGACCCCGACCGTCACGCCGACGGTGACCCCCACGGTCACCCCGACCGTGACGCCCACCGGCGGCACGTGCACCCTCCCCGCCTGGAGCAGGACCGCCACCTACACCGGCGGCGCCAAGGTCTCCTGGAAGGGGCACAACTGGAACGGCCAGTGGTGGACCCAGGGCGAGGAGCCCGGGACCACCGGTGACTGGGGGGTCTGGCGCGACGCCGGAGCCTGCTAGCCGATGAGCGCGCGGCCCTGGTCACCTTCCTCAGCGCGGGGAGAGGACCAGGGTCGCGTCGTGTCCGCCGAAGCCGAAGGAGTTCGAGACGACGGGGAGCCGCTCGATCTCGCGCGGCGCCGCGTGGACGACGTCGATGGCGTCGGCGTCGGGGCCGCCGGTGAAGTTCGCCGTCGGAGGGACGAGCCCCGCGTCGGCGCAGAGCAACGCGAAGACCGCCTCGACGGCGCCGCCCGCGCCGAGGAGATGCCCCGTGACGCCCTTGGTCGCGGTGACGGGCGGCGAGCCGGCGGGGAAGCACGCGCTGATCGCCCGGGCCTCGGCCCGGTCGTTGTAGGTGGTCGCGGTGGCGTGGGCGTTGACGTGCCCGATGTCCTCGGGGCGCAGCCGGGCGTCGGCCAGGGCGGCGAGCATCGTCCGGGCGGCCACCGAGCCGTCCTCCAGGGGCTGGACGATGTGGGAGGCGTCGGCGCCGGTCGCGAAGCCGGTCACCTCGCCGTAGATCCGGGCGCCGCGCATCAGCGCCAGGTCCTCGCGCTCGAGCACGAGGAACGCCGCGCCCTCGGCCATCACGAAGCCGTCCCTGTCCCGGTCGAACGGGCGGGACGCCTCCTGCGGCGCGTCGTTGCGGCGCGACAGCGCGCTGATCCGGGCGAACGAGGCGATCGCGAACGGGTTGAGCATCGAGTCGACCCCGCCGGCCAGCGCCCGGTCGATCCGCCCGTACCTGATGGCCATCGCGGCCTCGCCGATCGCGATGGAACCGCTGGCACAGGCGCAGCTGAAGGTCAGGCAGGGGCCCTGGAGGCCGTGCCTGATCGAGATGCGCGCCGCCGTCGTGTTCGGCATGATCATCGGCACGGTGGCGACGGGCAGCTTGTCGTGGGGGAGCGCCCCGAAGTCGGCGGTGAGGCCGATGTTGGCGCCGCCCGTCCCGACATAGGTGCCGCAGCGGACCGTGCCAGATCCCGCCGTGCCAGATCCCGCCGTGCCAGATCCCGCCGTGCCAGGTCCCGCAGGGCGGCCGGCGTCGGGCGTCCCGGCGTCGGCCAGGGCGTCGGTGGCGGCCGCGATCCCGAGCTGGGTGGGCCGGTCGAGGTGACGCCTGCGGTGTTTGGGGAAGTAGACGTCGGGGTCGAAGTCGGGAACCTGGCAGCCGAAGGTGACGGGCACGCCGGCCTCGAGGAGGGCGGGGAGGTGGGCGGCGGCCGATTTTCCGGCGAGAACTGTGGCGAACGCCTCGGCGGGGCTGTTGCCTGCGGGACTCTTGATGCCCAACCCGGTGACGACGACGCGGTGCATTGGTCCTCCAGGGGGTCCGGTAGCGCCGGAAAGGTACCACGTGACCCATCAACCACTTGTTTGGTTCCCCGTCTCCCGCGGGGGATCGCGATGAACGACCCCTACGGCGGCAGGGCCGAGAAGCTGATCCGCGACGGCGTCGCCGGACGCATCCGGGCGGGCGGGGGAGTTCCGGACGTCCGGGTGGCGGAGGAGACCGAGCTTCCGCGGTTGCTGCAGGCCAAGCTGTACGAGGAGGCCGACGAGTTCGCCGCCTCCCGCAGCCCCGAGGAGGCCGCCGACCTCCTGGAGGTCGTGCACGCCCTCGCCGCCCTGATCGGCCTCTCGCCCGGAGAACTGGAGCGGGTGCGCGCGGAGAAGGCCGGAGAGCTCGGCGGATTCACCCGAGGGCACGTGCTGCGTGGCCACGAGCAGCCGCCGCGGCCCCTGGTCCAGAAGGCCCGTGCGCTCCTGCTGGACGGCGACGACCTGCTGCTGTTCCGCCGCACCAGGCCCGGCCGCGCTCCCTACTGGACGACGCCCGGCGGCCGGGTCGAGGACGGCGACCCCGATCTGCCGTCGGCCCTGCGGCGGGAGGTCTGGGAGGAGCTGGGAGCGACGGTCGGGCCGCTGCGCCGGGTGTTCACGTTCTTCGAGCACCGGCCGCTGGAGGACTACCGGCACCACTTCTACCTGTGCCGGCTGGAGTCGATGGACCTGTCCCAGCGGTGCGGGCCCGAGTTCGGCGATCCTTCGCGCGGCGCGTACGACGTCGAGTCCCATCGCTGCACGGGCGCGTCCTTCGCCGGGCTCGAGCTGTGGCCGCTCGAACTGCGCGACTACCTGGCCGACGAGGCGGACGGGCTGCCGTCACTGATCTGAGCCCGGAGCCTCAGCGGGGGAGCCAGCCCTCACCCCGGTGGGCGTCCAGGCCGGGGACCGCGGCGGGCGGGGCGGGGGAGTCGCCGTCGGTGCGGACCGGGGCGCCCACGGTCGGTCCGTCGGGGGCGTCGGCGATGACGCCCCGGACGCGGAAGTGGGGGAGCGCCAGCATCTCCTCGCGGGACAGCAGCGGGCTGACCGGGGCGCCCGCCCGCTCCAGCCTGGCCACGGCCTCGTCCCTGGGCAGGCGCCGGACGGCCTCGGCCAGCTCGGCGTCCAGTTCGCTCACCCGGCCGATCCGGTCGGGGAACGGGACGTCCGCGAGACGGCCGAGGCCGAGGGCGGTGCAGACGGCCGACCAGAAGTGGTCCTCCGACACGACGCCCAGGGTGAGGCGGAGGCCGTCGGCGCAGGTGTAGACGCCGTAGCCCGCGACCGGGCCGGTGTCGGCGTCGCGGCGGAGCGCCGGGGGAACCGTGGCGACCCAGTGGGCCAGGACATCGGCCATGCCGAGGTCGAGATGGCGGCCCTCGCCCGTCGCCCGGGAGTGGAAGCACGCGGCGGTGATCGCGAAGGCGGCCATCGTCGCGGCGGCCATGTCGGCGACGGGCAGGTCGTCGGCGTCGGGCGAGGCCGCGGCCTGCGGCAGCGAACCGGTCATCGCGCGGTAGTTGACGTCATGGCCCGGCAGGTCGGCGGCGGGGCCGTGCTCGCCGTAGCCCGTCATCGAGCAGGTGACCAGTGCGGGACGTGAGGCCCTGAGCGCGGCGTGCCCGATCCCGAGACGCTCGGCGACCCCGGGCCTGAACCCCGTCACGACCACGTCGGCTTCGGAGGCCAGTTCCCGGCAGCGGGCCCGGTCGCCGTCGTCCTTGAGGTTCAGGACGAGGGCGCGCTTGCCCCGGTTCAGGTGCCGGAAGTGCTTGTCGAACAGCCGCATCGGCTCGCCGCCCGGCGGCTCGACCTTGAGAACGTCCGCGCCGAGCTGGGCGAGGAGTTGGGTCGTGTACGGCCCGGGCCGCCACATCGTCAGGTCCAGCACTCTCAGCCCGTCCAGCATGGTCGTGAGAGTAGCAAGCGCTTGCTCTGTAGTAAAAGTGATATCACTTTGCTAGAGTCGAGACATCAGACCGACGAAGGAGAAGCCGATGAGCGAACTTCCCGAGATGCCCGCCCCCCAGATCCGTGAGCGGATCGCCTTCGGCTCGTCCGGCTGGCCCGTCCTCGCCGGAGCGATCGCCGGAGTCCTCGTCTCGATCGCCGTCTTCGTCGTCGGGGCCGTCCAGAGCGATGACGGCAACGTGGGCGCAGGCATCGGCCTGATCGTGCTCTCCGTGCTCCTGCTGCTGGTCAGCCTGTTCGCCGCGGGCGGTCTCACGCCCGTCGCGCCCGGCGAGGCCAGGGTCCTGCAGCTGCTCGGCCGCTACACCGGCACCGTCCGCACCGACGGCCTGCGCTGGGTCAACCCGCTGACCAGGCGCCGCCGGGTCTCGACCAGGATCCGCAACCACGAGACCGACATCCTCAAGGTTAACGACGCCGACGGCAACCCGATCGAGATCGCCGCCGTCGTGGTGTGGCAGGTCGAGGACACCGCCCGCGCCGTCTTCGAGGTCGACGACTTCATCGAGTTCGTCGCCATCCAGACCGAGACCGCCGTCCGGCACATCGCCAACAGCTACCCCTACGACACCCATGAGCCCGGCACCCTCTCGCTGCGCGACAACGCCGACGAGATCACCGCACGGCTCTCGGAGGAGATCGGCGTCCGGGTGGCCTCCGCCGGCGTCGAGATCATCGAGTCGCGGCTGACCCGCCTCGCCTACGCGCCCGAGATCGCCCAGGCGATGCTCCGCCGCCAGCAGGCCTCCGCGGTCGTCGCGGCCCGCACCCGGATCGTCGAGGGCGCGGTCGGCATGGTCGAGATGGCCCTCCAGCGGCTCGCCGACAACGACGTCGTCGAACTCGACGAGGAGAGGAAGGCCGCGATGGTCAGCAACCTCCTGGTCGTCCTGTGCGGCGACAGAGACGCCCAGCCCGTCGTCAACACCGGCTCCCTCTACAGCTGACCCATGGCCACCGAGCGGAAGAAGATCCTCCTCCGGCTCGATCCGGCCGTGCACGACGCACTCGCCCGCTGGGCCTCCGACGAGCTGCGCAGCACCAACGCCCAGATCGAGTTCCTGCTCCGCAGGGCGCTGTCCGAGGCCGGACGGCTGCCCTCGGGAGTGGGCCGGATGCGCGGTCCGGGACGTCCAAGTACCAGCCGTGACGAACCCGCCGAAGAGGAAGAGTCATGAACCTGCCCGACACCCTCCCCCAGCGCCTGTACCTCCTCGCCTACGATCCCGACAAGGGCCGGACCCGCACCGGCAGCCTCGGGGAGCTCGTCCGCGCCGCCGCGCTCACCGACCTCTACCTCAACGGCCATCTCGCCGACGAGCGCGGCCGGCCGGTCGTCGAGGTCCGCCACCCCTGCCACGATCCGGTCCTCGAGGCCCTGCTCGCCGAGGTCGCCGAGGCCAGGCGGCCCAGGAAGTGGAAGGCCTGGATCGGCCGCCGCGGCAAGCCCGCCCACCGTGCGGTCAGGGAACAGCTCGCCGAGGGCGGCTGGGTGCGCGTCGAGACCGGCCGCGTCCTGCTGTTCTTCCCCCGCACCAAGGTCACCCTGCGCGACCCCCGGGTCCGCAAGCACCTGGCCTCACGGGTCTCCCGCGCGCTCAGCGATCCGGTCGGCCGGGTCGACCCCGCCGACGCGGCCCTGGTCGCGCTGTCGGCCGCCGCCGAGCTCAAGCATGTCCTCGACCGCCGTCGCCGCCGCGACAACAAGGCCAGGATCGCCGACCTCACCCGGCTGGCGGGCCCCGCAGCCCCCGCCCTCCGCCAGGTGATCAGCGAACAGGCCTCGAGCGCGGCGGGTTAGGGCCTGTCGAGACAAGCCCCGACCGTCAGGTGCGGCGGAGGGCGGCCAGGAAGTCCTCGGCCCACTTGGCCACGTCGTGCTCGACGATCCGGCGGCGCATGATCCGCATCCGGGCGCGGCGGTCGGCGGGGGAGGCCTGGATCGCCTCCATGATCTTCCGCTTCATGCCCTCGATGTCGTAGGGGTTGACCAGGAAGGCGCGCTTCATCTCCTCGGCGGCCCCCGCGAACTCGCTGAGGACCAGGGCGCCGCCCAGATCCTCGCGGCAGGCCACGTACTCCTTGGCCACCAGGTTCATGCCGTCGCGCAGGGGCGTCACCACCATGACGTCCGAGGCGAGGTAGAGCGCGGCCAGCTCGTCCCGGGTGAAGGAGGAGTGCATGTAGTTGACGACGGGGGAGCCGAGCTGGCCGTACACGCCGTTGAGGCGGCCGACCTGGAGCTCGATCTCGTCCCTGAGCAGCTGGTACTGCTCGACGCGCTCACGGCTCGGGGTGGCGATCTGCACGAAGACCGCCTCGCCCGGCTTGATCCGCCCCTCGGACAGCAGCTCGCCGAAGGCCTCGAGACGCTGGCCGATGCCCTTGGTGTAGTCCAGCCGGTCGACGCCCAGGAGGATCGTGCCTGGTTCGCCCAGGTCTGCCCGGATCTGCCGGGCCCGCTCCTGGACCTCGGGACGGTGGATGACCTCGGCCAGCTCCTCGACGTCCACGGAGATCGGGAAGGCTCGGGCGCTGACCGTCCGGTCGTCCAGGAAGACCTGTGAGCCCTGCGTCTTGACGTCCAGGAGGCGCCGGGCCAGCCGGACGAAGTTCGCCGCCCCGCCGGGGACCTGGAAACCGACCAGATCGGCCCCCAGCAGGCCCTCGAGGATCTCCGTGCGCCACGGGAGCTGCCAGAACAGCTCGACCGGCGGGAACGGGATGTGCAGGAAGAAGCCGATCCGCAAATCGGGACGGAGCTCGCGGAGCATCTTCGGGACGAGCTGGAGCTGGTAGTCCTGGATCCAGACCAGGGCCCCCTCCGACGCCACCTCGGCGGCCTTCTCCGCGAACCGGCGGTTGACCTTCACATAGGCGTCCCAGTAGGCCCGCTCGTACACCGGCGGCGCCACCACGTCATGGTAGAGAGGCCAGAGCGTGGCGTTGGAGAAGCCCTCGTAGTACAGCTCGATCTCCGCCCCCGACAGGGGAACCGGCACCAGCGCCAGCCCGTCCTCGACGAACGGCTCGACCTCCTCGTCCGCGGCCCCCGCCCAGCCCACCCAGGCCCCGTCCCGGCCGCGCATGAGCGGAGTGATCGCCGTCACCAGGCCGCCGGGGCTGCGCCGCCAGCTCGCGACCCCCTCCGAATCCACGATTCGGTCGACAGGAAGACGATTGGCGACTACGACGAAATCACTCATAGAGATCTTCATACCCGCGGATCGGCAATCCTCGCATGTCGGTATGGACACACTGTGACAGGCGAGTACGCGGAGTTCGGTACTTTCGAACCATGAGATTGGGCGTCCTGGACATCGGCTCCAACAGCGTGCACCTGCTAGTGATGGACGCGCACCAAGGGGGCAAGCCGATCCCCGCGTTCTCGCACAAGACGGAGCTGAGGCTCGCCGAGCACCTCGAGGAGGACGGCCGCCGCCTGTCCCAGGAGGGCGCGGACCGGCTCCACGGCTTCGTCACCGAGGCCGTGCGCTTCGCCGAGGACAAGGGGGTCCACGAGACGCTCGCCTTCGCGACGTCGGCCGTCCGCGACGCGGAGAACGGCCTGGAGATCCTTGACCGGATCAAGTCCGACCTCCAGCTGGAGATCCAGGTCCTGTCCGGCGCCGACGAGGCCCGCCTGACCTTCCTGGCCGTCCGCCGCTGGTTCGGCTGGTCCTCGGGCCGCCTCCAGCTCTTCGACATCGGCGGCGGCTCCCTGGAGATCGCCACCGGCATCGACGAGCAGCCGGACGCCGCCGTCTCCCTCCCCCTGGGCGCGGGCCGCCTGACCCGGGGCTGGTTCACCACCGACCCTCCCTCCGCCGACGAGATCAGGGCCCTGCGCCGCCACGTCCGCACCGAGATCGCCTCCCACGTCGGCTCGATGACCCGCTTCGGCCGCCCCGACCACGCGGTCGCCACCTCCAAGACCTTCAAGCAGCTGGCCCGCATCGCCGGCGCGGCCCCCTCCAGCGAGGGCCCCTACGCCACCCGGGTCCTGACCCAGGCCGCGGTCACCGAGTGGACCGACCGCCTGGCCGCCCTCCCCGCCGCCGAACGCATGGAGATCCCCGGCGTCAGCCCCGCCAGAGCCTCCCAGCTCCTGGCAGGCGCCATCGTCGCCGCCGCCACCCTGGACCTCTTCGACCTCCCCGAACTCGAGATCTGCCCCTGGGCCCTCCGCGAGGGCGTCATCCTCCGCCGCCTCGACCTCCTCCCCGGCGAACCCCTGGCCTCCCTCTGACCCACCGAGATCATCCCGCCCACAACCGATGTGCACTACTCCCGCACCTACGCTAGAGTTACTCCTGCCCGCAAGGCCGCCGGAAACGGCGCCCGACCAGGCAAACCGGGACGTAGCGCAGCTTGGTAGCGCACTTGACTGGGGGTCAAGGGGTCGCAGGTTCAAATCCTGTCGTCCCGACGGTTTGTTCGGCTCAAAGGCCTGATCATCATCATGATGATCAGGCCTTTTGCGTTCTGGTCGTCACAGGGAAGGCCGAGGTGCCGGCGAAGCCGTGGGGTGAGGTTTCGGCTCTGTCGGAGGGTTCTTGGGGTGGCGGGAATCTATCGGTTGTTGTCATTTCAGCCGCTTGGAAAGGGGGGCGGCCGGGCTGAGGATGGGCGGTATGAGTGAAGAGACGGTCGTCCCTGGACGCGAGCTGCTGGCCCTTCCCGAGAGTGACGCTGCGCTGGAGGCGCTTGAGTGGATCAGGCGGATCGAGTCGGAGTCGCTGGTCAACCACAGTGTTCGTAGTTTTCTGTTCGCTCGGCTGCTCGGTCGGCACCGGGGTGTGGCGCCGGGGACGGATTATGATCCGGAGCTGTTGTTCCTGGCGTGTGTGCTGCATGATGTGGGGCTTACCGAGATCGGGAACGGCGGTCAGCGGTTCGAGGTGGACGGTGCGGATCTGGCCGCGGATTTCATGAACGCTCGCGGCTTCTCCGCGCAGGCGGTCGACACGATCTGGCAGGCGATCGCCCTGCACACCTCGACGGGGATCGTCGAGCGGCGCGGCACGGTGTGCGCGCTGGCCAAGGGCGGCATCTCCATCGATGTCACCGCGAGTGGCAGCGAGTTCATCACCGACGACGACGCGCGGCTGATCCACGACGCCTACCCGCGGCTCTCCACGGTGCATGAGCTGTTCGACGCGATCGGCGGTCAGATCGACGCCCGTCCGGAGAAGGCCCCGCCGATGAGCCTTCCCGGGGAGATCGCGCGGCTGCGCGGCACCGACGGCCTCGCCCGCTTCAAGGAGCAGATGCTCGCCGGGTCACGCTGGGGCAGCTGACGCGGGAGGGCTCTAGGAGGAGGCGAAGGTTCTGCGGTAGTCGGAGGGCGAGGTGCCGACCAGCCGGCGGAAGTGCGTGCGGAGGTTGGCCACCGTGCCGAGGCCGCAACGGCTCGCGATCTGCTCGACGCTGAGTTCCTCGTGTTCGAGGAGTTCGCGGGCGAGGTCGATGCGCGCGGTGAGCAGCCATTGCAGGGGCGGCAGGCCGGTCTCGGCGACGAACCGGCGGGCCAGGGTGCGGTCGGACAGTCCGGCGTGGCGGGCGAGGTCGGCGACGGTGAGCGGGCTCTGGAGCCGGCCGAGTGCCCAGGCTCGGGTGGCGGCCAGCGGGCTGCCGTGTTCCGGCGGAACGCTTCGCTCGATGTACTGTGACTGGCCGCCCCCGCGATGCGGTGCGGCGACGATGTCCCGGGCGATGTCGTTGGCGACGCGGGATCCGCAGTCGGTGCGGACGATGTGCAGGCACAGGTCGATGCCGGCCGAGAAGCCGGCGGAGGTCAGCACGGCGCCCCCGTCGACGTAGAGGGCGTCGCGGCTGACCCGGACGCGGGGGAACTCCCCGGCCAGCCGATCGGCGTAGCGCCAGTGGGTCGTGGCCTCCCGGCCGTCCAGGACTCCGGCCGCCGCCAGCGCGAACGCCCCGGTGCAGATCGACACGATCCGCCTGCCCCGGTCATGCGCCCTGGCCAGCGCGTCCGCAACCGCCGGTGACGGCCGCGCGTCCAGCGCGTAGCCGGGCACGATGATCGTGTCCGCCCGGCGTGCCACGTGCAGGCCGCTGTCCACCCGCATGGTGAAGCCCGCCGCCGTCCTCACCTCGCCCGGGGCCTCCGCGCACAACGTCGTCCGGTACGGGGTGGACTCCCGCCGCCCGAACACCAGCAGCGGAATGCCCAGGTCGAAAGGAACCACGCCCTCCAGGGCGAGGACCGCGACACGATGAACCGCCATGGCGGAAATCTATCGTGAAGTGATGTTCCAGCCACAGCGGTCCGCTGCCGAACGGCTCCTCCCCGAAGTGCCGAACCGGCCGAAAGAAGGCCCGGGCCCGCCCCGGCGGGTGGGGACTCCGGTCCCTGGAGGCCGGGCTCCGGGGACCGGGAGAATCGGCGGGACGGTCAGGGAGGCACGATGGGATACACGTTCAGGTGCGCGGACGGCAGCGGAGGCAATCTGTCGATCCCGGGTGGCGCGATGGTGGACCTGCGGGAGGTGCTCCGCCTGGCGGTGACCTTCGCCGGAGACGAGAGTGTCGTCCAGATGAGCAAGTTCGAGTCCAACGGCGGACGGATCGTCACCCCTGAGGAGTGCCGCGAGATCGCGCGGCTGCTCGGCGGACGCGAGGGCGAGTACATCCTCGCCGAGTACCGCAACTACGTCGACGGGATCCCCGACGGGCTCACCGGTGACGTCCGGGAGCTGGCGGAGCTCTGCGCCCGGGCCGCCGACCACGGAGGCATGCGGGTCGGCTGAGCGAGGACGCTTTACGAGGAGCCGATGACGGAGGAGAAGGCGGTGAGGGTCTCGACGGGGGCGAAGTCGGCGAACCAGAGGTAGAAGCGGTCGATGCCCTGGGCGTGGAGGGCGTGGAAGTGGGCCGTGAGCTCGGCGGGGGTGCCGATGACGGCGGTCTCGGCGATGCGGGTGGTGCCGAAGCGGCGCTGGAAGCGGGCGGTGGCCTCGGCGCGGGCGCTTTCGGAGGGGAGGGGCACGACCATGACCTGGGCGGAGATCTTCGTCTTGCCGGCGTGGGGGCGGAGGTCGTCCAGGCGGGAGAGCTCGTGCAGGGGGATGTTCCACCAGTCGGCGTGGGCCTGGACGAGTTGCAGGGTGCGGCGGCCGACCCCGCCGATCGTGATCGGGATCCGGTCGAGGGGGACCGGGAGCTGGCGGGCGTCGTTCAGGGTGAAATACGTGCCCTTGTGGTCGACCGGCTCGCCGGTCCACAGGCCGCGCAGGACGGTCAGTGATTCCGCCAGACGGTCGACGCGGTCGCGGGCCGCGGTGGAGCCCGCGCCGAAGGTCTCCAGCTCCTCGGGGGTGGAGCCCCAGCCGATGCCCAGTTCGAAGCGGCCGCCGGAGGCGTGGTCGAGGGTGACGGCCTGGCGGGCCAGGACGGCGGGGTGGCGGAGAGCGTCGCACAGGACCAGATGGCCGACCGTGAGGGTGCTGGTGCGGGCGAGGACCCAGCCGGCGATCGTCATCGCCTCCCACATGTCGTGCTCGGCGGCCAGCGGCGGGACGAGGTGGTCCATGAAGGCGATGCCCTCGAAACCGGCGGCCTCCGCCGCCAGCGCCCGTTCGACGATGGCCTCGACGGGCATCCGCATCTGCGGGAGGAAGAGGTGGAAGGTGGGGGAGCCGGCCATGAGAAGTGCCTTTCCGTGTTCAGGCGAAGAGTTCCAGGAGCGCTGAGGCCGAGGTGACCATGCGGTCGCCGGCGCCCTCGTCGTGAAGGGTCATTCTCACCCCGATCCTTCCGCCCGTTCCCGGCAGGGCCTCCCCGTCGACGCGGAAGGGGCCGGTCTTGCCGCGGGCCAGGAACATGACGTGCCAGGTCCGCATCTGGAGCCGGTCGGTGCCCGCCAGCCCGGCGGCGAGGTCCATCGCGGCCGTCTCCAGCAGGACGTGCTGCGGGCCGATGTGCAGGGCGGCGTCGGGGGAGGCGAACGCGTCGGACAGCGGGGGGAGCGTCCAGTGGGAGTCGTCGCGGCGGACGGCTCCGAACGCCTCCCACAGCGGCGGCAGGGCGGGGGAGTCGACGATCTCCAGCTTGGCCTCGTCCATCTTCACGAGCCCCTCGGGGGGCGCGCCGATCCGGACGCCCTGGCCCTCGGTGAGGGCGATGACACGATCGTGGTCGTCCGCGTCGACGATCTTCGACCGGCTGTAGCCCATGCGCGTGCCCGACCTGAGGACCTCCGACTCCACGACTTCGATCCGCCGGACGTCGCTGGCGTCGTCGAGGATCTGGCAGCAGTGGATGACCGGGTTGGGGACCGTGACGAGGTCGGATCCGACACCGCCCTCCGGCGCGCTGATGGACAGCGGCGCGACCAGGAGGCCGCCCGCGGCGTTGCGCATGTCGCGGCGGAGCGTGACGGTGTCGTCGGCGGGACCGGTGTTCATGGCGCCGTGGTTGCGCCCGATGTAGCGGTAGCTGAGCAGGCCCGTCCAGCGGCGCTTCAGCTCGGCGGCGTAGGCCTCCGGGTCGTCCTTCAGTGCCCTGATGTCCTTGACCATGGTCCGCTATCTTACCTATCTTTAGGAACCTAAAGTATGAAATATACACTTCTGATGGCGGGTGAACGGCGGGGAGGCCTGATGACGACCGGTGTCAACGGACATCGAGGCGAGGTCGGCTACGAGCACGACGGTCATGTTCTCGGCCACCTGGCCATGTACGACGTCGACGTGCCCGGAGCGGACCTCGCGATGGCGCTCCCGCTCACGCCCCGGGTGACGAACAACCGCGGTGGCCTGCAGGGCGGCCTGCTCGCGACGCTCGTCGACGTGACCGCAGGCCGCGCGGTCGGACAGGGCCTGGCCGAGCGCGACAGCGCGGCCACCGCCGACATGAACCTCCGGTTCCTGTCCGCCGTCACCGTCGGCCCGGCGCTCGCGGTGGCCCGCGTGCTGCGGCGGGGCCGGTCCCTGGTGGTGGTGCAGGTCGACGTCCGGGACGTGGGCCGGGACGTGCTCGCCGCGATCGCCACCCTCACCTTCGCGATCCTGCCGCTGAGGGCCGGGCAGCTCAGCTCCCGCGACCTCGACGGCCTGGCCACCCCCGGACGAGCGGACGAGGACCCACCCCATCACCTGGAGGAACCGATGCGGCGACCCGGAAGCGAGGACGCGCGATGACCGAATCCGAGGGCGTGGTCAACGATGTGCTGGCGGGGGTGAAGGTCCTCGAGGTCGCTGCGTGGACGTTCGTCCCCGCGGCGGGGGCGGTCCTCGCCGAGTGGGGCGCCGAGGTCGTCAAGCTCGAGCCCCGCGAGGGCGGCGACCCCCAGCGCGGGCTGTCCTCGCTGGGCTTCGTGCCGACCGGCCGGGGCGGGATCAACCCGATGACCGAACTGCCCAACCGCGGCAAGAAGTCCATCGGCGTCGACCTCAGGACGCCCGGCGGCCGCGAGGTCGTCCGGGAGCTCGCGGCCCGGAGCGACGTGTTCCTGACCAACTACCTGCCCTCGATGCGGGCCAGGCTGGGGATCGACCTCGAGGACATCCGCGCGGCCAATCCCTCCATCATCTATGTCAGGGGATCGGCGCACGGATCGCGGGGCCCCGACGCCGACCGTCCCGGATACGACGGGGTCTCCTACTGGTCGCGCGGCGGCATCGCCCATGCCCTCACCGGGCCGGGCGACGAGCCGGTGAGCCCCCGGCCCGCGTTCGGCGACGTCATGGGCGGTCTCACCATCGCGGGAGGGGTCGCGGCGGCGCTGTACAAGCGGGCGACCACAGGACGGCCCTCGGTCGTCGACGTGTCCCTCGTCGCGCTGGGCGCCTGGAACATCGGCCCCGACATCGTCACCGCGGGCCTGATGGAGTCCCGGGAGGTCAGGAAGACCTCCCGCGCCGACCGGCCCAACCCGCTGGTCGGCAACTACCGGACGAAGGACGGCCGCCACATCACGCTGATGATGCTGCAGATGGGCCGGTACTTCGCCGAGGCCATGCGCGTGATCGGCCTGCCGGAGTTCGTCGACGACGAGCGGTTCGGCACCGACGCCGACCGCTACCGGAACCGTGCCCTCATCGTCACGGCCATGGACGAGGTCTTCGCCGGGCGCACGCTGGAGGAGTGGACGACCGCGCTGTCCGGGCTCTCGGGGGCGTGGAGCGTGCTCCAGTCGCCGGGAGAGATCGTGGACGACCCGGCGGTCCGCGCGAACGGCTACGTCCCGACCGTGACGGCCGTCAACGGGACCGAGTTCGCGATGCCGGTCAACCCGGTGCAGTTCGACGAGGTCCAGGTCGTCCCCACGGGCGCACCCGAGCACGGCCAGCACACCGAGGAGATCCTGCTCGCCGCGGGACTGTCCTGGGAACAGATCGCCGCCCACAAGGAGCAGGGCGCCATCCTGTGAGGAGACCCATGCCGTCCCGAGAACTGCCCTATCCCGTCTTCGACGCCGACAACCACCTCTACGAGACCGAGGAGGCGCTGACGAAGTACCTCCCCGAGGGCTACGGGAACGCCGTCCAGTACGTGAACGTCAACGGCCGCACCAAGATCGCGATCAGGGGCCGGATCAGCGAGTTCATCCCCAACCCGACCTTCGAGGTCGTCGCCCGTCCCGGCGCGCAGGAGGACTACTTCCGGCGGGGCAACCCCGAGGGCAAGAGCGCCCGCGAGATCTTCGGCAAGCCGATGAAGGCGATCCCCGCCTTCCGCGACCCTGCCGCGCGCCTGGAACTGATGGACGAGATGGGCCTCGAGCGGGCCCTGATGTTCCCCACCCTCGCCAGCCTCGTCGAGGAGCGGATGCGCGACGACCCCGAGCTCACCCATGTGGTGATCCACGCGCTCAACCGGTGGATGCTGGAGACCTGGTCGTTCGGCCACAAGGGCCGCATCTTCCCCACACCCGTGATCACCCTGCCGATCGTGGAGAAGGCGATCGAGGAGCTGGACTGGTGCGTCGAGAACGGCGCGAAGGTCGTGCTCATCCGGCCCGCGCCGGTGCCGGGGCCGGGCGGATCGCGGTCCATGGCGCTGCCGGAGTTCGACCCGTTCTGGAAGCGGGTGGTCGAGACCGGGACGCTCGTCGCCTTCCACGCCTCCGACAGCGGCTACGAGCGGTACGTCAACGACCACGAGGGCAACGCGCGCGAGTACCTCCCCTTCAAGCCCAGCCCGTTCCGGAGCCTGTCGCAGTGGCGGCCGATCGAGGACCTGGTGGGGTCGATGATCTGCCACGGCGCGCTGTCCCGCTTCCCCGACCTGAAGATCGCGGTCGTCGAGAACGGCGCCTCCTGGGTCGAGCCGCTGATCAAGGGGCTGGCGAACGTCCACAAGAAGATGCCGCACCAGTTCGCCGAGGACCCGGTCGAGGTGCTCCGGCGCAATGTCCACATCAGCCCGTTCTGGGAGGAGGACATGGCGCACCTGGTGGACCTGATGGGGGTCGACCGCGTGCTGTTCGGCTCGGACTACCCCCATCCCGAGGGCCTGGCCGACCCGATCTCCTACGTGGACGACCTGGCCGGGCTGCCCGAGGCGGACCAGGCCAAGATCATGGGCGGCAACCTCTCGCGCCTGATGGCGTGAGGGAAACGGTGAGAGGAAGTCTCGATGGAGCTGGCGCTTTCGCCGGATCAGAAGCTCTTCCAGACCGCGGCGAGGGGGCTCCTCCGGCGGGAGCACTCCCTGGAACGGCTGCGCGGGCTCAAGGAGGGTGAACCGCGCTGGAGCCTCGAATGGTGGCGGGAGGGCGCGGAGCTGGGCTGGGCCGCCGCCCTCGTGCCGGAGGAACTCGGCGGCGGCAGCGTCTCCGGGGAGGGGGTGCGCGACCTGGGCCTGCTGGCCGAGGAACTGGGCGGCGAACTGGCCCCCGGGCCGCTCCTGCCGGTGAACGTCGTCCTCGCCGGGCTGGTCGAGGCGCACGGCACCGGCCCCGACCACGCCATCGAGATCGAGGCGCTCGTCACCGGGGAGAGCGTCGCGAGCTGGGCCGTTCATACGCCGGGCCGCCAGTGGTCGCCGGACGAGCCAGGGGTCACCGCGACGCCGGACGGTGACGGTCATGTCCTGGACGGCGTCAAGGACCGGGTCGAGGAAGCCGACCGGGCCGATCTGCTGCTGGTCACGGCCGCGACGCCGGAGGGCCTCGCCCAGTTCCTGGTCCCGGCCGGCGCCGCGGGCGTCAAGGTCTCCCCGCAGTGGTCCCTGGACCTGAGCCGGTCGTTCGGCGAGGTCGGGTTCGACGGCGTCAGGGTCGGCGCCGCCGCCATGGTCGGGGCGCCCGGCGCCGGGCGGGTGCTGGAACGGCAGCTCCAGATCGCCTGCGTCGTCCAGTGCGCGGAGGTCTGCGCCATCCTCGACCAGGTCTTCGCCCGCACCTTGCAGTGGGCGGGCGACCGGTACTCCTTCGGCCGTCCGATCGCCTCCTACCAGGCGCTCAAGCACCGCTTCGCCGACATGCGCACCTGGGTGGAGGCCTGCCACGCCACGACCCAGGCGGCGGCCGCCGCGGTGCAGGCCGCCGCACCGGACGCCGCGGAGGCGGTCAGCGTCGCCAAGTCCTTCGTCGGCGAGCGGTCCCTGGTGATCCTCCAGGACTGTGTGCAGCTGCACGGCGGCATCGGGGTGACCTGGGAGCACGACCTCCACCTCTACCTGCGGCGGGCGATCCTGAACCAGGCGCTGTACGGGACACCGCGCGACCACCGGCTGCGCCTCGCCGACCTCGCCTCCCTCTGAGCCCCCGACCCTTTCGAGCGCGAAGGACCTGATCCGCGATGACCGAGAGCACGACCGAGAGCGTCGAGGACTTCCGCCTGAGGGCGCGGGCCTGGCTGGCGGCGAACATGGAGCCGAGGGACGTCCGGCCGCCCGCCCTGGTCGACGACGACGTCCACGAATGGCTGGCCGCCCGTGAACTCCAGAAGCGGCTGTACGAGGGCGGTTTCGCCGGGATCTGCTTCCCGCGCGCCTACGGCGGCCTCGGCCTCACGCCCGCCCACCAGGAGGCGTTCAACGACGAGAGCCAGGACTACGAGATGCCGCTGCATCTCAACATCCCGACGTTCGCGATCTGCGCCGCGACCCTGCTCGACGTGGGCAGCGAGGAGCAGAAGCGGGACCGGATCGGCGCGGCGATCCGCGGCGACGAGGTGCTCTGCCAGTTCCTGTCCGAGCCGGGCGGCGGATCGGACCTGGCGGGCCTGACCACCCGCGCCGACCGCGACGGCGACCACTGGATCCTCAACGGCGCCAAGACCTGGAGCACCTCGGCCTACGCCGCGGACTGGGGGCTGTGCCTCGCCCGCACCGACTGGGACGTCCCCAAGCACCAGGGCCTGACGATGTTCCTCGTGCCGGCCAAGGCCCCGGGCGTCACCATGAACCGCATCCGCATGGTCAGCGGGTCGCGCGAGTTCTGCGAGGAGTTCTTCGACGACGTGGTGCTGCCGGACTCGGCGGTCGTCGGGGAGGTCGGCGGCGGCTGGACCGTCGCCTCCCGGCAGCTCTTCCACGAGCGCAACTCCCTGGGCGGCGGATCGCCCTACACCAGCGGCCGGGGCAGACCACGGATGCTGCCGAAGGTCGCCCCCGTCGACGTCGCACGAGCCGCGGGCCTCGCCGGTGATCCGGCCGTCCGCGAGATGGTCGGGGAGGCCCTGGCCCTGAGCGCGGTCCAGCGGCAGACGGCCGCCCGCGTGGTGCGGGCGATGGAGTCGGGCGTCCTGCCGCTGGCGGCGTCGTCGCTCCTGCGGCTGCTGGCCGCCGAGTCCGCCCAGCTCAACGACGACCTCGCACTCAAGATCGCGGGAGCGGGGGCGGCGACCGGCGCCTGGGGCGACCCCGGCCTCCAGGGAAGGGCGGGCATCGGCTTCCTGTCCCGGCAGAGCGCGAGCCTGGGCGGCGGCACCACGGAGATCGCCCGGAACATCGTCAGCGAGCGGCTCCTGGGCATGCCCCGCGAGCCCGCCCCCGACCGCGACATCCCCTTCAGCCAGGTCAGGCGCGGACGGTGAGCCGGACATGACCAGCGGCGGGCTGACCCCGGCCGGGGCCGTGCTCCTGCGCTCCGATATATAGATTTGATGATATATATAATTTTCATAATCGCATCGAGAAGCGGAGATGCCACGTGGACGTGAACAAGAAGGCCGCCGTCGTCGTGGGCGGAGGCTCGGGCATGGGACGCGCCACGGCGGAGGCCCTCGCGGCGGGCGGAGCCACCGTCGCGATCCTGGACCTGCCGGCGGGGCGCGGCGCCGAGACCGCCGCGGCCCTGGGCGGCACGGCGACCTTCCACCCCTGCGACGTCACCGACGCCGAGGGCACCGAGGCGGCCCTGGCCGAGGCGCTGGAGGCGCACGGCGCCCTGCACATCGCGGTCAACACCGCGGGCGGCGCCGTCAGCAAGCGGACCATCAACCGGGACGGCCCGCTGCCCCTGGCGGAGTTCCGCCGGATCGTCGAGCTCAACCTCGTCGCGACCTTCAACCTCAACCGGCTCCAGGCCTGGAGCATGAGCAAGAACGATCCCGACGAGGGCGGCGAGCGGGGCGTCATCATCAACACCTCCTCGATCGCGGCCTTCGAAGGCCAGGTCGGCCAGGTCTCCTACACCGCGGCGAAGGCCGGGATCGCCGGGATGAGCCTCACGATGGCCCGCGACCTGGGCAGCCTGGGCATCCGTGTCCTCGCGATCGCGCCGAGCCTGTTCGCGACCGGTCTGCTGGAGGGCGCGCCCGACAGCATCATCGCCGAGCTCACCAAGGACGCGGCGTTCCCGCGCCGCGCCGGCCTGCCGAGCGAGTACGCCATGCTCGCGGAGGCGATCGTGAAGAACCCCATGCTCAACGGCCAGACCATCCGGCTGGACGGCGGCCAGCGCTTCGCGCCCCGCTGACCCCAGGCCACGACCCCCGGAGGAATCCGATGCCCGAAGCAGTGATCGTCGCCGTCGCGCGGACCCCCATCGGCAAGGCGAACAAGGGCTCGCTGGTCGACGTCGACGCCTTCCAGCTGGCCAGGACGGCGGTCACCGCCGTCATCGAACGGGCCGGGCTGCCCGCCGCGGACATCGACGACCTCGTCCTCGCCGAGTCGTTGCAGGGCGGCGGGGTCATCGCCCGGTACGTCGCCGTCGAGGCGGGGCTGCCGCACATCCCCGGGATGGCCGACAACCGTCACTGCGCCGCCGGGCTCAGCGCCCTCCAGATCGCGGCCGGGTCGATCCGCTCGGGCATGGACCGGGTCGTGGTCGCGGGCGGCACCGAGAGCCTCAGCTCGATGCCCCAGACCCTCAAGTCCACGCCCGCCTCGGCCCGTGACTACCGGAGGTGGATGTCGCCGAGCCACCCGGAGACGCCCGGCGCGCCCGCCTTCGACATGTCCGTGACGGTCGGCGAGAACACCGCCCGGCTGGCCGGGATCAGCCGCGCCGACGCCGACCACTGGGCGCTCCACTCGCATCTGCGCGCCGCCCGCTCCATCGCCGACGGCCACTTCGCCGCCGAGATCGTCCCCGTGGACCTCCCGGGCGGGGGGGTCTTCGACACCGACGAGCACCCCCGCGCGGGCAGCACCGCGGAGAGCCTCGCGGGGCTGCGGCTCCTCCACCCGGAACTGGACGGGGCCGTCATCACGGCCGGGAATGCGGCGGGCCTCAACGACGCCGCCGCGGCGGTCGCCGTGGTCTCCGACGACTACGCCCGCGCCCACGGCCTGACCCCGCTCGCCCGGATCGTCTCCTGGGCCTCGGTCGGCGTCGAACCCGAGCGGACGGGCCTGGCCCCCGCCCTGGCCGTGCCCAAGGCGCTCGACCGGGCCGGGATGAAGGTCTCCGACATCGACCTGTTCGAGATCAACGAGGCGTTCACGACGGTGGCCGTCGCCTGCGGCCGTGCCCTGGGCCTGGACCACGACCGGGTCAACGTGAACGGCAGCGGCTGCGGGCTCGGTCACCCGATCGCCGCGACCGGGGCCCGGATGGCCGTCACCATGATCGGTGAGCTGCGGCGGCGCGGCCGGAACCTCGGCTGCGTGTCCATGTGCGCGGGCGGCGGCATGGGCTCGGCGATGGTCCTGGAGATCATCTGAAAGAGCAGATCTGATATCTTATTCTGCTGGAGTCGGCCAGGCGCCGGACGTTCCAAGGCGAGGAAGTGAGACCGATCGCACGACGGCAGGAGAGCTCGGGCCCGATGTCCGCGGACGACGGCCCGGCTCCGCTTCCGGGAGAGAGCCTCGCCAGGCTGAGCAGCGGTGAGCAGGTCCGGATCTACGTCCGCAGGCTCATCTTCGACGGCGTGCTGAGGCCCGGCCAGAGGGTCCCGCAGGACGCGATCGCCAAGACGCTCGGTGTCTCCCGGATCCCCGTCCGCGAGGCGCTCATCGCGCTGGAGCACGAGGGCTGGGTCACCCAGATCGCCCACCGCGGCGCCTACGTGAACATGCTCGACGAGCCCTCGATCCGCGATCACTACGAGCTCAACGGGCTCTTCTTCGGTTTCGCGGTACGGCGGGCCGTCGAGCGCCGCGGCATCGCGCTGGCCGAACCGCTCGAGGCCCTGCAGAAGCGCATCGCCAGGACCAGGGACACGGCCGAGCTCTCCCGGCTCGTCCGGGAATTCCACGGCACGGTCATCGCCGGGGCCGGCTCGCCCCGGCTCCGCACGGTGTTCCGCCAGATGACCGACATCGTGCCGGGGGACTTCTTCGAGCTCGTGCCGGGTTCGGAGAAGGTCGTACGGGCCGGGACCGGGGCGATCGTGGCCGCGATCTCCCGCGGCTACTCCGAGATCGCCGAGCGGGAGTACGCGGTCCTGCTGCGCCGGCAGGGCGATCTCGTGGTGGAGCTGTTCGAGCGGCGCGGGATGTTCGAGGGCAGCCTAGGGTCTGAGCCCGCCGGCTGACCCGTCTCAGGTCGTCGCCTTCCTGACCATCTCGCCGATCTCGAGGCCCACGGACTTCTCGAAGCGGCCCTTGTCGCGCGGGCGGACGGCGACGTCGTGATCGCCGGCCTCGGCGCGCAGCGCCCCGACGGTGGCGTTCTCCTTCGTCCGGCCGTTCACGAACGGGTCGAAGGAGTACCAGCGCATCGCGTTCTGGTAGGTCATCTTGTCGAGGTCGGTGTCGGGCACCCCGGCGGCGACCGCGGCGAGCTCCTCGGGGGCGTTCGGCCAGGAGGAGTCGGAGTGCGGGTAGTCGCACTCCCAGGCGATGTTGTCGATACCGATCATGTCGCGCAGGATGACGCCGACCGGGTCGGAGATGAAGCACGTCAGGAAGTGCTCGCGGAAGACCTCGCTGGGCAGCCGCCCGCCGAAGTCCTGGCCGGTCCAGAGCCGGTGCATGTCGTAGGTCCGGTCGACGCGGTCCAGGAAGTAGGGGATCCAGCCCGTACCGCCTTCGGACAGGGCGAAGCGGACGTCGGGGAAGTTCTTGATGACCCGCGACCAGAGCAGGTCGGCGGCCGCCTGGCAGATGTTCATCGGCTGAAGCGTGATCATGACGTCGACGGGTGCGTCGGGTGAGGTCACCGACAGGCGGCCGGACGAGCCCAGGTGGATGGAGATGACGACGTTCTCCTCCGACGCCGCCCGCCACAGAGGGTCCCAGTAGTCGTTGTGGAAACTGGGGAAGCCGAGCGTCGAGGGGTTCTCGGTGAACGTCACGGAGTGGCAGCCCTTGCGGGCCACGCGCCGGATCTCCCGGGCGCACTCCTCGGCGTCCCAGAGGATCGGGAGGGCCATCGGGATGATGCGGCCGGGATGGCGTCCGGCCCACTCGTCGATGTGCCAGTCGTTGTAGGCGCGCAGGACGGCGAGCGCCAGGTCCTTGTCGGGGTCGGCGGCGAACAGGCGGCCGGCGAAGCCGGGGAAGGAGGGGAAGTTCATCGACGCCAGGATGCCGCCGGCGTTCATGTCCTTGACGCGCTCGTCGATGTCGTAGCAGCCGGGACGCATCTCGTCGAAGGCGGTCGGCTCGATGCCGTACTCCTCCTTCGGCCGGCCGGCCACGGCGTTGAGGCCGATGTTGGGGATGATCGATCCGCCGAAGGTCCAGACGTCCGAGCCGTCCTTCTGCTTGACGACCTTCGGGGCCGCGTCCATGTACCGGGCGGGCAGATGGCCGGAGAACAGGTCCGGCGGCTCGACGACATGGTCGTCGACGCTGATCATGATCATGTCTGCGGCGTCCACGGTGCTCCTCGGGGGGTGCGGCCGGCCTGCGAGATGAACGGCTATCTCAGTAGAGTGAACCGCAGTTCAGTACCGGGCACAAGAGCCCCGTGCGGCCGGGGTCCGGGGCGTCAGCGGGCCGGTTGGACGATGAAAGCGGCGCTGACGGACTCGAGCAGGATCGCCAGCGGCATCGGGGCCCGGTCCGGTCCCGCCGTCGCGAGCTCGGTGGCCTGGAACGCGCTGACCAGGCCGGAGAACATCCGGGCGAGCAGCTGCGGATCGCCCTCCCGCAGGACGCCCTCGTTCCGGCCTCGCCGGAAGAGGTCGGCCTGCACGTCGAGGGAGCGCCGGAAGTCGTCGAGGAGGTGGCTGCCCTCGGCGGGGTCGGCCAGCGGGGTGACGATCGCGCCGCCGCGCAGGACCAGCCGCCCGAACTCCGGATGGATGCGGAAGAACTCGACCTGCCACTCGGCGAGGGCCAGGAGCTGCTGGTCCGCCGGCAGGCCGGAACCGATGATCTCGCTCATTCCGGGAACGAAGTCCGCGCGCCGGCGCAGGAAGATCGCCTGGTAGAGGTCCTCCTTGCCGGTGAAGAACCCGTAGACGGCGCCGACCGAGTACTCCGCCAGCTCGGCGATCTCCCGCAACGAGGCCTCGTGGTACCCCTTGCGCGCGAAGACCTGCTCGGCGACGTCCAGGATCTGGTCGCGGCTCAGGGCCCGTCGTTGCTCTCTGCGCTGCTCCCGCAGACTGCGCTGGCTCATTCGTTCGTCCGCTCTCCAGGTGCGTCGGCGAACAGCCTACCGGGCCGGATGACCCGGCGACCAACAGACTGAACCTTCGTTCATAATGATGAATCACGCCTTGACACGAGAGAACCCTCGTTCCAGACTTTGCCCTGCCAGGCGGTGCGGGCGGGCGGAGCGGAGAATCCAGTGATGAAGCTCGACGAGGAGATCCTCACGGTCCTGCGGGTGCGAGGGCCCGCCACCGACCTGTCGGAGATGCGGGCCGGCCGCGACTGGCACGCGATCCACGAACTCCTCGACCTCATGCACGGGCCGCCCGCGCCCCCGGGCAGGGGGGTGACCGTCGACCGGTACAACGTCCCCGCGGAGGACGGCGTCCCGCTCCCCTTGCGGATCTACCGGAAGGCCGGCCTCTATCCGCGTGCCGTGCTCCTCTACGTGCACGGCGCCGGCCTGCTCGACCGCGAGCTCGACGACTGCGACACCATGTGCCGCCGCTACGCGCTGGGCGCCGACGTCGCGGTCGCGGCCGTCGGCTACCGGCCCGCACCCGCCGGGGCCGAGGTCGGCCCGGTCGAGGACTGCCACGCCGCCCTGGCCTGGCTGGCCGAGTACGCCGCCGACCTGGGCTTCGACCCCGCGCGGATCGGGATCGCGGGCGACAGCGCCGGCGGCGCGCTCGCGGCGGGGACGGCCCTGCTCGCCCGCGACGCCGGCGGCCCGGAACTGGCCCTCCAGATGCTGGTCTATCCGATGCTCGACGACCGCGGGACCGCGCCGTGCGCCTCGCGGGGGCTCGGCACCCAGTGGACGCACGAGCTGAACGACCTGGCGTGGAGGCTGATCCTCGGCGGTGCGGATCGGGAGCGCGAGGCCACCCCCTACCAGGTGCCCGCCCGCGCGAAGGACCTGTCGGGCCTGCCCAGGACCTATCTGGAGGTCGGCGAACTGGACATCGTCCGCGACCAGACCCTCGACTTCGCCGAGCGGCTGACCGCCGCGCACGTTCCGGTCGAACTGCACGTCCGGCCCGGCGCGGCGCACGGGTTCGATCTCTGCGCCCCGCGGTCCGACCTCGTCCGCGAGGCGATCGCCGACCGTCTGCGCGCCATGTCGGCCCTGTAGGAGCGCGCGGGGATCGCCCGCGTCACCGGCCCTCCTTAAAGGTCTAGATGTTTTGAGCATCGGACTCGGCGGTGAGCCTGGCTCTGAGCTCGTGTTTGAGGATCTTGCCCATGGGATTGTGGGGGAGCAGGGTGGTCACGACCAGCCGTTCGGGGGTCTTGTACCGGGCGAGGCCCTCGGCCAGGCAGTGCGCGGACAGGTCCGCCAGCGTGAGTTCGTGGCCGGACCGGAGCACCACGACGGCGCACACGCGCTCACCCGTGCGGGGGTCGGGCACGCCGACGACCGCGGCGTCGGTGACGGCCGGATGGCGCAGGACCACGTTCTCGACGTCGAGGGCCGAGACGTTCTCCGCATTGCGGATGATCACGTCCTTGAGCCGCCCGGAGATCCGGACCCGGCCGTCGCCGCCGACATGGCCGAGATCGCCGGTCCTGAACCAGCCGTCCTCGTCGAAGGCGTCGGCGTCGAGCGCGGGATCGACATAGCCGAGGAAGCACTGGGGGCCCTTGAGCCGCAGCTCCCCGTCGACGACGCGGACGCTGACTCCCGGAGTCGGCCGTCCGACGGTCGTTCCGGCGCCGGGGTCGGCGGGTGTCTCGCTGGTGGCGATCGGGAACTCGGTGAGGCCCCAGGCCGCGAACACGCCGGGCACGCCGAGAACGTCGGCGACCTCCCGGTTGACCGTCTCCGGCACGGCCGCGCCGCCGGACAGGCAGACGCGGAGCGCGGGGAAGAGCGGCCGGTCGCCGTGGCGCCGCTGGGCGGCGATGAAGGCCTGGAAGAACGGGGTCGCCGAGCCGAGGATCGTGGGCCGGTGAGCGGCCATGCGGCCGGGACCGGCCTGGGGATCGAAGGCGTCGAAGAACACGAGCCGCCCGCCTGCCGTCAGGACCGAGGCGAGCAGCGAGACGCCGCCGATGTGCGCGAACGGCCACGCGACCGGGCTGACGTCCGCCGGGTTCCGCTGCTGGTGCTCGATGGCGCCCAGAGCGGCCGCGATCAGTCCGGCGTCGCAGTGGCGCACGCCCTTGGGGTCGGCGGTCGTCCCGGAGGAGTAGTAGATCCATCGGCAGGCCGCCGGGTCGGCCGGCGGGCCGGGCAGGACGCCGAGGTCGCCGGCGGGCAGCCGGATCCCCGGCCCGGACGGCGGCTTTCCGAGGTCGAGGACGAGCGTCCGCGGCACGAGCCTCCGGGCCATCGCGCCGTGCTCGAATCCCTGCCAGCGCTCGGGCACCACCAGCAGCCGGGGGCCGACCTGCCCGGCGATGAAGCCGACCTCCCGTTCGCGCAGGATCGGGACGACCGGGTTCTGGACGGCGCCGAGCCGGGCGCAGGCCGCGAGGAGCACCGCGGCCTCGAGCACCGTCGGGAGCTGCCAGGACACGACCTCGCCCGGCCGCACCCCCAGCTCCCACAGTCCGGCCGCCGCGCGCTCGGCCTCGTCGTGGAACGCGAGGGCCGAAAGCGACCTGCCGTGGTCGTCGGCCAGGACGACCGCGTCCGGCCGCAGCCGCGCCGCCCTCCGCACGAGACCCCAGAGGCCGTCCGGCCCGGGGGGTTCCTCCTGGATCACTGCCATCTGCCGGAGTGTAGACGCTCGCTCGGAAATATCTATAGGATTCGACCGATGTAAGGAGTGGGACGCATGGAGTTCGAGACGATCCAGTACCACGTGGCCGACCGTGTCGCCACGATCACCTTCGACCGTCCTGACAAGCTCAACGCCATCACCCCCGAGATGATCCGCGAGCTCGGTGCCGCCTACGCGCGGGCCGAGGCCGACGACGACGTCTGGCTGCTCCTGGTCACCGGGAACGGCCGGGCCTTCTGCGCCGGGGCGAGCGTCACCGACATCCCCGAGGACGGCAAGGGCATCGCCCCGGAGCCGTTCCTGTCGGTGTACGGGCACTGGGAGGCGCCGCAGGAGGCGACCCCGCCGTTCCGGACGATGGCCAAGCCGATCATCACCGCGGTCAACGGGCTGTGCTGCGGGGCGGGCCTCGACCTGGTCACCACGAGCGACATCGTCATCGCGGCGGACACGGCCGAGTTCTTCGACCCGCACGTGAGCATCGGCCTGGTCTCGGCCCGCGAGTCGGTCCGGCTGGCCCGGGTGCTGCCCAGGACCGTCGCCCTGCGGATGGCCCTGACCGGACGGCATGAGCGGATGAACGCGCGGCGGGCCTACGAGCTCGGCCTCGTCTCGGAGGTCGTCCCGGCCGCCTCGCTCCTGGAGCGGGCCTATGAGGTGGCGGCGCTGGTCAACCGCAACGCCCCGCTCGCCGTCCGCGGCACCCGGCTGGCGATCCACAAGTCCCTCGACCTCCCGATGCACGAGGGCGAGATCCTCGCGGAGACCTACCGGGAACGGGTCAACCTGACCGAGGACGCGCTGGAGGGTCCGCGGGCGTTCGTCGAGAAGCGCGATCCGAAGTGGCAGTGCCGGTGACCTCGGCGGTCGTCGACGCGGGCGACGGCCTTCCGCTGACCGTCCCGGCCCTGCTCGCCGCGCGGGCGGCGGAACGGGGCGGGCACACGCTGCTCGTCTGCGACGACGAGGTGCTGACCTACGCCGAGGCGGAGCGCCGGTCGGCGGAGCTGGCGAAGGCCCTGCTGGCGGCGGGCGCGGGCAAGGGAACGCATGTCGGGCTGCTCCACCCCAACGGAGCGGCGTTCGTGGTGGCCTGGCTCGCCGCGGCCAGGATCGGCGCCGTCACCTTCCCCTTCAGCACCTTCTCGACCGCCGCCGAACTGCGCGGCCTGCTCCGCGGCGCCGACATCGAGATCCTGCTCGGAGCCCGCTCCCACCGCTCGCATGACCATCTCGCCAAGCTGCGCGAGGCCGTCCCGGAGTTCGGCGCGACGGCCGTGCCGGCCCTGCGGCGCGTCGCCCTCGACGGCCCGGACGTGCCCGCGGACCTGTCGCTCGCGGCGCTGACCGCGGGCGGCGCCGGGATCGGCGACGCTCTCCTGGCCGGGGTCGAGGCGGCCGTGCGGCCCGCGGACCGGATGGTCGTCGTCCACACCTCGGGCTCGACGAGCTCCCCGAAGGGCGTCGTCCATCTGCACGGGCCGCTGATCAGGCACATGGCGAACCTCAACGCGATCCGGCGGATCGACGAGCACGAGGTCTGCTTCTCCAACTCGCCGTTCTTCTGGATCGGCGGCTTCGCGTTCGTCCTGCTCGGCACGGTCCTCGCCGGGGGGACCCTGGTCTGCTCGAACGCCCCCGACGCAGCCGGGGTCCTCGACGTCCTGGAGCGGACCCGGCCGACGCTCGTCAACGGGTTCGCGGCGTCGGTCGCCCACCTACCGGCGGACCCCTCCTTCGCCCGGCGCGACCTCACCTCGATCCGCCGGGGCAATTTGTGGCCGATCCTGCCCGGTGGCGTCCGCCCGGCCGACCCCGAGCTGCGCCACAACATGCTCGGCATGACCGAGACCGGGAGCGTGTGCCTGCTCAGCGCCGACGAGGACGACCAGCCGGAGCACCGGCGCGGCTCGTTCGGCCGGCCCGCCCCGGGATTCGAGGCCCGCGTCGTCGATCCCGTGCGGCTGGCCGACTGCGCCCCCGGCGAGACCGGCGAACTGTGGCTGCGCGGCCCCTTCCTGATGGAGGGCTACTACGGCCGCGAACGCGCGGAGGCCTTCGACGCCGACTCCTGGTTCCACACGGGCGATCTGTTCACCACCGACGCCGACGGCCTCTTCTACTTCCACGGCCGCGGCGGCGAGATGATCAAAACCGGTGGCGCGAACGTGTCGCCGCGCGAGGTCGAGGCGGCCATCCTCGCGGCGTCCGGGCTCACCGCCCATGTCGTCGGGGTGGACGACGAGACGCGGGGCCAGATCGTGGCCGCGGCCGTGCGCGTCCCCGCGGGCCACGCCCCCGTCGACCCCGACGCCCTCCGCGCCGGCCTGCGCTCCCGCCTGTCCGCCTACAAGGTGCCGCGGCGCCTGCTTCTCCTGCGCGACGACGAGGTGCCGACCATGTCCAGCGGCAAGCTCGACCTGCCCGCGCTCAAGGCCAGGCTCGCGGGCACCCCCGACACCGTGAAGGACCGATCCCTGGAAGGGTGAGTCACTTGGGCGACCAACGGATCCTGCTGGAGCGGGACGAGACGACCGGGATCGCGAAGATCACGTTCGACAACGCCGAGCGCCGCAACTCCTATGACGCCGCCATGCGCCGTCAGCTGGGGGCGGCCCTCGACGCGGCGGCGGGCGACGACGACGTCAAGGTCGTGCT
Source organism: Actinocorallia longicatena (assembly GCF_039534125.1). Classification (NCBI taxonomy): domain Bacteria; kingdom Bacillati; phylum Actinomycetota; class Actinomycetes; order Streptosporangiales; family Thermomonosporaceae; genus Actinocorallia; species Actinocorallia longicatena. The sequence goes on along the minus strand of NZ_BAAAUV010000006.1, from coordinate 74,849 downwards.
CCTGCGCGGCGCGGGCGGCGTCTTCAGCACCGGAGCCGACATGGGCAACGCCTACGGCTGGTACGACGAGGAGCCGGACGGCGGACGGCCGCGCCGTCCCAGCCAGCGGCGCAGGCTCACCGTCGACCGCAGGACCTTCGACTTCTACCACGACTTCATGGGCTTCCCGAAGGCCACCGTGGCCGAGGTGCGCGGCTACGCCCTCGGCGGCGGCTTCGAGATGGCGCTGATGGCCGACGTCGCGGTCGTCGGCCGCGACGCGAAGATCGGGATGCCCGCCACCCGGTTCCTCGGCCCCGCCCTGGGCTCGCTGCACCTGTTCTTCCACCGGCTCGGTCCGGTGCTCGCCCGGCGGATGCTCCTCACCGGGGACACGATCGCGGCGGAGACCGTCGAGCACCTGGGCGTCTTCACCGAGGTGACGGACGACGGCCGGGTCGAGGCCCGAGCGGACTGGTGGGCCAGGAAGATCGCCAAGATGCCGGCCGACGGCATCGTCATGGCGAAGGAGGCCTTCCGCCTCGTCGAGCAGCTTCAGGCCTACCAGGGTGAGGAGGTGGCGAGCTATCTCTTCCACGCCTTCGGCACCAACCTGCGGTTCGAGGAGGACGAGTTCAACTTCGTGAAGACCCGCGCCCGGCACGGGGTGAAGGAGGCGTTCCGGATGCGCGACGAGCACTTCGAGGTCCCGGAGCCGTGACGGGCCCCCTCAGTAGAAGTCGGAGCCGCCGTCGGCGTTGACCGTCGCCCCGGTGACGTAGCCGTTGCGCCGGGAGACCAGGAACGCCGCGAGGGCCGCGACCTCCTCGGGCAGGCCCGCCCGGCCCAGGCCCGCGCTCTCGTGGAAGGTCCGCCCGATCCACTCCATGACGGCCACCGGATCGCCGGAGTCGAGCCCCTCGGCGGCCAGGACCGGACGCAGGGCCTCGGTGAAGCTCGCGGTGACGATCGTGCCGGGGCAGACGCAGTTGACCAGGATCCCCTCGGGGGCGAGGGTCTTCGACAGGTTCTTGGTGAGGTTCGCCAACGCGGCCTTCGCGGCGGAGTAGGCGACGGTCCGGGCGTTCGGCCGCCGGACCGAGACGGCTCCGAAGGTGCACACCCGCGCCCACTCGGCCCGGCGGAGCAGGGGAAGCGCGCACCGCACCGCCCTGACGGCCGACAGCGTGCCCCGGCCGAACGCGTCCTCCCAGCCCGCGTCGTCGAGGGACTCGAAGGTGCCGGAGCCGGGACCGACGGTGTGCACGAGGACGTTCAGCGCGTCCCAGCGGGCGCCGATCTCCTCGAAGGCCGCGGTGACGGAGGCGGCGTCGGCGAAGTCGGCGGTGATTCCCACGCACTCGCGCGCCCCCGCCTGCCACAGTGCGTCGACCGTCGCGTCGAGCGCGTCCCGGCCGCGGGCCATGACGGCGACCCGCGCCCCCTCGGCGGCGAGGGCCTCGGCGACGGCCCGCCCCATGCCCTTGCTGCCCCCGGTGACCACGGCGGTCGCTCCGTCAAGACCGAGGTCCATCTTGTCTTTCCCTTCCCCGGCAGCCTATGTTTTACCAATCTTAGGTAAGAAAGGCGGCATGTGTCATGTCCCTCCTCGAAGACCAGGACACGGGGCTGACCGCGGGACTGCGCGACTTCCTCGCGCGGCCCGGCGGGGGGCTCGCGGACGAGCACGCCCTCGTCCTCGCCGAATCCCTCGATGCCGGGCGGGTCGCGTGAGCGCCGGGACGGCCGTCCACCGCGACGTGCGGGACGGCGTCCTGACCCTGCGCCTCGACCGCCAGGCCAAACGGAACGCGCTCGACAGGGCGTCCATCGAGCACCTCGTCGCCCTGCTGGAGGAGGCCTCGACGGACGATTCCCTGCGCGCCGTCCATCTCACCGCCGCGGGCGCCGACTTCTGCGCGGGCTCGGACTGGGTGGCCTCCAACGCCGGGGGCGGCAGGCCGCGCCCGGCGAGCCTGGTCCGCCGGCTGCCGTTGCAGAGCCACCGGCTGATCGAACTGCTGCTGACCCTCCAGCTCCCGGTGGTCGCCACCGTGCGGGGCGTCGCGGCGGGGCTGGGCTGCCAGCTCGCACTCGCCGCCGACTTCACCGTGGCCGCCGAGGACGCCGTCTTCTGGGCGCCGTTCGTCCGCCGCGGCTTCACCCCCGACAGCGGGGCGTCCTGGCTCCTGCCCCGGCTGGTGGGGCTCGCCAGGGCCCGGCGGATGCTGCTGCTGGGAGAGAAGGTGAGCGGCGCGACCGCCGCCGGCTGGGGCCTGATCCACGAGGCGGTCCCCGCCGCCGACCTTGACGCACGGGCGCTGGAGCTGGTGGCCTCGCTGGGCCGCGGCCCGACCGTCGCGCTGGGCCTGACGAAACAGGGCCTGCTCAGATCGGCGGAGGTCCCGCTCGCCCGCGCCCTGGCCGACGAGGCGTTCGGCCTCGAGCTCGCCTCCCGCACGGCCGACTTCCGCGAGGGCCTGGCCGCCTTCGCCGATCGCCGCGACCCGGACTTCACCGGACGATGACGACCTCCGAGGAGACCTCCCGCATGACGCCCCACGCCTACGAGACGATCCTGCTGGAGACCGATCCCGCCACCCGCGTCGCCACCGTGACGCTCAACCGGCCCGAGCGCCTCAACGCCTTCAACCGGCGGATGTGCCACGAGGTCGCCGACGCCTGGCACCGGATCAGACTCGACCCTGCGGTCAACGCCGTCGTCCTGCGCGCCGCCGGGGACCGGGCCTTCTGCGCCGGGCTGGACGTCAGGGAACCCTACGGCCAGCCGGACGACGTGTGGAACCACGAGGACCCCGGCGAACTGCTCAGCCCCAAGTGGCAGAAGCTGTGGAAGCCGGTCGTCTGCGCCGTCCAGGGCATCTGCACGGCGGGCGCCTTCTACTTCCTCAACGAGTCGGACATCGTCCTGTGCTCGCAGGAGGCGACGTTCTTCGACTCCCACGTCACGTTCGGGATGGTGTCGGCCATCGAGCCCATCGGCCTCATGCGCCGGATCGGGCTGGGGGAGACGCTGCGGATGGCGCTGAGGGGCAACGACGAGCGGGTCGGCTCCGAGACGGCCCTGCGGATCGGCCTGGTGAGCGAGGTCCTCCCCGCCGACCGGCTCTGGGCCCGCGCGGACGAGATCGCGCGCTCGATCGCGCGGAAGCCGCCCGCGGCCACCCAGGGCACGGTCCGCGCGATCTGGGAGTCGCTGGACCGGCCCTACCGGGCCGCCGTCGAGCAGGGGCTCCTCTACACCCGGCTCGGCAACCCGATCGGGATGAGCCAGGTCGACCGTGCCGCCCTCGGCAAGGACGAGGTGGTGATCCGTTGAGCGGGCTCGCCGGGCGCCTCGGCGCGGTCCTGGCCCTGGACCCGGACGCCCCGGCGATCGAGTTCGAGGGCCGCTGGTGGAGCTGGGGACGGATCGCGGACCTCGCCGGGACCGTGGCCGCCCGGGTCCCGGAGCCGGGAGCGCCCGTCGGGGTGCTCCTGCGGAACACGCCCCGGCACGTGGCCGCGCTGCTGGGCATCCTGCTGGCGGACGGCTGCGTCGTCACGGTCAATCCGGGCCTCGGGGAGGAGCGGATCCGCGCCGAACTGGGGGAACTCGACCTCGCGGGACTCGTCGGCACCCCCGGTGACCTGGCCGGGCTCGGCGGCCGGGCACGCTGCGCAGTGAGGATCGCGCTGGCGGATCCGGTGGAGGCCGTGGAAGCCGCCGTGGCTCCCGCCGCGACGCCCCGGCCGGGGGTGGCGGTCCGGATGCTGACGAGCGGGACGACCGGCCCGCCCAAGCGCGTCGACCTCGGTGCCGAGGCGCTGCTGCGCGGGCTGGACGGGGTCAAGCACTACGAGTCGAGGCCCGCCTCCGGAATCAGGCTCAGGACCGGGGTGGCGATCGTCAACTCCCCGCTCGTCCATCTCGGCGGCCTGTTCAGGGTCCTGCAATGCGTCCTCGACGGCCGCTCCTTCGTGCTGCTGCCCCGGTTCGAGGTCGGAGCGTGGGCGGAGGCCGTCCGCCGCCACCGGCCGAGGACGGCGAGCCTCGTCCCGGCTGCGCTGCGCATGGTCCTCGAGTCCGAGCTGACCCGCGAAGACCTCTCCAGCCTGATGTCGGTGATGTCGGGGACGGCGCCCCTGGACCCGGCCGACGCGGAGGCCTTCACCGGCCGCTTCGGCGTCCCCGTGCTGACCTCCTACGCGGCCACCGAGTTCGCCGGGGGCGTCGCGGGCTGGAGCCTCGCCGACCACCGGGCGTTCGGCGGGCTCAAACGCGGCAGCTCCGGCCGCGCCCATCCCGGCTGCGGGCTGCGCGTGATCGGCGATGACGGCGCGGAACTGGCCGTCGGCGAGATCGGCCTGCTGGAGGTCAGGCCCGCCCAGTTCGGCGCGGACACCCCCTGGATCCGCACCACCGACCTCGCCCGCCTCGACGCCGACGGCTTCCTCTGGATCGTCGGCCGCGCGGACCAGACGATCATCCGCGGCGGCTTCAAGATCCATCCCGACCAGGTCAGGACCGTCCTGGAGGGGCATCCGGCCGTCCGGGCGGCGACCGTCCTCGGCGTCCCCGATCCGCGGCTGGGCGCCGTCCCGGTCGCCGTGGTCGAGCCCCGGCACGCCCTCGACCCGGCCGACCTGCTCGCCTACGCGGGCGAGCGCCTGGCCCGGTACGAGCTGCCGGTCCGGGTGCGGCTGGTCGGCGCGCTCCCGCGGACCGCCTCGGGCAAGGTCGATCTGGCCGCCGCCCGCACCCTGATCGAGGAGGACCCGCGATGACGTTCCGCCCCTCCGCCCGGGACGAGGAGTTCCGGGCGCCACGGCGCGACCGGCTGAAGGGCGCGCTCTGATGCGGCCCTGGATCTTCGGCGCCCGGGCCCTGCCCGAACAGGAGCGGTTCGCCCGCGAGGTCAGGGAGCTGTGCTCGGCGGCGCTGAGCCTGGAACACCCCGAACCCGCCCTGGAGGAGATCACCCTCGCGCTGGCCGGGGCCCGCCGCCGGATCGCCGCGGCCGGGCCCGCCGACCAGCGGCCCCGGGTCGGCGACCTCGCCGGCGGCGAAGGACGGGTCTACCTGGACCACGGACGGGACGTCGGGGCCTTCAACCCGATGTTCCCGGTCTACCGGATCGAGGTCGAAAGCCCTTCGCGCGCCACCGGCACCGTGCGGTTCCCCCTCTGCTACGAGGGGCCGCCCGGGCTCGTCCACGGCGGGTTCCTGGCCGTCTTCGCCGACTGCGCCGTCCAGCACCACAACTGCGCGGCCGGCCTGACCGGCAGGACGCGCGGGCTGGAACTCCGCTACCGGCGGCCGGTCCCGGTCCTCGCCGATCTGGAGTTCACGATCGACCGGACCGTCCGGGACGGCTCCGTGCACTCGGAGCTCAGCCTGACGCGCGACGGAGCCCCGCTCTGCACCGCCACGACCAGCGCGGTCGCCGGTGACCACGCGAAACTGCCCACGGTGTCCCCACGGAGGCGACGCGCATGACCGATCCCGGCACGTCCGCCGAGGGCCCCACGATCCCCGCGCTGCTGGCTCGGGCCGTCCGGGACCATCCGGACCGCGACGCCCTGGTCACCCTCGACGAGCGGCTCACCTGGGCCGAACTCGACCGGGAGTCCCGCGCCGTCGCGGCCGTCCTGGCCGGGCGCGGCGTCGGACGCCGCACCCGGGTCGGCCTCCTCATGGAGAACGGCCCCGGCTGGGCGGTCTGCTCCCTCGCGATCCTGCGCCTGGGCGCGGTGCTCGTACCCCTCAGCACGCTGCTGCGGGGCCCGGAGCTCCGGCAGCAGCTCTCCGTCGCCGACGTCGAGCGGCTGATCATGGTCGAGGGGTACCCGGGCCGCGACTACACCACCGAGTTCGCGGACCTCCTTCCCGCAGGGGAGGGCGACGGGCGCTCCGCCGGGCTGCCGTCGCTGCGCTCGGCCTGGTCCTGGGCGGAGATCGAGGCGGCCCCGAGGCCGGATCCCGTCCTCGCCGCCGCCCTCGAGGACCTGGTGCGGCCCGCCGACGATCTCGCGGTCATGTTCACCTCGGGCAGCCGCGGCCTGCCGAAGGGCGTGATCCACACCCACGGCAACGCGCTGCGTGCGGTCGCCGGCGGGCTGACCGCCCGGTGCGTCGGTCCCGGCGAGCGCCTCTACATCCCGATGCCGTTCTTCTGGATGGGCGGGTTCGGTGGCGGGCTGCTCACGGTGCTCGTCGCGGGGGCGACGCTGCTGACCGAGCCGGGCCGCGACCCGGAGCGGACCCTGGAACTGCTCGGCCGCGAGCGCGTGACGCTCTTCCGCGGCTGGCCCGACCAGGCCGTGCGGCTGGCGTCCCATCCCCGCGCCCCGGGCACCGACCTGTCGTCGCTCCGTCCGGGCAGCCTGGCCGGGATCCTTCCGGCCGGGCTCCGGCCGGAGCCGGGGGCCCGCGCGAACCTGTTCGGGATGACGGAGACCTTCGGGCCCTACGCCGGGGAGCACCTCGACAAGGACCTGCCGCCCGAGGCGTGGGGGAGCTGCGGCAGGCCGTTCGACGGCGTGGAGGTGCGGATCACCGTGCCGGAGACCGGGGCCGCCGCCGGACCAGGGACGCACGGCGAGATCGAGGTGCGGGGCCCGCACCTCATGCGCGGCGTCTGCGGACGGCTCCGCGAGGAGGTGTTCACCCCGGACGGCTGGTACCGGACGGGCGACCTCGGCCACCTCGACGAAGGCGGGCGGCTCTGGTACCACGGCCGCCTCGACGACATGCTCAAGATCCGCGGGGCCACCGTGTATCCCACGGAGGTGGAGACGGCCCTCCTGACGATCCCGAAGGTCCGGCAGGCGTTCGTCACCGACCTCAGGGGAGAGGACGGGGTACGGCGCGTCGCGGCGGCCGTCGTGCCCGAGACGGGTGCGGACCTGGACGAGACCGGGGTGCTGGCGGCGGCAAGGGAACGGCTCAGCTCCTTCAAGGTGCCGGCCGTCCTGCGGATCCTGGAGCAGGGAGCCGAGGTGCCCAGGACCGCGAGCGGCAAGGTCGACAAACCGGCCCTGCAGCGGCTGCTCTCGGGCTGACCGCTCAGCCCGACGAGGGGATCGTCGCGGCCCGGATGGCGGTGTTCTCCGCCCATTCGAGGGTCTTGTCGCGGGCGGCGGACAGGTGCGCGGAAGCGATCTTCTGCGCCCTGGCCTCGTTGCCGTCCTCGATCGCCGCCAGCAGGCTCTCGTGGTCGCGGACGGCGTTGCGCCGCACCTTCTGCGAGGCGACCGGGGCGTCGGAGTCCGCCGCCGCGGCGTCGGCCAGCGACCTGCGGCGCTCCCCGGCGGCGCTGCTCCAGACCGAGGACTCGTGCGCCGACCAGATGGCCTCGAGTGCGCCGACGACGACGATCATCGTGTCGTTGCCGCACAGGTCGACGACCGCCTCATGGAAGCGGCGCGCGTGCAGGATGTAGGCGTCCAGGTCGTCGATCTCCTGGAGCTGCCGTTCGAGGATGGCGCGCAGGGCCGGCACGACGGCCTGCGCCCGGTCCGGACGGGCCGCGCACATCCCGGCACAGATCGGCTCCATCCTGGTGAGCGCGTCGCTGACGTCCGAGGCGGTCGTGACCCGCGCCTGGAGCAGCATGCCGATCATCTGGGCGGCGCGGTCGACCTTCGGGGCGCGGACGAGGGCGCCGCCGACGTTCCCCCGGCGCACGATCAGCAGCCCGTCGTTCTCCAGCAGCCGCAGCGCCTCGCGCAGGACCCCGAAGCTCACCTGGAGCTCGGTCATGAGCTGCTCCTGCGGCGGCAGCAGATCGCCCTCGCGCAGTTCACCGCTGAGGATCCTCTCCCGCAGCCGCCCGGCGACGAGCTCGGCCAGCAGGGGTTGCCGCACGGACCGCTCCTCCTCGATTCAGTCTCTCCTGGTGCGCTCCTGAGCATAAGGCTTGGCGGGCGGGCCGAATCCGAAGAAGGCCCTGGCGTTGCCGCCGAGATAGGCCTCGAGGACCTGTTCGGGAAGGTCGAGCGCCCGTGCCTCGGTGACGCACCGGGTGATCGGCAGCACGGGCGCGTCGGAGGCGAAGATCACCCGGTCGGCGCCCCGCCCGGCCATGAATCGGAGCAGCTCGGGCGGGAGACGGCGCGGCGACCAGGCCGACGCCATCAGCGTGAGGTTGGCGTACTTCTTCATCAGCCGGATGGCGACGTCCCACCAGGGGTCGGCACCGTGGTGCATGCACAGCTTCAGCTCGGGAAAGCGCTGGCAGACCCGGTCCAGGTGCATCGGGTGCTGGGCCTCACCGGCGATCGGCGGCCCGGGCAGGCCGGTGGCCAGGCACAGGGGGAGCCCCCATTCGGCGCACTTGGTGTAGAGCGGATAGTAGACGGCGTCGCCGGGCGGATAGCGGCCGTCGCCCCAGAAGGCCGGTCCGACCTGGGCGTAGGCCACCGGATGGTCTCTGCGGAAGGAGTCGAGGGCGCGCAGTGTCGGCATCGGCCGCAGCAGGTCGAGCCCGCCGACGCCCAGCGCGAACCGGTCGGGGTGCGCCTCGGCGTAGGCGACCGCGCGCGCCGACGGCTCGGTGATCCTCGTCAGGAGGATCGCCCGCTCGACGCCGTTGGCGTCCATCTCCTCCAGCAGCGCGGCCACGGGCGCGCTCGCGAGCATCTCCTCGCCCGCCCGGAAGTAGTCCTCTTTCACCCGGATCATCCAGTCCGGCTGGGCACGGTCGCCGAAGCCCACGTTGACCAGGCAGTCGATCACGCCGCCCCCGCTCACGAGACCTCCGCGGAGGCGGTGGCCAGCGCGGTGCGCAGGATCTTCCCGGCGGCGTTGCGGGGGAGCGGCTCGGTCCGCAGCCTCCAGCGCGTCGGGACCTTGTAGGGCGGCAGCGCTCCCGCGCACCAGTCGGCGAGCTCCCGCTCCCCGGCCGCGGCGCCGGGCCGCATCACGGGGAAGGCCATCACGGCCTGCCCGGTGACGGGATGGTCGACCCCGACGACGGCGGCCTCCTCGACGTCGGGATGGGCTTCCAGCCGGAACTCCACCTCCGAGGGATGGACGTTCTCCGCCGAGACGAAGATCAGGTCACCGGCCCGGGAGTCGATGTAGAGAAGGCCGTCCTCGATCCGCCCGACGTCGCCCATCGCGATCCACCGTCCGGGGCCGATCACCGCCGCGGTGCTCACCGGGTCGTTCCAGTAGCCCAGCATCGTGTACGGGCTCCGCACATGGATGAGGCCCTCGCCGCCGGGGGCGACCTCGCGGCCGTCGGCGTCCCGGACGGAGATCAGCACCCCGTCCTGGATCGGGCCGGTCGACTCGGGGAAGGCGGCGAAGTCCGCCCCGCCGATGCTCGCGACGATGCTTCCGCCCTCACTGCTGGTGTAGCCCATGCGGAACCCGGCGGCGGCCGACGGGAACGCCTCGCGGAGCAGGCCCTTGACCGCCGGGCTCATCGGGGCGCCGCCCACCACGACGCTCGCGAGGCTGGACAGGTCGTGGGCGTCACGGGCCGGATGCGCGGCGACGCGCGGCGCGGCGCTGCCCACCGACAGCCAGACCGTGACGCGCTCGGCCTCGATCGCCCGCAGGACCCGCTCCTCGTCGAACCGGCCGGGCCTCATCACCAGCAGCCCGCCCGCGACGGTGAACATCAGGACGGCGCCGTAGAGGGCCGAGAGATGGAACAGCGGAGGGGAGACCAGGACCCGCGCGGGCGGCGGCGGGGTGCACGGCATCGCTCCCGCCCGGAGCAGGGCGTTGAACCGGTTGCAGGCCACGAACCCGATGAGCCCCCGGTGGCTGTGCGCGACCCCCTTGGGCCGTCCCGTGGTCCCGCTGGTGAAGATCAGCAACGCCGGATCGTCCTCGGCGACCGCGGGGACCGGAGCGGGCAGGGCGGGCGCCGCGGTGAGACGTTCGTAGAGGGCCGGAGTGAACGGCAGTGTGCCGAGGCCGGGGGCGACCCGGGCGACGGACGCGAGCCTGCGCTCGTCGCCGAGCACCACCCGGGGCGCCACCAGGGCCAGCGCGGTCTCGATCTCCGGCTCGCTCCAGAAGCTGTTCATCGCCGCGGCCACCGCCCCGCAGGCGGCCACCGCCCAGAAGCCGATGACCCACTCGAGCCGGTTGGCGGAGATCAGCCCGACCCGGTCGCCCGGCTCGACGCCGTGCTCCTCGCGGAGGATCCGCGCGAGTTCCGTGACGGCCGACAGATGCTCGCGGTAGGTCAGCCGCCGCTCCTCGTCGGCGAGATACTCGCGGCCGGGATAAGCGGCCGTGGCCCTGGTCAGCAGCTCGAACACCGAGGACGGCCGGTCGCGGAACACGGCCGCCCGCTCGCCCAGGACGTCCTGCTCGACGACCGGGAACGGGCCTCCGGGCGCGATGAGGGAGCGCCCGAACTCCGTCCTCGACGCGTTCGCGAACGTCTCCCGGATCAGGTCGCTCATCGCCTCACCCTTCTCAGTTCCGCCACCGCGTGCTGCTGCGCCGCCGCCTCGTTCTCGAGCGCCTCGGCGAACGTGCTGGTCCAGGCGCCGTCGATGAGGTCGAGCGTCCCCGAGGCGGCGGCGGGCGCGCAGGCGGCGAGCCGCTCGCACCACTCCCCGACCACGGCCTCGAGCTCCCCGGCGGGCACGATGAGGTTGGCGAGGCCGAGCTCGCGCGCCTCGGCGGACTCGATGATCCGCCCGAAGAGGGCCAGCTCCTTGGCCTTGTGCGAGCCGACGATGCGCGGGAGCAGCCAGCTCAGCCCGCCGTCCGGGGTCATGCCGTGCCGGGAGAACACCGAGCCGAACCGGACCCGGTCCGAGGCGACCACCAGGTCGCAGCCCAGGGCCAGGCTCATGCCCACCCCGACGGCCGCGCCGTCGACCTGGGCGAGCGTGGGCTTGGGCAGCGTGTGGAGCCGGACGATGATCGAGGCGATCTCGCGCATCTTCGCGGCGACCTGGCCGGAGGAGGCGTTGATGCCGCCGGACAGGTCGGCTCCGGCGCAGAACGCCCCGCCCGCCCCGGACAGGACCAGGACGCGGGCCCCGGGGTCCTGCGCGAAGCCGTCCAGGGCCTCGCCGAGCAGATCCCAGCTCTCGGCGTCGAGGGCGTTCCTGACGTGCGGCCGGTCGAAGACGATCCGGGTGACCCTCCCCGGCAGCCAGCGGACGGGAGGCACGCTCACGCCTCGATGCCGAGGCACTCGGCGAGATTGTCGCGCATGATCCGCCGGACGCCACCGGAATCGAACCCGCCGAGCTCCGCCGCGTAGTCCGTCGGCTCGGCCAGCCCCTCGCCGTGCGGCCAGTCGGATCCGAACAGCACCCGCTCGACGCCGATCCACTCCGCCAGCTCCACGACGTCCTCCTCGAAGTAGGGCGCCACCCACACGTTCTCGCGCAACCGGTCGCCGGGGTCGGTCCTGAAGCTGCCCGGCTGCTGGTTGGCCAGCTTGCGCAGCCGCTTGGCCAGCAGCGGGACCCACGCGGAGCCGTTCTCGACGCTCATCACCCTGAGCGCGGGGAACCGGTCGAAGACCCCGTGGATGATCAGTGACCCGATGGTGTCGTGGATGGCGCGGTCGGAGATCACCAGCTTGGTCAGCGGGTCGATGTGGAACGGGTCGTAGTCGGCGGGCCCGCCCCAGGCGCCCGCGAGCAGGTTGTACCCGCTGTCGGACAGGTGGAAGGCGACCGGCACCCCGGCCTCGGCGAGCCGCGCCCAGACCGGGTCGTGCACGGGATCGCCGAGGGAGCGGGTGCGGCCGTCGGCTCCGGGGACGGGCGCGGGCCGCACGCAGACGACGCGGGCGCCGAGGCCCAGGACGCGCTCGACCTCCGCGAGCGCCGCCTCCGGATCGGCCAGGGAGATCATCGGGGCGGCGAACAGCCGCTCCCGGAAGTGGAAGCCCCAGTCCTCGTCGAGCCAGCGGTTGAAGGCCGTCAGCGCGGCCATCGTGGCCGGGACGTCATGGCTCAGCGCCTGCTCGACGCCGCAGCCCAGGGTGGGGAAGAGCAGGACGAGCCCGAGGCCCTGGGCGTCGAGCGCGGCGACCCGGGCGTCCCGGTCGCGGTACTCGGGGTGCAGCGGCTCGACGACCCGCAGGCTGCCGGGGTCGACCCCCTCGGGGATGGCCCCGCGGAAGTAGGGGTCGAGGGAGCCGGGGACGAGCACCGGGTCGAAGGTCGGGTTGGGGATGAACCGGCTGACCTTCTCGCCGATGAGGACCATCGTCCGCTCACCCGCCTGGACGACCTGCACGCCCCTGCGGCGGAAGCGCCGGTCGATGTGCCGGGTGAAGGCGTCGACCGTCTCGTAGTAGTGGTTGTCGGCGTCGAAGGGCAGGAACGGGGCGCCGTCGAGTGTCATGGGCATGGGGTGGGTCCTCCTCGGACGGGTTCAGGACGATCGCGGCAGGCCGAGGCCGCGCTCGGCGATGATGCGGCGCTGGACCTCGCTCGACCCGCCCCAGACGGGCAGGATCACGGCGTGGCGGAACTCCTCGGCGAAGGCGCCGCCGGCCACCGCGCGCGGATCGCCGACCTCGCGCAGGCCCCGCGGGCCCAGCAGATCGACCAGGACGGTCGAGAAGCGCACCCGGGACTCGGCGCTGAACAGCTTGTGCATCGAGCCCTCGACGGTCGGCAGCCCGCCCGTCGCCTCGATCCAGCAGCTCCTGCGGCCCAGCAGCTTGGCCACCTCGACCTCGGTCGCGAGCCGTGCCAGCGACTCCCGGACGGCCGGATCTCCGATCGCGGCGGTGCCGTCGGGGCCGGGGGTCCCGGCCGCCTCGACGATCGTGGTGAGCAGCCGGGAGTCGTCGCCCACCCCGCTGCGCTCGTAGGTGAGGGCGGTCATCAGGACGTTCCATCCGCCGCCGACCTCGCCCACGCGGGCGTCGTCGGAGACCCGGACGTCGGTGTAGTGGACGGTGTTGGTGCGTTCGCCGCCGAGGGTCGCGATGGGGTGGATCTCGATGCCGGGCGTGTCCATCGGGACGAGGAACATGGTGAGGCCGCGGTGCTTGGCGCCCTCGGTGGAGGTGCGGGTCAGGAGGAAGACGTAGTGGGCCTCCTCGGCCAGGGTGGTGAACACCTTCTGGCCGTTGATCACCCAGCCGTCGCCGTCGCGTTCGGCGCGGGTGCGGGCGGCGGCGACGTCCGATCCGCCCTGCGGTTCGGTGTAGCCGAGGCAGATGAGGATCTCGCCGTTGATCGCCCGCGGCACGATCTCGGTGCGCATCCGCTCCGATCCGGCGGCCAGGAGGGTCCGGGCGACGAGCACGGTCATGCCCATGCCCTCGGTCGGGGCGTGGCGCTTCTTGAGCTCCTCACGCATGGCCATGAGCTCCAGCGGGCTGCGGCCCTGGCCCCCGTACTCGACCGGCCAGCCCGCGGCCAGCCAGCCACGGGCGGCCAGCGCCCGGTGCAGGTCCCAGTCGTGCATGGAGCCGCTGCGGCGCACCCGGTCGCGGACGTCCGGCGCGAGGTGCTCGTCGAGGAAGGCTGCGACCTCCGCCCGGAAGGCCTCTCCCTCGGCGCCCAGGTCGAAGTTCATGCGGGCCCCCTCGCGGGTTCAGGGCCGAACAGGAGGCCGGCCAGGTCCCGGTACTCCCGCCGCACCGACCCCCAGACCAGGGGGTGGGCCTGGGCCCGGCGGTAGTAGAGCTGGACGTCGTACTCGGTGGTGAACCCGTAGCCGCCGTGGAAGTGCAGGGCGTCGCCCGCGACGGCCACGGCCCGTTCGGCCGCGTAACAGAAGGCCATCGACGGCAGGGAGACGGCGCGGGGGTCGCGCACGTCGCAGGCCCAGGCGGCCTCGCGGACGAGCAGCCGGGCGCCGTCGATCGCCGTGGCGTGGTCGGCCAGAGCGGCGGCGACGGTCTGGAACGACCCGACGGGGCGGCCGAAGACCGTCCGCTCCTTCACGTAGGCGACCGCGATCTCCAGCGCCCTGGCCGCGAGCCCGACGAGCTGTGCGGCCGTCAGCAGCCGCCATTCCCGCAGGGCGAGGCCGAAGGCGGCGCGGGCGGGTTCGCCGTGGGCCAGGGGACGGCCCGCGGCCGGATCGAGGTGGCGGTCGGCCAGGGCCAGGCTCCCGATGTTCGGGGCGGCGGCCATCGGAGCGGGAGCTTCGTAGGCGGTCAGCGTCTCTCCGTCGCAGGCCAGCAGGGTCTCGGCCACGGCCCCGGCGGGGACCAGGTCGGCGCGCCCCTCGTGCGGGTGGTGCAGGACGAGCGTCGCGATCCGCCCGGCCGAGCATCCATCGAGGAGCTCCGCCGCGCCGGGGCCGCCGCACCGCTCCAGCAGCCGCGCGGCCACCAGGCTCTCGATGACGGGGGCACAGGCCAGGTGGCGTCCGGCGACCTCGGCGATCAGGACGAGCTGCACGGTGGTGGCGGCTTCGGGGCCGACGGCCAGTGCGGGGACGCCCATCCGCTGGAGCGCCGTCCAGAGGCCGGGGTCGAAGCCGAGGGGCTCGGCGGCCCGGACCCGGGACATCGAGGACTCCCTGGCCAGGAGGCCGTCGAGGGCCTCGACGAGTTCCTCCTCCTCGGGGCTGAGCGCCAGGTCCATCGTGTCGCCTGCGGTCGTCATCGCAGCAGCCTCCCCATCAGCCGCTGGGCGGACGGGCTGTAGGGCGGATACATGAAGGACAGGTCGGGCCGGCTGGGCTTGCGCAGGACGGCCTTGGGGTTGCTGAGCGCCTCGAAGCCCCAGCGCCCGTGGTAGCGGCCGGTGCCGCTGGTCCCGACCCCGCCGAACGGCAGATCGCTGACCGCGTGGTGCATCATCACGTGGTTGACGACCGTCCCGCCGGTGACGATCTCCCGGAGCACGCGCCGCTCGTCGTCGCGCTTCTCGGTGAACAGATACGTGGCGAGCGGCCGGGTGCCGCGCCGGACATGGCCGACCGCCTCCTCCAGGGAGCCGACGGTGACCACGGGCAGCAGCGGTCCGAAGATCTCCTCGCGCAGCAGGGCGGCGCCGGGCTCGGGGTCGACGATGACGGTCGGCTGCGCGCGGGCCCCTTCGGCGTCGACGGTGCCGCCGAGGACGGTCCGCCCGCCGGCGTCCACGAGCAGCCCGGCGAGCCTGGCCGCGTGCCGCGGGTTGACGATCCGCTGGTCCCCGCCCTCGGAGAAGGTCCGGACGGCCGCGACCAGCTCCTCGACGAACTCGTCCCTGACCCGCCGGTCGACCAGGACGTAGTCGGGGGAGATGCAGGTCTGGCCCGAGTTGAGGAGCTTGCCGAAGGCGATCCTGCGGGCGGCGACGCCGACGCGGGCGCTCTCCGTCACGATCGCCGGGCACTTGCCGCCGAGTTCGAGCGTCACGGGGGTGAGATGGCGGGCGGCGGCGGCCATGATCTCCTTGCCGACGGCCGGGCCGCCGGTGAAGAAGCAGTGGTCGGGCGCCTGGTCGAGCAGCGCCCTGGTGACGTCGGCGTCGCCCTCGACGACCGCGAACGCCCCGGGGTCGAGGTAGCCGGGGATCGCCTTGGCGAGCGCCGCCGAGCTGGCCGGGGCGAACTCCGACGGTTTGATCACCGCGCAGTTCCCCGCGGAGACCGCGGCGATCAGCGGCGCGACCACCAGGTGCACCGGATAGTTCCACGGTCCGATGATCAGGACGACGCCGAGGGGCTCGTGCTCGTACCAGGCCCTTCCCGGGCGGGTGCCGAGAGGGGCCCGGACCCGGTGCGGGCGCATCCATCCGCGCAGGTTCCGCAGGGCGTGGCGGACCTCCGCCTTGGTCGGGGCCAGGTCGAGCAGGACGCTCTCGAACGGCGTGCGCCCGAGGTCCTCGGCGAGCGCGGCGGCGAACTCGTCCTCGCACTCGACGAGCATCCGCTCGATGGCGCGGAGCTGGCCGGTGCGCCAGCCGCGGTCGCGGGTGCGGCCTCCGTCGAAGGTGCCGCGCAGCCGGGTGAAGGTCTCCATCAGGCCCCGCCCTCCCGCAGCAGCGTGTCGCGCAGCCGGTGCTTGAACAGCTTCCCGGTGTCGGAGCGGGGGAGTTCCTCGGTGAACAGGACGCGGCGGGGGCACTTGTAGCGGGCGAGGCTGCCCGCGCACCAGTCGGCCAGCTCGGCGGCCAGGTCGGGACCGGCGGCACCGGGATCGACGGGCTGGACGACCGCGACGGCCACCTCGCCGAGATCGGCGTCGGGGAGCCCGACGACGGCCACGTCCTGGACCAGCGGGTGCACGGCGAGGACGTTCTCGGCCTCCTGCGGGTAGATGTTCACCCCACCAGAAATGATCATGAAGGAGCTGCGGTCGGTCAGGTAGAGGTAGCCGTCCTCGTCGAGGCGGCCGATGTCGCCGACCGTCCGCCAGCCCTCGCGGCTGGTCGTCTCGGAGTCCTTCGCCGGGTCGTTGAGGTACTCGAAGTCCACGCCCTCGGCCCAGATGAGGCCGGGTTCACCGGCGGGCAGATCCCGGCCGTCCTCGTCGAGGATGTGCAGGGCGCCGAGCAGCGAACGGCCGACGGAGCCCGGGTGGGCGAGCCACTCGTCGGGGCCGATGAAGGTGAATCCGGCGCCCTCCGACGACGACCAGTACTCGTGGATGATCGGCCCCCACCAGTCCATCATCGCCCGCTTCACCCCGACCGGGCACGGCGCGGCGGCGTGGACGACGCCGCGCAGGCTGGACAGGTCGCTTCCCAGCCGGTCGGCCTCGGGGAGCCTGAGCATCCGGGTGAACATGGTCGGCACGAACTGCCCGTGGGTCACCCGGTGCTCCTCGATGAGCTCCAGCGTCCGCCGGGGATCGAACTTCGTGGACAGCACGACGGTCGCGCCGACGCGCAGCGCGGTCATCGTCCAGATGATGGGCGCGGAGTGGTAGAGCGGGGCGGGACAGAGGTAGACCGAGTCCTCCTGGACCCCGATCAGCCCGACGAGGAGCGCGAACATGTCCTCGGCGGCCGACCGGGGGGCCGGGCGCAGGGGCCGCCGGATGCCCTTGGGCCGTCCGGTCGTCCCCGAGGAGTACTGGAGGAGGTCGCCCTCGAGACCGGTGTCGCTCACGAAGTGCGGCGCCGCCGCCAGGACCTCCTCGTAGTCCTCCCAGAGCGGATGCGCGGTTCCGCGCAGGAGGCGGTGCAGGATCCCCGGTGCGAGCGCGGCGGTCAGCTCGGCGTGGACGGGCAGGTTCGCCGAGGCCAGGAGCGCCCGGGCACCGGAGTCGGCGAGGATGTGGGCGATCTCGTCCGCGCGGAAGCCGGTGTTCAGGGTGACGTGGTAGAGCCCGGCGAGCCGGCACGCCCACGTCATCTCCAGGTAGGCCGGGCTGTTCTCCGACAGGATCGCCACGACGTCGCCCACGTTCAGGCCCCGGCGCCGCAGCTCACCGGCCAGCCGTGAGACGCGGTCGGCGAGCTCGCCGTGGGTGAGGGTCTCGCCCGAATCACAGATCACGGCGGGGCGGCCGGGGTCGGTCCCGGCCCGGGGGAGCGCCCGGACGGCCGCCCGCGCGGCCTCGGCGGGGGGCCTCACAGCGTCACCGGCAGGTGCTCGACGCCCGCGATGAAACTGGAGGTGATCCGGCGGACGTCGCCGTCGATGCGCAGCCGCGGAAAGCGGGTGAGCAGCTCGGTGAGCATGATCGATATCTCCAGCTTCGCGAGCCGCGACCCGAGGCAGAAGTGCGGGCCGATGCCGAACGCGAGATGCGGGTTGGGGTCGCGGCGCAGGTCGAGGCGGTGGGGGTCGGCGAAGACCGAGGGGTCGCGGTTGGCGGCGCTGTACCAGAGGACGACCTTGTCGCCCGCGCGGATCCGCTGCCCGGCGAGCTCGGTGTCCCGGGTCGCGGTCCGCCGGAACTGCATGACCGGGGTGACGTGGCGGACCAGTTCGTCGGTCCCGGTGGCGAGCAGCCCGGGATCGCGGGCCAGCTCCGTCCACAGGCCCTGCTCCTGGAGCGCGATGACGGCTCCCGACAGCGAGTTCCTGGTGGTCTCGTTGCCCGCGATGACGAGGAGGATCCAGAACATGCAGAACTCGTCGTCGGTGAGGCGCTCGCCGTCGATCTCGGTGTTGGCGATGACGGACATGATGTCGGCGGTCGGGCGCCCGCGGCGGTCCGCGGCGACCTCCTTGCCGTACTCGATGGCCTCGGAGAACATCGCCACGGCCGCCATCGGGTCGCCCGCGAGCTCGGCGTCCTCGAAACCGATCATGGCGTCGGACCACTTGACGATCAGATGCCGGTCGGCTTCGGGCATCCCGAGCAGCTCGGCCAGCACCCGGGTCGGGAGCTCCTTGGAGACGGTCGTGACCAGGTCGATGGTCCCGGCGCCCGCGATGTCGTCGGCGAGGTCGCGGGCGTGCCGCGCGATGGAGGTCCGGAGCGCGCCGATCGCCTTCGGCATGAACGCCGGAGAGACGATCTTGCGCAGCCGGGAGTGCTCCGGCGGGTCCATGGTGAGCATCATCAGCCGCAGGCCCGCGAGGGTGATCTCGTCGGCCGTGAACATCTGGACGCCGCCCAGGTAGCTGGAGAACAGACCGGGTTCGCGGGACAGCCGGTGGACCAGCTCATGGCCGGTCACCGCCCAGAACCCGGGGGAGGGCGGCGCGGGGACGCCGCTGGAGGCCTCGCTGGCGCGCAGGGCGACGGCCCGCTCGTCCTGCCAGGCGACCGGAGCCGCCGCGCGCAGGAGGTCGAACGCCGCGTGCGGCGGACCGGTGACGAAGGTACGGGGATCGCTCAGGCTGACATCGCAGTGGTCCGCTACCCGCGCGGCTCCCTCGGGAGCCGTCTGGGGTTGCCGCACGTCGTCCATCTGGCTCCGTCCGGGGTGGTGGAGGATTCGCCACGACGTTACACATTTTACTTGGTGTCTTGTCAAGGGACGCGGTACCTTCACCCCATGCGGACACACGGATGGGGTGGATCACCTCCGGCGAGCGATGCGGAGGCCGTCGCCCGGATCATGGACATGACGCATCGCTGCGTCGAGGAACTGGGCGGCACCACGACGATCGCCCACGTCGCGACGGCCCTGGGCATCAGCCGTCCGACGGTGTACCGCTACTTCCCCGGTACCGACGCCCTGCTGACGGCGGCCGCGCTGGAGGGCACCAAGCCGTTCCTGAAGCGTCTGTCCCGCAGGCTCCGCAGGATCGACGATCCCGGTGAGGCGCTGGTCGAGGCCGTGGTCTACACGGTCCGCCACATCCCGAGCGAGCCGTACCTGCGGCTGCTGCTGGGCGGTTCGGGCCGCAACTCCCTGCTCCAGGGCGTCACCTCCGACGCCGCCCGCACCATCGGCCGGACCCTGCTGGACCAGGCGGGGGTCGACTGGGACGCCTCGGGCATCAGCCCCGCGCAGCGCGAGGAGCTGATCGAGTGGACGCTCCGCGTCATCCAGTCCTTCCTGCTCGATCCGGGCGGCCCCGAGCGGACGACGGAACAGTTCCGCGACTTCCTGCGCCGATGGCTGGCACCCGGTGTCGGCGCCGTCGTCAACCCGGTCCGGGCCGGGGCCGCCGAGCCGAGGGCCGCCTCATGAGCGGCCCCGGCGCGCTCTTCGAACGGTCGGGCTCGCAGCTCCTGCCCACCGACCACGCGCGGGGCCCCTGGCGGCCGGACGCGCTGCACGGGGGCGCGGTCGCGGCCCTGCTCGCGAGCGCGATCCAGGTTCCCGGCTGGAATCCGGCCCGGGTCACCTTCGAGCTGCTCGCACCGGTGCCCGCCAAGCCGCTGACCCTGGAGGTCTCACCGCCCGAGGGCGGCCGCCGGGTGGTGCGCCAGTCGGTCACCCTGCTGGAGGGCGGCACCCCCGTGGCCGAGGCCCGGTGCGTCGCGGTCCGGGAAGCCGTCCTCGATCTGCCCGCCGGCCTGGCCGGCGCCGCGGGCCCGTTCGCCGGGCTTCCCGAACCGGATCTGAGCCGGCCGCGGCCCGGGGTGCGGGAGGCGATCGGCTGGGACTCCTTCGACAGCGGCGCGGTGTCCGTCCGGTCGCTGCGCTCGGCGGACCTCGGGGCGAACACGGTCGGCATGTGGATCAACCTCCTGGTCTCCGTGGTGGAGGGCGAGCCGACGCCGCCCCTCTCCCGGATCGCCGCCGCGGCGGACTACGGCTCGGCCGCGACGGGAGCGATGCTCCCGTTCGACCGGTGGAGCTACATGAACACCGAGCTGACCCTGCACCTGCCGCGTGAGCTGTCCGGCTCCTGGGTGGGCCTCATCAGCACAGGTACGGTCGGACCGAACGGCCGCGGACTGGGGGCCGGCGACCTCTACGACCGTTCGGGACCGCTCGGACGCTCGGCGCAGACCCAGGTGGTGGAGGAACGCGAACGCGTCGTCCGCGAGTAGCCCGCCCGCGGAGTGCGCCGCTCAGGGGTCGCGGACGAGGAGCTCGACGACCTTCGAAGCGCGCTGTCCCAGCATGACCCGGCCGACGACGGCCATGTGGCTGCGCCAGTGCTCCTCGGCGGCGGTGGCGTCTCCGGCCTCGATCAGCTCGAGGAGCCGCCGCTGCGAGCGCAGTCCCCGGCGGCGGACGGCCACCGAGCCCGTGGGGTCGTCCGCCCGGCTCACCTCGGCGACCGACCGGACCACGATCTCGGTCAGCATCTCGGTGAGGACGGTGAGCGTCTGGTTGCCGCCGAGCTGCATCAGCCGCTCGTGGAAGGCGGCGTTGGCGTAGCCGAACCGCTCGGGGTCCTCGATCGCACGCTCCTCCTGGACGATCAGGGCGCGCAGTTCCGCGAGGGCGGCCGCCCGGTTCCGCCGGGAGGCGATCCTGCGGACCGCCAGCGGTTCCAGCATCGCCCTGGCCTCGAAGACGTCGGCGAGCGGGACGTTGCGGGCGCGCAGGACCAGGGAGCCGGTGCGGGCGGTCATCCGCTGGTCCGGCTGGTGGACGATCACGCCGCCGTACACCCCGCGCACGACGGTGATCAAGCCGTCCGCCTCGAGGATCCGCAGGGCCTCGCGCAGGGACGGCCTCGAGACCCCGAACCGCTCGATGAGCTCGGGCTCGCGGCCCAGCGAGTCGCCCTCGGAGAGCTCCCCGCTGACGATCAGCGCCCGGATCGCGTCGGCGACCTGATGGGGCTTCGCCCGGGAGGGCCCCTCGGCTCGAACTGGATCGGGTCGCACCACGCCCACCACAGTAGCGATCTCCGGGGGAGCCCGGACCGTCCGCCGGTCCCGCCGGACGCTCCAAAAGCGAGCGGTGATGCTAGCGTGACGCTGTGAAAAATGGCGGTTGCGGTGAAACGGGGCAGTTCGATCCGTCCGTGCCGTCGGAGGCGCGGATCATCGACTACCTGCGGGGCGGCAAGGACAACTTCGCCACCGACCGCGAGGTGGGCGACGCGCTGCTCGCGGTCGCTCCGGAGCTCCAGTCCATCACCAGGGACGGGCGGAGGTTCCTCGGGCGGGCCGTCAGGTACATGGCCGCGCAGGGGGTGCGGCAGTTCATCGACCTCGGCTGCGGGCTGCCGACGGGGGGAAGCGTCCACCAGATCCTCGAGGAGGCGGCGCCCGGATCGAAGGTCCTCTACGTCGACAACGACCCCGTCGTCGTCCGCCACGGCCAGGCGATCCTGGAGAAGGGGGAGGGGGCCGGCGTGCTGCTCGCCGACGTGCGGAACCCCGACGCGCTGCTCGACCGGCCCGAGGTGGCCGAGCTGATCGACCTCGACCGCCCGACGGGCGTCATCATGCAGGGCCTGCTCGCGGTGATCCTCGACGACGAGGCGGCGACCGGGATCGTCGAGCGGGTGGCCGGCCGGATCGCCCCCGGCAGTCATCTTCTGCTCTCCCATCCGATCGGCGACCTGTGCAGGGAGAAGGCGGAGCGGCTCGGCGACGTGTACCGCGACACCCGCCTGGTGACGGGGGAGCGGGAACGGGCCAGGGAGCGGGTGGACGTCGCCCGGTTCCTCGACGGCCTGGAGATCGTCCCGCCGGGTCTCGTCCCGCTGCCGGCCTGGCGTCCCGACCCGGGTGAGCCTCTCGTGAACCTGGACGGCTACTGGGCCGTCGGCGCCGTCGCGCGCAAAGCCTGACGCCGATTCGAGCCGATCGATTCAGGGCCGAATACAGAATGCCATTCGGTCCGTCCGTCACTCTCGGCAGTTGTTCGTGAAACTCTCATCGGCCATGATGGGGGAAAATGGGCGAATAGGGACGCCGCCTGATTCGCACCGTGAAGATCTTGTTTCGCGGCCTCTGGGTGCCTTGTAGCTTTTCTGGCACTATTTCCAAACTTAAATAGATTTCACTGTTCGGTTGGGCTAGCCTCTGGTCCACTCGTCGACCCCCGTCGTCAGAAAGCCGATCGGCGGTGCTCTGCGATGAGGGCAACCACGCCATTCGTCACGGAGTGTCATGAGCAAGTCCCCCCGTAGCCGCTCCCTGCGAACGAGGCTCATTCCGCTTCTGCTGATCCCGCTGACCACGCTCACACTTCTGTGGGGCTATCTCGCCGTGACCACGGTGGACAGCGCATTGCAGAATCGCATTTTCGACAAAGACAGCAGGCAGCTCGCTGATCTTGACAAAGAGCTTGACGCGGAGTTGTCGGCCGAGCGCATTGATACCGCCCAGTTCCTGGCCACGCCCAGGGCCAAAGGCGACGTGCTGAGGAGCCAGCGGCTGCGCACCGACGACATCGTGGCCCGGTACCGCGCGACCGTGGATCGGGTGTCCCGCCCCCAGGGCAACGGCGCCGAGTACACCACCCGCGCCAGGGAGATGGCGGCCCAGCTCGAACGGCTGCCCGAGGTGCGCAAGCAGGTCGACGACCGCTCGGCCGACCGGGTGCGGATCTTCGACGCCTACAACGCCATGTACGACGCGCTGTACCTGATGTACGAGTCCACGAACGTCTTCAGCGACCAGCGGCTCAGCCGGGCGGTCAACGCGACCATCAACGGCGGCCGGGCGATGGAGCGCATCACCCGGGAGAGCATCCTTCTCACCGCCGCCTTCGCCAACGGCGGCCAGATGAGCCGCAACGACCGCGACGCCTTCGTCGGCACCGTCCGCGAGCAGCGGCTCCTGTGGGACCTGGAGCGGGCCAACATGCCCGACGATCTCTACGAGACCTACCTGCGGAAGGTCCTGGAGGGCCCGGACTACCAGCGGCTCCGCACCATGGAGGAGCAGATCGTCGCCGCTCCCGGCAACCGGATCACCGTCGACCCCGCGCTGTGGGGCTCCACGGTGAAGGCGGCCAAGACCACGATCGGCATGGCGCACTACGCGGTCTCCGACCAGTACGGCGACGAGGGCGACGCCTTCGGCGAGCGGATCCTCCTCCGCGCGGGACTCCTCGGCGGGCTGGGGCTCATCGCCGTCCTGCTGTCGATCGTGCTGTCCGTCCGCTTCGCCCGGACCCTGCTGCGCGAGCTCCTGCGCCTGCGCGACGAGGCCCGCGAGCTGGCGGTCGGCCGGCTGCCGCATCTGGTGGCCAGGCTGCGTTCGGGGGCCGAGGTCGACATGGCCGAGGAGATGCCCGTGTGGCGTCCCAGCCGGATCCGCGAGGTCGGCGAGGTCGCCGAGGCCTTCGCCGCGACCCAGCGCACCGCCGTCGCGGCCGCCGTCGGCGAGGCCGACCTCCGCCGCGGGTCCAGCCGGATCTTCCTGAACATCGCCCGCCGCAACCAGTCCCTGCTCCAGCGGCAGCTCGTCATGCTCGACCAGCTGGAGAGCCGCGCCGAGGCCGACAACCTCGCCGACCTGTTCAAGCTCGACCACCTCACGACCCGCATGCGCCGCCAGGCGGAGAACCTGATCATCCTCTCCGGGACGGTTCCGGCCCGCGGCTGGAAGCAGCCGGTCCGGATGATCGACGTCCTGCGGGCCGCCATCGCGGAGATCGAGCAGTACACCCGGGTGTCGGTCGTCAGGACCACCGACGACGGAGTCTCCGGTGCGGCCGCGACCGACGTCATCCATCTGCTCGCCGAGCTCATCGAGAACGCCACCTCCTTCTCCCCGCCGGGCACCGAGGTCGACGTCTCGGCGAGCGAGGCCGGCAACGGCTGCGTCGTGGAGATCGAGGACCGTGGCCTCGGAATGACGCAGCAGGCGTACGAGCAGATCAACGAATGGCTGGCCAACCCGCCCGACCTCGACATCGTCGACACCGACCAGCTCGGCCTGTTCGTGGCCGCCAGGCTGGCGGCCAGGCACGGCATCAAGGTCATGCTGCGGCCCTCGCCGTTCGGCGGCGCGACCGCGATCGTGCTGATCCCCAGCGAGATCCTCGTCGCCCGCGACGGGACGGCCGGCCTCGGCGACCGGAATGCCTCACGCGAGGCCGGGTCGGGCCGCCTGCGCGGCCCGGCCGTCAACGTCCAGGACGCCGGGGAGGCGTCCGTCCCGCCGGACGCCCGTGCGCTGAAGCCGGGAACCTCGCCCGCCGCCACGGGACGCCACGCCGGACCCCGGGAACCCGGCGGCCGCCGGATCGCGCAGGCCTCCCGGGGCAGCGCCGCCGAGGGCCCCCTGCACGCGGGGCTGCCGGTCCGCACCCGCGGAGTGAACATGACGCCGAGCCTGCGCACGGTCGACCCCGCCGAAGAGGCCGGGGAACGCGAGCCCGTCACCGAGCGCTCGCCCGAGCGGGCACGGCTGCGGATGTCGGCCGTGCAGAGCGGGTGGCGGCGAGGAAGAGAGGCCGACGTGACCCCGGCCGACCACGAGAACCCTACGGAGATGTCATGAAATCCACGGCGGGCAGCAGCAAGCTGGACTGGCTGCTCAACGAGTTCGTGTCCAACGTCCCGGCGGTCCGCCAGTCGGTGATCCTCTCCAGGGACGGCATCACGATGGCCGCCTCGGAGAACCTGACCCGCGAGGACGCCGAGCATCTGTCGGCCCTGGCCGCCGGGCTCCAGGGCCTGGCGAGGGGCGCGGGCCGCCACTTCAACGGGGGACGGATCCAGCAGACCGTCATCGAGATGGAATCGTTCATGCTGTTCGTCACCGCCGCGGGTGACGGAAGCTGCCTGGCCGTCCTGTGCGACGCCGACCTCGACGCCGACGCGGGACAGATCGCCTACGAGATGACGGTCCTGGTCAAGCGGGTCGGCGCGCATCTTGAGGCCGCCCCGCGCCAGGCCCCCGTTCCCGCACACGGTCTTGAAGGCTGATGGAAGAACAGCCGGACCGATGGCTGGAGGTCGAGCGGGGACCGATCGTCCGGCCCTACGCGCTGACCCGCGGAAGGACGGAGCCCGAAGGGGAGGCCTTCCACCTCATCTCGGTCGTGCAGGCCCGGGTCGAACCCGGCGCCGTGTCACGGGCGGAACCGGAGCACCACCTCCTGCTCACGTTGTGCCAGCGGCCCGTCTCGGTGGTCGACCTGGCCTCTGACGCGCGTCTCCCGCTGGGGGTGACGCGCGTCCTCCTGGGCGACCTGCGGCACAGGGGGATGATCATCACAAGGCCGGCCGCCGCCCGGAACGACGGCGCCGTCGACATCCACATCATCCGGGAGGTCCTCAATGGGCTCCGAGCCCTCTGACACGGCCCGCCTCACCACCACGAAGATCGTCATCGCGGGCGGTTTCGGCGTGGGCAAGACCACGATGGTCGGCTCGGTGAGCGAGATCCGTCCGCTGTTCACCGAGGAACCGCTGACCGAGCGGAGCGTGGGCGTCGACGATCTCGCGCTGGTCGACCGGAAGACCACGACGACCGTGGCGATGGACTTCGGCCGCATCACCATCCGCGACGACCTCGTCCTCTATCTCTTCGGGACGCCCGGCCAGGACCGCTTCTGGTTCATGTGGGACGAGATGACCTATGGCGCCCTCGGTGCCGTCGTCCTGGCCGACACCCGCAGGCTCACCACCTGCTTCCCGGCCATCGACTACTTCGAGGAACGCGGCGTCCCCTTCCTGGTCGCCGTCAACTGCTTCCCCGACACCGGCTCCCACGATCCCGCCGACATCGCGATAGCCCTCGACCTGAACCCGGGCGTCCCCGTCCTCCTGTGCGACGTCCGCCGCCGGGACTCCACCCGCGAGGTCTTCGTCCGCCTCCTCGAACACGTCATCGCCGAGTCCCCGCAGGCCCTGAACGGCGCCCACCATGAAACCGGCTGACATTGGCTGAAACCGGCTGAACCCGGCGGCCCCCGAAAGGGCCGCCGGGCCGGACCACCGGGAGGGGTCAGTCCAGAATCTTGATCTCCAGGGCGGGGGAGGCCGCGATCTGGTCGTCGGTGAAGCGCTCGGTGACCCACTGCCCGGCCGAGAACAGCTTGGTCTGGTCGGTGTAGTGGGGGGAGGCGGGGTTCGCCGACTGGGAGTAGGTCAGGACGGACCGGGTCTCGGGCGGGCCTTCGGCGGTGAACCGCACGATCTGGATGAAGCTGGAGCCGAAGGTGATGTCGAACTTGCCGTCGACCTGACCGGGAGTGATCACGTTCAGGACGCCCAGCTGGCCCACCGAGCCGTGGATCGGGATCTGCTCGTTGTTGCGGGTGACCTTCTGGACGTCCGACAGCGCCGCGTTCAGCGGGACGCCCGCCGTGCGCAGGGCGAGGACCGCGCGGCCGAAGGCGTCACGGACGGCCGAGCTGCCGGAGTCCAGCGAGTTGGGTGTGTGGATCGGGTCGTCGCGGTCGAAGGGGACCCGCCACGGTAGTTTCTCGACGCCCTGCCCGTTGAGCAGGATGACCCAGAAGTTCGCGAACAGCCAGGAGCCGCGGCCCGTCAGCGAGTAGTCGTGGTCCTTCCAGGCGGCCAGGATCGGGCACGCCTCACTGACGTTGACGACCTTGCCGTCCACCAGGATGAGCCCGAAGGGCTGGTTCTGGCACATCGTCACCGTGGCGTTGAGCGCCAGGTCGGCGGCCCTGCTGTTGTCGGCGAACAGCAGTTTGCCCATGGTCTCCGGGGTGAAGCCCCGGCCCGGCAGGCCGTCGGTTCCGTTGATCCGGTTCTGCGCGGTGAGGATCAGCTCCTGGGTGCGCAGCGACCGGGGCGCCGAGGTGTTGCCCATCACCCGGGGGTAGGTCAGCGGCTGCGCCGGGTTGGCCAGCCACGGGCTGTCGTTGGCGTTGCCCGCGAAGTCGGACCTGATCAGGCGCGGCTGCTTGGCCGGGTCCAGCAGGCCGGGCGCGGCCGCGTTCGGGTCGTCCGGCCAGTCGCACGCGCTGCGCTTGCCGTCGAAGATGGAGATCGGCGGCACGTCCGCCCGCAGCACCTGGTTGAACAGCAGCGTGCCCGTCGCGGTGAGGCAGGAGTCCGCGTGGGCGTCGGTGATGTTCGGGGTGGCCTGGATGTCGGCGTAGAGCGCCTTGCCCTGGCGGTCGGAGGCGACGGTGTTGAAGAAGGGCACGCCCTGGGTGGTCTCCAGGGTGGTCACGACGTCCTCGACGTTCTTGGCCTGGTCGAGCCGGAACCAGGTGTTCAGCGCCCGCAGGTTGCCCATGTTCGCGTCGCGCACCGCGTGCGCGCTGACGATCCACGGCAGCCCGACGCCCTGCATCGAGGCGGTGACCGGGCCGTAGCGGGTGGACCACAGCGTCCTGGTGACCTTGCCGAGGGTGCCGTCGGCGTTCAGCACGTCGACCGCCACCTGCTGCGAGGTCATCTTCTGCCAGGCGCCGTCGACCAGGTAGGAGGTCGGGTTCAGCGGATCCACCTGCACGTCGAACAGCCCGAACGGGGCGACGGTGGCCACGGTGTGGCTCCAGGCGACGTCGTCGTTGTGGCCCATGTTCACCGCGGGAAGGCCGAGCAGCCCGGCCCCCGAGACGTTGACCTTGCCCGGGATCGTCAGGTGGCTCTGCCACATGCGGTTCTTGCCCTGCCACGGGAAGTGCGGGTTGGCCAGCATCATGCTGGTGCCGCCCGACACTCCCTGCGAGCCGACCGCGAGCGCGTTGCTGCCCATGCCCTGCTCGCGGCTCGCCGCCACCGCCTCGCGGATCTTCTTCGCGGTCTTCGCCGGGTCCGGGGCCTTCGCCGCCGTCTTGGCGGCGGACGCGCCCGGGGGCTGGGCGGTCACGAGGCCGTCCAGCAGCGGGTCGGCGCTGCCCATGATGATCTCGGCGTGAGCGTGCCGGTAGACGTCCAGCTCCGTGATCGGCCGCACCCAGGCGGCGCCGCGGCAGGCCGGGTCGGTGATGCCGGCGACGCCCGTCTCGGCCAGGTACCTGTTGTACCCCTGCACGAAGCCGCGGATGGTCTCCTTGACCTCCGGCTCGGGCCCGTCGGGGGCGGGCCGGTCGATCTGCCGCTCCACCACCCGGTCGTCGTTGATCCGCTGGAAGTACAGGTCGCTGTTGAGGTTGGTGGTGCTGTTCTGGCTCTGGCCGGGGCTCGCCTTGCCCGCGGGCCCCAGGTAGCGGGACCGCTGGGCGTTGACCATCAGATAGGTGTCGGCCAGCGTGCAGATGTTGTCCTTGGCCGCCGCGTAACCGTAGCCCGTCCCGAGGCCCTCCCAGTCCTTGGCGATGATGTGCGGGATGCCGTACTCGGTGTAACGGATGGTCGGTTCGTCCGGCCCCTCCTCCGCGGCGGCCGTCCCGACGGCCGCCATCGTGCCCATCACCGCCATCGCGGCGACCACCGCCATCGGCAGCCTCACGCTGAGTCTCCTCCGAGCCATCGAGCCGTCCTCTCCCTGAACCCATCGGCCCCAGGCCGCTGGGTTCAGGGAAGCGCCGGGCGCCGCGGATGTCACTCCGGAGCGTTCCGGATGTCCAGGCCGGTGCCTTCGTCCTTACGTTGTCGACGGCGTCCGGGCCCCGGGCACCAAGTCGGCTCCCGACCCAGGAGGTCATGTTGAGCGCCCAAGACCCCACCCGAAGGAACATCCTCAAGACGGCCGGCGGCTTCTCCGCCGCGCTGGCCCTGGGCGCCGGAGGCGTCCTGGCCGGGGCCACCCCCGCCGCCGCGGCCGGCGACGGGTTCGGCCTGCGGATCGTGGACCGCAACGAGGGAGACCCCCGTATGTGGTACTACCGTTTCCAGACCGCCGAGATCGGCTGGAACCCCGGGGTGAACGTCCTCCTGCCGGACGACTACCACTGGAGCGGCCGCACCTACCCGGTCCTGTACCTCTTCCACGGCGGCGGCACCGACCAGGACTTCATCACCTTCGACCGCGAGCACATCCGCGACATCACCGCGGGCAAGCCGATCATCGTGGTCATGCCCGACGGCGGCCACGCGGGCTGGTACTCCAACCCCGTCAGCTCGAACGTCGGCCCCCGCAACTGGGAGACCTTCCACATCGGCCAGCTGCTGCCGTGGGTCGAGGCCAACTTCCGCACCTTCGCCGAGTACGACGGCCGCGCCGTGGGCGGTTTCTCGATGGGCGGCTTCGGCGCGCTGAAGTACGCCGCCAAGTACTGGGGCCACTTCGCCTCGGTCAGCTCCCACTCGGGCCCCGCCAGCCTGCGCCGCGACAACGGGATGGTCGTCCACTGGGCCAACGCCACCTCCGCCGCGCTGGATCTGGGCGGCGGGACCGTCTACGGCGTTCCCCTCTGGGACCAGGCCCGGGTCACCGCCGACAACCCGGTGCAGCGCATCGAGAGCTACCGCAACAAGCGGGTGTTCCTCGTCGCCGGCACCAGCCCCGACCCGATCAACTGGTTCGACACGGCCAACGAGACCCAGGTCCTCGCCGGGCAGCGCGAGTTCCGCTCCCTGCTCGGCAACGCGGGCATCGACCACGAGTGGCACGAGCGGCCCGGCGGCCACTTCATCCGCCGCGACCTGCTGGAGCACGACATCAACGGCGTCATCGGCCGTCTCCGCAAGGCCTGACCGGTGTCCTCCCCACGCACCCTGGCCTGCGCCCTCGCCACGGCGGCGGTCCTGCTGCCCGTCCTGGTGGCACCGTCCCCGGCCGCCGCCTACTTCCCGGCGGCCTGCCCGGCCGCAGGGGCCGTCTCCCAGCACTTCCACAGCGGGCACAACGGTGTCGACATCGCCGCCAACTACGGATCCTCGATCTACGCCATCGGCGACGGCGATGTGACGATTTCTGGGTTCGAACCCGGGTACGGACAGTGGATCCGGATCCAGCACCCGGACGGAACGATCTCCGAGTACGGGCACATGTACGAGCGGTTCGTCCTCAAGGGCGACCACGTGGTGGCCGGGCAGGAGATCGCCCTGGTGGGCGCGGAGGGCAACTCCGACGGTCCCCATCTCCACCTGCGGATCTGGGACTCCCCGTCCGCCTCCCACGGCATCGATCCCGAGCCCTACCTCGCCGAGCGCGGGGTGGAACTGCCCTGCGCCCCCGGCACCGGCCCCCATCCTCCGCCCCTGGTGTATCCGGCCGAGTCGGGACGGGTGGTGTCGGCGCGGTCCTCGGACGGCCGTCTCGAGGTGTTCGTCGCCGCGGCCGGCGGAATCCACCACGCCTGGCAGTCCGAGGTCAACGGCGGCTGGTCGGAGTGGGAGTCCATCGGCGGCCCCGGCGGAGCGCAGCTCGCGATCGGAGCGAACGCCGACGGCCGTCTGGAGCTGTTCGCGATCAACGGGAACGTCTTCGAGCACCGCTACCAGCTGGCGGCGTCGGGGAACTGGTCGGGCTGGGAGAACTTCGGCGGCGGCGGCAGGGACATCGCGGTCGGCGCGAACGGCGACGGCCGTCTGGAGGTCTTCGCCTCGGGTCCGTCGGGTGTGTTCCACCGCTACCAGTCGGCGCCCAGCAGCGGCTGGTCCCAGTGGGAGGGTTCCGGCGGCGGGCCCGCCGACAGCACCATCGAGATGGAGAAGGCCCCGGACGGCCGTCTTGAAGTCTTCGCGATCAACGGCGACGTGTTCGAGCACCTGTTCCAGTCCGCGGTGAGCGGCGGCTGGTCGGCGTGGGAGAACTTCGGCGGAGGCGGCCACGACCTGACCGTCGACCACAACCAGGACGGACGCCTGGAGGTGTTCGCCTCGGGCTCGGCCGGCGTCTACCACCGCTACCAGACCGGCCCGACGACCTGGTCGGGCTGGGAGGGCACCGGCGGCCCCGCGAACTCCCAGCTCACCAGCGAACGCTCGCCGGACGGCCGGGTGGAGGTGTTCGCACTGAACGGCAGCGTCGCCCAGCACCTCTGGCAGTCCAACGTGAACGCCCCGTACAGCCAGTGGGAGTCCTTCGGCACCGGCGGCACCGAGGTCACCGCCGCCGTGAACGCCGACGGCCGCATCGAGGTCTTCGGCACCAACCCCGACGGGGTCTTCCACCGGTGGCAGACCGGCTTCTCGTCCTGGTCCGCCTGGGCCTGGCTCAACTCCACCGCCGGCCCCGCGATCAACTGAGGAGACGACAGATGACCAGAGAAAAGGTGAGAGCCGTGCGGCGGGCGTTCCGTCGCCTCGCGCTCTCGGTGATGGGCGTCGTGCTGCTCACGACGGGGATCACCGTCGCCGCGGCACCGGCCCACGCCGCGGGCAGCGACCTGTGCGCCGAGGTCGGATACAACGCGGGCTTCCGCGGCGACGGCCTGGTGACCGCCATCGCCGTCGCCCTCGCGGAGTCCAGCTGCGACCCGTCGGCGACCAACGAGTACAACAACACCCCCGCGTCGCGGGACCGCGGACTGTGGCAGATCAACGATCATTACCACCCCGAGGTCGACGACGCCTGCGCCTACGACGCCCAGTGCAACGCCAACGCCGCCTTCGAGATCTCCACCGGCGGGACGAACTGGAACCAGTGGTCGACCTACAACGCGGGCGCGCACTGGCGGCACATGGACGAGGCGCAGGCCGCGGTGGACCGGCTCGGCCACCACGAGCCCGGGCCCGGGCCGCTGGCCTATCCGGCGGAGTCGGGACGGGTGGTGTCGGCGCGGTCGGCGGACGGCCGTCTCGAGGTCTTCGCGGCGGGCACCGGCGGTGTCCACCACGCCTGGCAGACGACCGTCAACGGCGGCTGGTCGGAGTGGGAGTCCGTCGGCGGCCCGGCCGGAGCGCAGCTCGCGATCGGAGCGAACAAGGACGGCCGTCTGGAGCTGTTCGCGATCAACGGGAACGTCTTCGAGCACCGCTACCAGCTGGCGGCGTCGGGGAACTGGTCGGGCTGGGAGAACTTCGGCGGCGGCGGTAAGGACATCGCGGTCGGCGCGAACGGCGACGGCCGCCTGGAGGTCTTCGCCTCAGGGCCGTCCGGAGTCTTCCACCGCTACCAGTCGGCGCCCAACAGCGGCTGGTCACAGTGGGAGGGTTCCGGCGGCGGGCCCGCCAACAGCACGGTAGAGATGGAGAAGTCCTCCGACGGCCGTCTTGAAGTCTTCGCGATCAACGGCGACGTGTTCGAGCACCTGTTCCAGTCCGCGGTGAGTGGTGGCTGGTCGGCGTGGGAGAACTTCGGCGGAGGCGGCCACGACCTGACCGTCGACCACAACCAGGACGGCCGTCTCGAGGTGTTCGCCTCGGGCTCGGCCGGCGTCTACCACCGCTACCAGACCGGCCCGACGACCTGGTCGGGCTGGGAGGGCACCGGCGGCCCCGCGAACTCCCAGCTCACCAGCGAGCGTTCCCCCGACGGCCGGGTCGAGGTGTTCGCCATCAACGGCAGCGTCGCCCAGCACCTCTGGCAGAGCGGGGTGAACGCCCCGTACAGCCAGTGGGACGCCTTCGGCACCGGAGGATCCGAGGTCACCGCCGCGGCCAACGCCGACGGCCGGATCGAGGTCTTCGGCACCAACCCCGACGGGGTCTTCCACCGCTGGCAGACCGGCCAGTCGACCTGGTCCGCCTGGGCGTGGCTCAACTCCACCGCTGGTCCCGGGATCAGCTGACCCCGCCGGCCCTCATCGTCCCGCGGCCGGCCGGCCCCATACGGCCGGCCGCGGGACCGCCACCTGGAGAGACTCATGCCTCCGATCAGCAGACGGAACCTGTTGCGCGGCGCCGCCGCGGCGGGCGCGCTCCCGCTCCTGGGCGCCGGGCGCGCCGGGGCCCGCGATGTGCCGCCCCACCGGTGGATCGGCTCGGGCCCCTTCACCTACGTCCACGATCCGTCCACCCTCGCCGGGCCTCGCTACCTCAACGACCACACGCTCGTCCGGGCCGGGGACCGCTGGCACCTGTTCGGCATCGTCGGAGCGAGCGCGCCGCGCGGCGAGGCGCCGGACAGCACGAAGGAGGTCACCTTCGCCCACGCCTCCGCCCCCGACCCGTACGGGCCGTGGACCGCGCACGCCGACGCCCTCACCCTCGACGCCTCCTATGGCGAGGAGCACCTCTGGGCGCCGCACGTCATCGAGGCGGGCGGAAGGTACTGGATGTTCTACGCCGCGGGAGGCTCGAGCGGCGCCGCGATCAACCTCGCGACCTCGACCGACCTGTTCACCTGGGCGCGCGAGCCGTCCGGCCCGCTGTTCCGCGGCATCGCCGCCCGCGACCCGATGGTGGTGCGGATCGGCGGCGAGTGGGTCATGTACTACACCGAGCTCTCGGCCGCGGGCGGTCACCACATCGTCGCCTGCCGCCGCTCCGGCGACCTGCTGCACTGGAGCGGGCCGGAGACCGTCTTCACCGACGCGAGCACCGACACGACCGTCTCGGTGACCGAGTCGCCGTTCGTCGTCGAACGCGACGGCTGGTACTACCTGTTCATCGGGCCGCGGGGCGGCTACGAGGGCACGGACGTGCTGGCCTCCCGCGACCCGTTCTCCTTCGGCCTCGACGGCTACGCCGGGCACGTCCCCGGCCATGCCGTCGAGGTGATCTCCGACGGCGGCGACTGGCATGTGAGCGCCGCCGGCTGGTTCCGTCAGGGGCTGTACATGGCGCCCCTGACCTGGGGAGAGGCCCCGGTTCCGTGGCAGAGCCTCGACAATCCGGTGGCCGGGCTCGACGCCGCGGGCCGGCTCACGGTCTTCGCGCTCGACGCCGGCGACCGGTCGATGCTGCGCCGCGTCCAGACCGATCCGAACTCCGACACCTGGTCGGACTGGGAGGTCTTCGGCGGCCCGGCGGGGGCCGTCCCGACGCTCGGCCGCACCCCGGCCGGCCGGCTGGAGGTGTTCTCGCTCGCACCGGGCGGAGCCAACCTGCACCACCGGGTGCAGCGTCAGGACGGGAGCTGGTACGGGTGGGAGGAGTTCGGCGGCCCGGCCGGTTCCGCGCCCGCCGTCGCCCGTGATGCGGCCGGCCGGCTGGAGGTCCTCGCGCTGAGCCCCGGCGGCGCCTCGATCGCCCGCCGCCGCCAGACGACCTCCGGATCGCTCGCCTGGGATCCCTGGGAAGCGGGATTCGGCGGAGCGGCGGGGGCGCCTCCCGTCCTCGCCGCCAACGCGGACGGGAGGCTGGAGGCGTTCCACCTCGCGGCCGGCGGCACCGCGCTCCTCCACCGCTGGCAGGAGGCACCGAACGGCCCCTGGACCGCCGGATGGCACCCCTTCGGGGACGCCGCGGGCGCGGCGCCGAGGGTGGCACGGGACGGTGGCGGCCGGCTCACCGTCACCGCGATCGGGCCGTCGGGGGTGGGGACCTTCCACCGGCGGCAGTCGGTGCCCAGCGGCGGCTGGGACGGCTGGCTCCCGCTGTTCGGTTTCAGCGCCGCGGCCCCCGCCCCCGCCGTCAACCTCGACGGCCGTCTGGAGGTCTTCTCCCTGGCACCCGGCGGAGCCCGGCTGAGCCACCGCTGGCAGTCCTCCCCTGGCGGGACATGGGACCCCGCCGCGGAGTTCGGGGAACCCGGGCTCCGGCTCGCCGGCACACCCGCGGTCGCGGCCGACGCCACCGGCCGGATCCACGTCTTCGCCGTCACGGCCGAGGGCCGGGTCCGCAGGCGTGTCCAGATCCGGCCGAGCGGCGGCTGGGGATCTTGGTCGGCGTTCGGTGATCGCCGGATCGTGCCGGTCATGGCGGGTGCTCCCGCCCTCTGAGCAGGGCCCGGACCGCGTCTCCCGGCGGGATCGGATCCGGGCCGCGCACCCCGCCCGATCACGCGCCGTCCCCGTCCGGGTTCGGTGATCTTCCCCACCTCACGGCGGGCCGCGGAGAGCTCCGCGGCCCGCCCGCGCACGCCCGGCCGTTCCCCAAAGGCACCGGTCCGGCGGGGGATCGGCGAGCCGCCGGCCGTTCCCCGCTGCTCCGGCCGCGGACTCTGAAACTCTCCGGTTCGCCTTCGCGGACGGCTGCTATCGTTCCGGCCGTCCGACATTCGGGACACGCAAAACCGGGGGTGAACGGTGAGCGGAGTGGTAGTCCACCTGCCGCGGGGGAACGGCCCCGACGGCGGCGGACCGGTGACATTGCGGCTCGGACCTGGGGAGGTCGCGAGATTCGGAAGAGGATCCCCCCGGACCCCCGTCGAGCTCCGCCTGGACGACGAGGCGGTGTCCCGGCTGGCGGGCGAGATCCGGGTGGCCGACGACCACTGGCAGCTGACGAACCACAGCACCAGCCACAGCTACCTGGTCGAGAACCCGGAGGGGGCGGGGGAGTACCTGAGGGTCCAGCCGCGCAGGGTCGGCGCCCCCATCCCGTTCGAGTTCTCGCGGGTGGTGCTCCCCACCCGCGGTCAGGTGCCCGTCGCCTTCCAGGTGTTCGCGCCCGACCACGTCTTCCTCGACCCCGACGCCACGGGCGCGCCGTGGGGGAGCCGAACCGTCATGGCCTACTCCCTCGACGAGACGGCCACGTACTTCCTCGTCCTGGTCGCCCTGTGCGAGCCGCGCCTGCGCGACCTGTCGCGGATCGCGGTCCCCACCACGCCCCAGATCGTGGAGCGCCTCGACGGGCACACCGCCTCCGGCACCCTGACGGCGCGGGCGATCAGCTCCCACATCGACTACCTCGCCGAGCAGAAGCTGCGCATCCGCCCGCCGGACGCGCACGAGGCGGACCGCCGCAACGGCAAGCGCGAGGAGATCGTCGGGCTCGCGCTCCGCTTCGGCCTCGTCCGCGAGGAGCACCTCACACTGCTCCCGCCACCGGCGCGATGACGGCGCTGCACGTCCCGGGCGGCATCACCGGAGAGCCCGCGGACCTCCTGCCGAGCGGCCACCGGGCGGGGGCGTGGACGGTCGGTGACCTGATCGGTTCCGGTGGCTGGTCCACGGTCTACGCCGCCCGTCCCGCGGACCGCGGCGGCGACCGCCCCCTGGAGGTCGCGCTCAAGGTCATGCCGACCGCGGGGCTCGCCCCCCGCCAGGTGCGGCGGATCCTGGACTCCGCGCAGCGGGAGATCGAACTCGGCCGCAGGACGTCCCATCCGCGCCTGATCGGGCTCGTCGAGTCGTTCGTCCTGCGCGAGCCGGACCGGCCGTCGCTGGACGGGGCGATCGTGCTGGTGATGGAACGGGCCGCGCGCAGCCTGCGCGACCTCCTCGACGCCGGGGTGCCCGAGGCGGACCGCGGCCGGCTGATCGAGGGCATCTGCGAGGGGCTCGCCCATCTGCACGGCTCAGGCTGGGTGCACGCCGATCTCAAACCCGAGAACGTCCTGCTCGGGCGGGACGGCTCGGTGAAGCTCTCGGACTTCGGCCTCGCGACCGAGCTGACCGGCACCCACGGCTACGCGCCGCCCCTGGGGACCCTCGACTACCTGCCGCCGGAACGCTGGCGGGCCTCCCTCGGCGCGGAGGGCGTGCAGGTCCGGCCGAGCACCGACATCTGGGCCCTGGGCATCGTCGTCCACGAGCTGTTCGCCTCCGGAGGCTCGCCCTTCGCCGGTGCGACCCCGGTGGCGCGCGGCGCTGCCGTCCAGGAGTACGGGGCGGGACGCGCGCCGCTCCGCCTGGATCCCGCGGTCCCGCCGTTCTGGCGTGAGCTCGCCGCGGACTGCCTGGCCCCGACGCACGAGGCGCGGGCCCTGCACACGGCCGAGAGCCTGCTCGAACGCATCGCCACCGGACGTCCGGCGGAACGCCGCGCGCCCGCCCGCCCGCGGCGCCGGGCCCGCACGGCCCTGGTCGCCGCAGCGCTGTGCGCCGCCTCGGGCGCGGCGCTCGCGGGGGACGTTCCGCGAGCGGACGCGCTCCGGCCGGCGGGCGAACTCACCGTCTTCAACGCCGAGCGGGGGTGCCAGGACCTGCCCGGCCGGGTCCTCCGGTGCAGCCTGGGCCTGGCGATCGATCCGGGGCGCCCGTACGTTCCCGGGAACGTCGTGCCGACCCGGGTGTGGCACGGCGACGTCCTGACGGCCGAGTGCCGGCTGCCGCAGGGGCTGCCGATCATCGACGAGGACGGGGTGCGGTCCACCGAGTGGTTCTGGGTGCGGCTCCCGGCCGGTTCGATTCCCTTCGCCGCCTGGCTTCCCGCCGTTCGCACGAAGGATCGTCCGCCGCTTCCGGACTGCCCGCACCGCTCGGCCTCCTGACACCGATTCCGCTGTTCGGCCAAGTGAGTGATCTAGGTCTCGTTCTGACAGAAAGACGGGTATGTTCATTTGAGATAATCTGTGCGAGGCAGAGTCCGCTGCACCCACCCCGAAGGGGACACCTGTTGAACCGCCCACCCTCCGTCCGGCACCGTCGCGTGGTGGCCGTCCTCGCCGCGGCCCTTCTGGCGCTGACGTTCGCCTCGCCCGTCCGGGCCGACCCGGGGCCGCCCGTCCTGGCCGACGGATTCGGTCTCACCCAGGTCGCCGGAGCGCAGACCGGGACCGCCACGAACTTCGTCATCTCCGTGACCACGGCCCAGGTGTCCGGCGAGCACCCCATCAAGATCATCCTGCCGAGTGACTACTTCACCGACACGGCCAAGCGCTATCCGGTGCTGTACTTCCTGCACGGATCGCCGGACTTCCCGCAGAACCAGCTCTACTCGGCGCTGACCGGGACCGACGAGATGATCACTGTGATCCCGGACGGCGGCCGTCGCGGCTGGTACTCCAACTGGCTCAAGCAGAACACCCCCGCGGGCGCCCAGAACTGGGAGACCTTCCACATCGACCAGGTCATCCCGTTCATCGACGCCAACCTGCGAACGATCCCGACCAAGCAGAAGCGGGCCGTCGCCGGCATCTCGATGGGCGGATTCGGCGCCGTGCGTTACGCCGAGCGTCACCCGGACCTGTTCAGCCAGGTCGCGACGCTCTCCGGCGACGTCGACTTCTCGGTCGCCTCGATGGACCTGCGGCTCTCCGTCGTCGCCTCACTGACCGACGCCGCCGGGGTGCTGTGCGCGTCCTCCTCCGACCCCGACCTGTGCCACCAGCAGGACCTGTACAAGCCCGCGGTCGACAGCGACGCCCTGTACGGCACGCCCTACCCCTTCCTCAACGCCGACTGGCGCTGGAACGAGGCGAGCCCCGGCACCCACGCCGCCCAGCTCGCCGGGATGGGCATCTACATCTACACCGGGAACAACGACTTCCTGGAGTTCTGGGTGGAGGGCGCCAACAAGCACTTCAAGGACGCCCTGAACGCCGCGCAGGTTCCTTATTACTACGTCGGCTACGGCGACGGCTCCTCCTGGGGCTGCGACGGCGGCCACAACGCCGGCTGCTGGGACAAGGATCTCCACGACCTCATCCCCCGTCTCGAGCAGGCCTTCGCCTGACGTCCACTCGAGAGAAGGAGGTCCCTCCGCGTCCGGCGGGGGGACCTTCAGGCTTTGCGGCCGACGGCGCCGACCGACCAGAAGGCGTCGGGGTCGACGCCGGGCTCTCCCCGCAGCGGCCGCCAGGCGGGGAGCGGGACCAGGCCGGGCGGGACGAGGTCGAGGCCGTCGAGGAACCGGGCCACCTCCCCGCGGGTGCGCGGCCCCGACCGGTCGCCGTCGAGGAGATAGCGCTGGCGGAAGAGCTCGGCCAGCTTCTCGGTGTCGGCCTTCGG
This sequence comes from Actinocorallia longicatena, assembly GCF_039534125.1. Taxonomy (NCBI): domain Bacteria; kingdom Bacillati; phylum Actinomycetota; class Actinomycetes; order Streptosporangiales; family Thermomonosporaceae; genus Actinocorallia; species Actinocorallia longicatena. The sequence continues at coordinate 36,161 of NZ_BAAAUV010000006.1, read as the reverse complement.
CGCGTCCCCCACGGAGTGGGTCAGCACCATGTAACCGCCCACGGGCAGGCGGTCGACCAGCTGCCGGGCGATCTTGGCGGCGAGGTCGTCGTCGAGGATGTTCGTGAGCATCGACTGCACGAGGAAGGCCGTGGGACGCTCCAGATCGATGAGCGAGGCCAGGTCGGGATGGTCCAGGAGCGCGTCGGGATCGCGGATGTCGGCCTGGATGATCCGCAGCCGCTCGCCGGCGTCGATGAGCGCGTTGCTGTGCGCGATGACGACCGGATCGTCGTCGACGTAGGCGACCTTGGAACCGGGCGCCACCCGTTCGAGGATCTCGTGCACGCTGCCCTGCGCCGGCAGCCCGCAGCCGATGTCGACGAACTGCCGGATCCCCTGCTCCGCCAGATAGGCGACGGCCCGGAAGAGGAACTTCCGCGCCTCAATGATCATCATCGGGATCTCCGGCGCGAACGCCATGATCTCCTCGGCGGCCCTCCGGTCGGCGGCGAAGTTGTCCTTCCCGCCCATCATGTAGTTGATGACGCGCGCCTCGTTGGGGACCGTCGGATCAAAGCCTTTCGGCTGCTCGGCATGCTCGGCCATCATTTTCGAAGGCTACGACCCACCCCCGAAGGATTTCACGCGTGTTGCGCAGTTGAAACCATGTATTCGCCACCCATCCCGCCGGCCTTGACCTCGATCGGGAGGTGCGGGGGCCCTTCTCGGGGTCGGGGAAGTGGATCTAGACTGCGGACCGCCTCAACCCCACCCCCCTCGGAGGTATGCCGTGAAGACCGTTTTTCGTGTTGCTGTGGCCGGTGCCGTGGTGACCGGAGTGCTGGTGGCGCCGGTGGCGGCGCGGGCCGACTACCAGCCGAGTGACGCCGACTTCGCCTCCTGCCCGGCGCTTCCGGCCGATGCGGTGAAGCTGTTCTGGAACTGCGTCTCGGTGAACCTCGACAAGGGGCGGTTCAAGCTCGGCGCGCTCGACCAGACGCTGACGGAGAGCATCCCGATCACGGTCGCCGTCGGGTTCGTCGACGGCAAGCTCACGACGATCTCCAGCGGACTGGGCGGGGGCTCGTCCTCCTCCTTCGGGATCGACGTTCCGCTCATCGGCACGATCTCCGTGAGCATCGAGCCGGTGGGCTCGGTCGGGGGCGGCGGGCTGATCCCCACCTCGCTGCCGTTCAAGATCCACCTCAGCCACTGGCTGCTCGGCTCCGGCTGCTACATCGGCACCGACGCCGCGCCGATCGTCATCAAGCCGCAGATCACCAACCCGCGGATCGAGTTCTCCGGCTGGAACGGCATCCTGCGCGCCGACGTCAGCGACACCACCTTCGCGGTCCCCGGCGCCACCGGCTGCGGGCTCGGCGGCCTCTTCAACGGAGCGGTGAACGCCGCCGCCGGAACCCCGAGCGCGAGCGGCTCCAACAGCCTCAAGTTCGACGCCCACGTCCGTCTGCGCAACTACCAGCTCGGGACGATCACCCCGTCCCTCGGCATGCTCGCCAACGCGGCCCCCGCCACCTGACGGGCGGGTGCCCCGGCCCTCACCGGGCCGCGCGGCGCGGGGACGATCGCCAGCCGGTCGTCTCCGCCGTGCGCGTGCCCGTTCAACGCGGCGCGAGGCTCAGTGGTGCAGGGCTTCGGCGATCAGCGCGGGGGCCTTGGGGTCGGAGACGGGGGTCACGTTGCCCGTCCAGAGCCAGCTCCAGGTGCCGGCGGTGAGGACGCAGGCGACGTAGAGCACCCGTCCGGTGTTCTTGTGCGCGAGCCGCAGGACCGGGGTACCCCCCGGTTGCTCGACACGGGCGACGAGCCCGTGGACGCGGAACGCGGAGGCGAGCCGGCGCAGGTGCTGAAGGGATTCGGGGTTGGCGGGCATTTCGGCATACACCTCGATGTGCGTGCGTGTCTGGTCTAGACCATCCATTCTGCCCTGCCGGAGCCGCCGAGTGAAAGTGCCCCGGCCGCCGTGATGGCCCGGCGCCCGGGGACGGCTCTTGAATCACACCATCATCACGGTGTAATTTTTTGCGATCTCGCGCTGTGGCGGTCGCTGGGACCGCCTGCCCGATGGGAGCTCGCATGGACGAATCGCAGGTGGCCGCGTCGCAGTTCGCGGGCCAGGACATCCCCTGGCTCCTGCGGACCTGGGCCGAGCGGCAACCGGACAAGGCCCTGCTCATCTGGGAGCCCCGGGACGGCACGGGCCGGACGTGGACCTATGCCCAGTTCTGGTCCGACGTCCGCGGGCTCGCGGCGGGGCTGGCGGAGCGAGGGGTGGCCGAGGGCGACAAGATCCTCCTGCATGCCGACAACTGCCCGGAGATGGTGCTGGCCTGGTACGCCTGCGCCACCCTCGGCGCGGTGGCCGTGACCACCAACACCCGCAGCGCCGCGAGCGAGGTCGCGTTCTTCGTCGAGAAGACCGGCTGCGCCGGGGCGATCACCCAGCCGCGCCACGCGGCCGTGGTGAAGGAGGCGGCGCCCGGTCTCCCCTGGATCGCCGTCACCGGGGACGACTCCGGCGCGGAGCCCGCCGCGGGAGACGCGGACCACGGCCTCGGCTCCTTCGACGAGCTCTTCGGCGACGGGGACTCCCTGCCCGTGCGGGAGCCCGACCCGATGGCGCCGGCGGGCATCCTGTTCACGTCCGGGACGACGTCGCGGCCCAAGGCCGTCGTGCACACCCACGCCAACGCCCTGTGGGCCGGCCGCGTCGGGCCCGTCAACATCTCGCTGACGGGCGACGACACCTACCTGATCTACCTCCCGTTCTTCCACGTCAACGCCCAGAGCTGGGCGCTGTGGACGGTCCTGGGCGCGGGTGGAACCGTGGTGCTCCAGCCCAAGTTCTCCTCCTCCCGCTTCTGGGAGGTGGTCGTGGCCCACAAGGTCACCCACATCTCGCTGCTGCCGTTCGTGATCAACGCCGTGATCTCCCAGCCCGTCCCGGAGAACTCGCTGAAGGCGGGCGTGTTCGGGCTGGTCGTGCCGGAGCTCGAGGCCCTGCTGGGCTTCAGCGTCGTGCCCGCCTACGGCATGACCGAGACGGTGATCCACGCGACCTCCCAGGGCCCCGGCCTGCCCCTGGCCTCCCGTTCCATGGGCAGGCCCACTCCCGGGTACGAGATGCTGGTCGTCGACCAGGAGACCGGCGAGATCTGCGCCGAGGACCAGGCCGGCGAGCTGTGGGTGCGCGGCACCCGGGGCATCCAGCTCTTCCTCGAGTACTACGACAACCCCGAGGCCATGGCCAAGAGCTTCACCGAGGACGGCTGGTTCAAGACCGGCGACATCGTCCGCTGGACGGCCGGTGGCAGCATCGTCTACTGCGAGCGTGACGCCGACCTCCTGAAGGTTGGAGGCGAGAACGTCTCGGCCCGCGAGGTGGAGGACGTCTGCCGGCAGGTTCCGGGCGTCGCCGACATCGCCGTGGTCAGCCGGAGCCACCCCATGCTGGACGAGGTCCCCGTGGCCTTCGTCGTCCGGGGCCCGGCGGCCGAGGGGGACGACGCCGAGTTCGGGGCGGCCCTCATCGAACGCTGCGCGGCCGCGCTGGCCGACTTCAAGGTCCCCAGGGCGGTCCACGTCGTCGCCGACTTCCCGCGCGCGACCCTGGAGAAGGTGGCCAAGAACAAGCTCCGCGTCCTGGCCGAGGAACTCGCCGAGGAGAAGACCGCCGATGCCTGAGTCCACCTCCGCCCCGCTCGTCCTCGTCGAGGCCGAGGGAGGGGTGCTGACCGTCACGATCAACAGGCCGGAGAAGAGGAACGCCACCAACGCCGAGGTGCTCTGCCGCCTCTACGACGCCTGGGTCCGGCTGGACGAGGACGACTCGCTGCGGGTCGCCGTCCTGACCGGAAGGGGCGGCACGTTCTGCGCCGGGATGGACCTGCGGGAGATCCTCCGGCTGCGCGAGGGGGTGCGGGACAACGAGTGGATCACCCGGCTTCAGGACGATCCCGGCATCTCCCTGCACGCCTACCTCAAGACCTACCGGCCCGCGAAGCCCGTCGTCCTGGCCGCCGAGGGCTTCTGCCGCGCCGGGGGGACCGAGATCCTCCAGGGCACCGACATCCGGGTCGCCGGGGAGAGCGCGGTGTTCGGGGTCACCGAGGTGCAGCGGGGCCTGTTCCCGATGGCGGGCTCGGCGGTCCGCCTGCGCCGGCAGATGGGATACGCCGTGGCCGCCGAGATGCTGCTCACGGGCGAGGACCTGGCCGCCCCGCGGGCTCTCGAACTGGGCCTGATCAACCACGTGGTGCCCGACGGGCAGGCCCTCGCGAAGGCCAGGGAGATCGCCGGCCGGATCGCGCGCAACGGCCCGCTGGCCGTCCGGGCGATCCTGGCGACGCTCCGGCGGACGGAGAGCCTCTCCGAGGAGGAGGCCTTCGCCATCGAGATGCCGCTGGGCGGCGCGGTCATGCGGTCGAAGGACGCGATGGAGGGGCCGATGGCCTTCCTGGAGAAGCGCGAGCCCGTCTTCACCGGCGAGTAGCGGACGCGGCGGTCGCGGTGGCGGCGGCCGTCCTGGAATACCGTGTGACCTGGAGCGGCACCGGAAACCCGGTGCCGCGGGAGGAAGGAGAGGCCATGATGACGGCGCTCGACGGGGAGGGTGGCTGACCGTGCCGGGGCGGCGCGCGTTCGAGCTGGACGCCGACGAGATAGTCCAGGCCGCGGTGGAGATCCTCAAGGTCCAGGGGCTGGACGCCGTCAGCATGCGGACCGTCGCCGCGAGCCTCGGGGTCTCCCCGGTGCCGCTGTACAGCCGGATCGGGAACAAGGAGTCCCTGCTGGACGCCATGTCCTGCCATCTTCTGGCCGACGCGGTCCCCGGTCAGGAGCCGGAGGAGCCCTGGCAGGTCTACGCCATCCGCTGGGCGACGGCGCTGCGCCATCGCCTGCTGGCCACCACCGATCTTCTCCGCCTCCTCGGACACCGCAGCACTCCCTATGTGGAGGTGTCGAAGCCGCTGGTCGAGGCGCTGCGCGGGGCGGGTTTCGGCCCGGACGAGGCGATCCGGGCGTGCCGCCTGGTCGTCTGGACGGCCGTCGCCGGAACCCTGGTCGAGCCGAGCCGCTTCGAGGGCAGGGCCTCGGCCTCCTCCCGGCGGCGCACCGGCGACGCCCCCGCGATGTCGGAGGCGGAGGCGGAGGACCTCTTCAGGCTCCACCTCCGCTACCTCGTCGAGGGCATCGAGCGGGACGCGGTCAGGGCTCGATGAGGCCGAAGGGCGCTGTGCCCGGTCCGCTGATCACGGCCGTCCGGCCGTACGGCGCAGGGGAGGGCGGCGCCTCGGTCCTGGCACCGAGGGACGCCGCCCGGGCGAGGGAGGCGTCCAGGTCGGCGACGGCGAAGTAGGGCGTCCAGTTGCCGGCGAGCCCGGAGGCCGGGGCCGCGGCGATCCGCCAGCCGATGTTCCGCTCGCCCTGGACGGCCGGAGCCGGCGAGGTGCCGAGGACGGCCCGGTAGAACTCCTCGGCCTTCACCGGATCGGGGCAGAGGAGCTCGATCATGTGGAGGGTTCCGGGAAGGCCCGTGACCATGGAGCTGGTGCCGGGCCGCGTGCTCCAGATGCCGAATCCGGCGCCCTGGGGGTCGATGGCGAGGGTCATGTCGCCCACGTCGCCGATCGCCGTGACGTCCATCAGGACCTGGCCGCCGCGCTCACGGATGGAGTCGGCGGACGTCCGGAGGTTGCGGACCAGGAAGAAGCAGGTCCACAGGGGTTCCGCGTCGGGATCGGCCGCGGGCATCAGCCCCATGGCGTTCGGCGGCTCGGCGGGCGGGAGCGTCTGCACGGTGTAGTCGTTGACGCCCATGTCGGGCAGGTGCTCGGGTTCCCAGCCGAACAGCCCGCTCAGGAAGTCCTGGGCGACCTGCTTGTCGGGGCTGGTCAGGTCGAGCCACCAGGGCGCCCCGGGAGGGAAACCCGCTATGTCCACCTCTGCCATGTCGCTCCCGTCTCGATGTCCTTCCACAGTAGGAACCAGAAGATCGGCGCCGCACCACGACATCGGTAGACGTTTCCCAAGTCCTCTTCATGCCTCGGCCGTCAGGCGGTCATCCGGCGGGGGAGCCGCCGACGAACATCCGCTCCGGCGGGGACGCCACGAGCTCGACCGTCGTGCCCTGCCGGACCTCCTCGCCGAGGACCTGAACGATCGCTCCGGTGAGGGCGGAGCCGAGCCGCCCGGTGATCTCCACGGCGTCGGGCCGGTCGAAGATCCCGGCACGGACGCCCAGGACCACCGAGACCTCCGTGTCGACGGCCTTGCCGCCGCGCGCGAGACGGCCCTCACGGACCCCTCCCAGCCGGATGCCGACCAGGTCGCGGGCCCATTCGCCGTAGACGCCGACGATCGCTTCGGTCAGGGCGCCGAGGAGGGCGGCCTCGTTGCCTGCCAGCCTGTTCTCTGGAAGATGGACGGTCAGATGCGGCACAGTGGACTCCGTTCTCTTTGGCCATAAAGGCTTTGAATATAAAGGTATCTGGAGGTGCCGCCGATGTCCACGGAAACCGACGGTCCCGCCGTCGACGAGGCCGTTCGCACGCTGCTGCTGCTCATGCCGCGGCTCGTCGGCCGGGCCAAGCGCCTGCCCATGCCCCCGGCGCTTCGCGGGATGGACCTGGCGCCGCGTCATCTCGCGCTGCTGGCCCATCTGGAGTACTCGGGCCCGGCGAGCGTCAACGAGCTCGCCGCCCGGCTCGAGGTGGCGCCGACGACCGTCAGCCTGATGGTCGGTGAGCTGTCGCGGCCGGGCGTCCTGCGGCGCGACCCGGACCCCGCCGATCGGAGGCGCCGCATTGTCGCCATCTCCCCGGCCTTCACCGAGGCGATCGGGCAGTGGCTGTCGGGCAGCGCCTCCGCCTGGGAGGGCGTCATGCGGGGCCTCACCCCCGCCGAGCGCGGCACGGTGATCGCGGCACTGCGCGCCTTCGAGGCCGCCCTGGACCCGGCCGGAGAGTAAGGGCGCGGGTCAGGCGGCGAACAGCAGGAAGAGGCCCGCGCTGGTGTAGGCGGTCATGAGGCCGAGCAGAGGGGTCTGGCCGAGGACCGCTCCGCGCCGGGGAAAGAGGGCCAGGGCACGGTCGTGGGCCAGGACGGTGCCGAGGACGTGACCGAGCACGATCACGGTGACCTGGAGCATCGCGATCGAGGCGGGAGTGGTGCCGAGGCCGTTGAGGGGCCGGTCCGTGCCGCCCAGCGGGTTCGTGCCGGTGACCAGCGGGTCGCCGAGGCGGACGATGGTCCGCTGGCCCTCGAAGAGCAGCAGCGTGAAGTAGTGCGCGATCAGGTAACCGGCCGCGATGGGCACGACGGCCGGGGCGAACTCCACGACGGCCGAGCCCTTCATGACCGCGCCCCAGGTGTCGGCGAGACCGGTCGCGGCGGTGAACGCGGCGAGGACCAGGCCGATGACCGTCAGCAGCCCGATGGTGCCCCACACCGGAGCGGGCCAGGAGCTCTCCTGCACGAACACCACCCAGTCGGCGGAACCGGACAGGCTGTCGTACATCGTCGAACCGAGCAGGACCACGACGAGCACGGTCAGCCCGGGCGCCGGACGCAGCTCCGCCATGCCGTCCAGGGGGTTGCGCCAGCAGAGGACGCCGTCCCGGCGCAGGCCCACGGGTGACAGGCGTCCGATCAGGCCGCTGTAGGCCTCGAAGGCGTCGCCGCGGTCGAACCACTGGGAGCCGAACACGACCGCTCCGGCGAGCATCGCCAGGCAGTAGACGGCGAGCCATGTCCTGATGACCGGCAGCGTCGCGCGCTCCGGCGCCACCAGTTCCAGCCAGACGAATCCGAACAGCCCGACCGCCGCCGGCCAGTGGCCGAGCCACGGCGGCAGCGGCCGCAGGCCCTTCTCCTCGTCGCGGCGGAACGCGCGGGAACCCAGCAGATGCACGGTGCGCAGCGGGTTCAGTGTCCGCCACACGGGCCCGAACAGCAGGGACAGGGGGACGAGCCCGACCCAGAACAGCACGTAGAACGTCCCCGCCGTGGGATTGGCCGGGTCGTCCGGACCGAACAGCAGGCCCACGCAGAAGTACGCCGCCATCACCAGACCGGTGATCCGCCAGGTCCAGGCCCAGCCGGGGCCGGAGACGAGGCCGCCGAGCCGCCGGGGCAGGGTCCGCGCGGTCTCGGGCACCCCGCCCAGCCGCGGCTCCTTCCACAGGAGGCCGAGCGCCACGAACGACAGGAGCAGGGCGAGGACGGCGCCGGTCAGCGCCGCGGCCAGGGGGATCGGCAGGTCCTGGCGGCCGCCCACACCATGGGCCAGCAGCATCGGGAGTCTCCTCAGGGGGATCGGCGGGGTGTCAGCGGTGTCCGCGGCGTCCTGCGGAGGCGCCCTTGCTCCCGGTGCGGCCCGCGGCCCTGAGCCGGGGGTCGCCCGACCGGCCCGGCCGCTTCCCGCCGGGACGGCCCCCGCCCCCTGGAGCGGGACGCCGCGCCGCCAGGACGATCATGGCGCCGGTCCCGAGGACGAGGACGGCGGGCAGGATCCAGATCTTCCAGCCGCTGCCGGAGCCGTCGCCGGAGGACGCGGCGGCCGTCGCGGCGGAGGGCGCCGCGCCGGTGGCGGCCTTCGGCCCGAACGGCGCGCCCAGGATCGTGTCGGGCTCGTTGCGGAGGGCCTGCCATCCGGCCGGCGGTCCGCTCGTCCTGCCGGCGTAGGAGAAGGTGACCTCGCCGTTGACCTTGTCGTTGTCCGAGGCGACCGTGGCGTAGCGGACGGTGTAGGTGCCCTTCTCGGGCCAGTAGCCGACCGGGACGTCGATGCCGAAGCCGGTGTCGTAGACGGTCGGCACCCAGGCGCCGTCGACCAGGTTGAACTCCCGGACCGGCTCGTCGAGCCGCCGGGACTCGCCGGGCATCCACGCCTGGTCGACCCGGACGCCGCCGGGCGTGAGCACCGCGAAGTAGGCGTTCGGGGCGGGCGCCTCGGTGAAGTAGAGCCGCACCTTCTCCAGCGGCTCCTTCACGGTGCCGCCCTTCGCCGGCGCCGAGAGCGCGAGCTGCCCGTGCGCCGCGGCGGGGGGCGCGGGAAGAACCGCCAGGACGGGCGCGGAGAGCGCCGCGAGGGTCAGGATCCGGCCCAGCCACCGTCTCAGCGCCACCATCATGCTCCTCCGGGACCCGTGGGCGGCCTACCGTCGGCTGGATCGTAAGCGCGGCTTATGTCGATGGTCAAGCAAAGTATGCACCATGGGAAACATATGTCGGCCGGTCATCCGTCATCGGACGCGGACGACGAGCTTGCCCGTGGCGCGGTTCCGCTCCATGTCGTCGTGGGCCCGGGGAACCTGCTCGAGTCCGTGGTAGACGCGGTCCACGGGAAAGACCAGGTGCCCGGCCGCGACGGCGTCGAGGATCTCCTGGAAGACCTCGCGCGGGAGGTCGGCGGCGTCGCCGAAGTAGCCGGACAGGCGCACGCCCCGCGGCAGGTACTCGTTAGGGGAGAAGTCCCGCACCGTCCACTGGTTCGAGAGGCTGCCGCCGAAGCAGGCCGTGCCGTGCACCCGGACCGCGCGCAGGGTGTCGGGCAGGGTCGGGGTGCCGACGAGGTCGAGGGCGGCGTCGACGCCGCCGGGGTAGAGGTCCCGCACCGCGGGCGCGACCTCGCCGGTGTCGAGCAGGGGGTGGTCGACACCGTGGTCCTTCAGCGCGGCGAGGCGGTCCTCCCGCCGGGTGGTGGACAGGACCGTGGCGCCGCGCCAGGCGGCCAGGGCGGCGGCGGCCAGGCCGACCGAGGAGGTGCCGCCGCGGATCAGCAGGGTCTGCCCCGGCCTGAGGTCCAAGCCGATCGTGAGGGAGCCGTAGGCGGTCTGCACCATCTCCGGCAGCGCGCCCAGCACCTCCCAGGGCAGGGCGGTCTCGACCGGAATGACCTGGGACAGCGGCACCGAGGTGTACTCGGCGTAGCCGCCGTCGTAGGTCCGCCCCATGTCGCCCATCATGGCGACGACCTTCTGCCCCCTGGCCAGCCCGCTGCCGGCGGGGGCGGCGTCGACGGTTCCCGCGGCCTCGATCCCCGGCACCCGGGGAAAGCCGACGCCCTCGCTCAGGCCGAGCCGGAGCTTCAGCTCCGAGCGGTTGAGGCCGAACGCCTCGACCCGGATCCGCACCCAGCCGTCGCGTTCGGGCGGGAGGGGCAGCGTGGTCAGCCGCAGCCCGTCGACGGGGCCTGGGCCGGACAGCTGGATGGCGCGCATGGTGGACGGCATGAGCCCGCCTGCTTCCGAGAGAGATGAGAGCCGGTCAGGGAGGGTGCAACAGGAGGGCCCGGCGGCCCATTCCCGATCCACGGGATCTCACGCGCCGGTTCCGCATGCGGCCGGTTCCCATGCCGGTGGCGGCGCGCCCGTTGCCGGATCCGCTCCCGCGTCAGATCATGGCGGAGTGAGGTGGAGACGCGGGAGCGGGCGTTCCAGGGGGCCCGGCCGCGGCGTGTCCGAGGTGGAGTTCGAGCAGTCGGTGGCGCTGACGGAGCTGGAGGAGGTCCGCCGGGACGCCGCGGCCGCGTTCCGCGCGGTCCAGGACGACGTCGACGCCCGCATGCTGTCCGGCGAGCTGAGCCTGGAGGAGGCCGCCGACCGGCTGAGCGAGAGCGGCCGCCAGCAGGTCCTGCGGGTGGACGACGCCGAACGCGCCGCGGGAGCCCGTGTCCAGGACGCCTCCGGCCACGGCCACGGCCACGGCCCCGGATCGCGCTGAGCCCTGACACGGACGTCCGCGGGGAGCACGGAGAGGGCGTTCCGTGGTGGGCACGGATGCCCGCGCAGGCGGCCGGGCGGCAGGCTCTTCCCATCGGTTCCTGACGGGGATCCCAGCGAACGGGGGAGAAGAGAATGACCACCACCGGGGCTCCGGCGTTCGACGAGGCCGGGCTTCACGCGTTCGTCGGGCAGGCCGTCGTCGACATGGGGGCGGCCATCTCCGGGCTGATGCTCCACCTCGGCGACCGGCTGGGCTTCCCGGCCCGTCGGCCAGCCGAGGACATGGCCGGCCATCCCGTGCGATGCTTCGGGATCTTCGATTTATCCGGTGGTCCAAAATTCTTTATCCGCACGTATGATAAGCGCATTCTCTGACTCTATATCGACTCCCTTGTTCACTCGACCAGTACCGGTATGGTCTGGGGTGTTCATGTGCACAGCTTTCATGGAGAACTTTATTCTCATATCTGATTAATGATGATCTCCTATGTGGTGAGTATTTGCTGATGATGGTCTGATATCGAAGATTCATAGGTGATCATCTGTTGATTCTCGGCGGAGTGAGGCGCCTTGTGGTCCGGTCGTTCGGAACTTATGTTCCTCCGCGAATCGGTTCCTCTGACCACAGGAGCACAGATGTCCGCACCCGTCCCCGCCCCCGCCGCCGGCCCCGGCCGCAGACGAGTCCTCGGAGCGGCCGCGATCGGCGGCCTCGGCCTCGCCGTCGGAGTACGGCCCTCCCGGGCGTCCGCTCGGATCGCGGTGGTCCCCCTCACCGAGAGCCGTGAGCGCGCCGTCGTCGTCGGCTCCGGATTCGGCGGCGGCGTCACCGCGCTGCGCCTCGCCCAGGCCGGCGTGAGAACGCTGCTCCTCGAACGCGGCCTGCGCTGGCCGACCGGACCGAACGCCACGACGTTCCCGCGGATCGCGAACGTCGACCGGCGGTCGGCGTGGCTCACCGACCACAGCATGATCCCCGGCGTCCCCGGTACCTGGAAGCCCTACACCGGGCTCATCGAGACCGTCCAGGGCGACGGCATGACGATCAACTGCGGCGCGGCCGTCGGCGGCGGCTCACTGATGTACCACGGCATGACGCTCCAGCCGTCGGAGGAGTTCTTCGCCCGGTCGATGCCGTCGGCCGCGGGCGACTACGACGTGCTGAACCGCCTCTACTACCCCGCCGTCGCACGCATGCTGAAGATCAGCACGATCCCCGCCGACATCCTCGCGACCGGACCCTACACGTCGTCGCGGTTCTTCCTGGACGTCGCGCCCCAGGCCGGCCTGCGCACGTTCAAGGTGCCGCTGCCGGTCGACTGGAACTACGTCCGCGGCGAACTGGACGGCCGGTACGCCCCCACCTACACCAACAGCGATCTCACCTTCGGCGTCAACAACGGTGGCAAGCACTCCATCGACGTCACCTATCTGGCCGCCGCCGAGGCCACCGGGCGCGTCCGTGTCGAGACCCTCCACGTGGTCCGTGACCTCTCGCTCGACGCCGCCAAGCGCTGGGTGCTGCACGTCGACCGGATCGACACCGACGGCGTCCTCCAGGAGCGGAAGAGGATCATCGCGGACGCCGTGTTCCTCAACGCGGGCTCTCCCGGGACCACCCGGCTGCTGGTGAAGGCCCGCGCCAAGAACCTCGTCCCCGGCCTGCCCGACGCCGTCGGCACCCGCTGGGGCAACAACGGCGACCGGATCTACGCCTGGGCGGGCATGAACGGCGACATCGGCACGGCCCAGGGCGGCCCGGCGTGCGTCGGCGGCCGGGTCGACGGCAGCCCGATCCCCTACACGATCATCCACGCGGGCTCCCCGCTGCTGCCGCCCGACGGCACGAAGCTGATGACGGTCGTCGGCTTCGGCATCGTCGAGCCCAAGGGCGCGTGGACCTACGACGCCACCACCGACGACGCGAAGCTCACCTGGGACACCGACGGCGACGCCGCCCTCCAGACCCTGGTCCGCGCCCGCATGAACGAGTTCACCAAGGTCGCGGGCGGGGTCATGATCGACCGCGACGCCCAGAACACCTCCACCTGGCACGCCCTCGGCGGCGTGCCCATGGGCGAGGCCGTCGACCGTCACGGCCGCGTCCTCGGCCACCAGGGCCTGTACGTCCTCGACGGCTCCCGCATCCCCGGCTCCACCGGAGCGTGCAACCCCTCGATGACGATCGCCGCCCTCGCCGAGCACAGCATGGCGGCGATCCTCCGCCAGGACCTCGTCCGCGTCTTCTGACCGAAAGTCCCCGCCCCGTTCGAGGGCGGGGACGTCTCGTCAGTGGCGGGAGAACTGGAAGCGGGTGCGCTGGATGACGTTCGGGCGGAGCTTCACACCGGTGAAGGTGAGCTTCTGGCCGTAGATGTCGGTGGCGCTGATGGCCTTGCCGCAACCGGCGCCCTTGGGGGAGAGGAAGTAGTTGTAGGCGGTGCGGGTGAGCTTGCGCCAGCCCTTGGAGGTGCGGACGTGCAGCGCGGCGATGGGGTTGCGGTGGTCGAGGACCTGGATGCCGCACCAGTAGCGGCTGGAGCCGCTCTTGTAGCGGACGGAGACCTTCAGGGAGGTCTTCGGGCTGAGGAGCCTCCACTTGATGGCGATCCTGCCCTTGACCGGGGCGGCGAGTTTGGCGAAGGCCTGGGCGCTCAGGTCGAGCTGCCGCGCCTGGCAGGTCGGGCACGAGTTGGTGACCTTGACGGTGATCGACCGGCCGCCGGAGGTGACCCGGATGAAGGCACCGCAGGCCTTGGCGTTCTCGAAGTCGGTGGTGTTCATCGCTGCGACCATCATGTTCCTGGCCGGGCCGAACATGCAGGAGCCGTCACCCTTGCCCGCGGCGTAGAACGTCGCCAGGCCCCTGTAGGTGACCTTGGGCTTGATCCGCCCCGCGAGCGGTGCTCCGGCGCGGGCGGAACCGTCGGCCGCGACCGGCCGTGCCGTGGCGGTCCATCCGGGGACAGCCGACCCGGTGACCACGGCGGCCAGGCAGGCGAGCAGCGCGGCGGCCGGCAGCACCAGCGACGCGCGTCTCATCGGCTTGAACCAGGTGCTCTGTGTCATCGCGCTCACGCCCGTCCGTCCGGAAGATCGAGTCGGAGCGCAATACTCCCAGATCTCCCGGACGGCCGGGTCGTGTTCGGATCGCCGGGTCAGTTGTATCCGGCGGTGTCGCGGGCCCGCAGCCGGGCCCGGTCGAGACGGGTGGAGAGCCTCGACTTCCGCCAGCCGATCAGCTCCTGATAACGCTCCAGCACCTCGATCTCACGGTCGTAGGCGCCCATGTGCCGGTAGAGGTCCGCGACCTGCTCGTAGTGACGGTCCTTGAGCCATCGGCCGGGCGGCTGGTCGAGCCGCCGGAAGAGCTTCTCGGCGTCCTCCATGGCTTTAATGATCTTCCAGAGGAGGCTCAGGGCCTCCTGGTCGCGGTGGTCCTTGCGCAGTTCTTTCAGGACGGGCAGCCATTCGGGGTAAGGACGTCCGTCGACCAGGCAGACCCACTGGGTGGTGGTGGGGTCCCGGTCCGACGGCGCGCCCGCTCGCGTGCCCCGGCCCTTCGTCCTCGGGCGTCGCACATGCCACATGTGCCCTCCTCGAACGCTCCGCTTCTGTTACGTGAGAATTACCTTCCTCTCCTGTTCATCTCCCGGCCACCCCGGAATCCCGGGTCTCCGCTAACGCTCTGGTCTCAGGGCGCGGTGACGAGGAGGTCGTCGAGGGTGGCCGCGGCCGTGTGCATGCGGAGGCCGACGCCTCCGGCGGTGAGCTCGGTGACCGGGTTCGTCCAGGTGAGGACCTGGGCGCCGTCGACGGAGCCGGTCACGGTGGAGCCGGAGACGGTGGCCTGGAGGGTGCGGAAGACGCCGGGGGAGAGCGGGACGGAGGCGCTGGCGACCAGCGTCAGGACGCCGCCGACCTTCTTGTACAGGTCGGCCTTGTCGGTGGAGTCGTTCAGGCGGAACAGGTAGAAGTTCGCGGCTCCGGTGTGACGGAGGACGAGACCGGCGTTGGCGCCGGCGTTGTCCAGCCGGATCCTGGCCCGCGCTGTGTAGTTCGTCCAGGAGGAGGAGCCGGTGGTGGAGAGGCTCTCGCCCGCCGCGGTCGAGCTCTGGGAGTAGGCGCCTGCGGACACCGTCCAGGTCCCGCCGGTGGTGGTCCAGCCCGCGGCGTCGCCGTCGGAGAAGTCGTCGGCCAGCAGGGTCGTGACGGGCGCAGCGGCCGACTCGTGCGCGCCCCGGTCGGGAGCGCCCTGGTAGAGGTTCGTGCCGAAGAAGTCCTGAGCGCCGGGGGAGGCCACCGCGATGCCGCTGTCGATGCCGGGGGAGCCCGCCAGCAGCTTGTAGGCACCGGCCGTCGAGAGCCCGGACGCCCCGCCGGGCGCGGCGAACTGCGGGCTGGAGACGATCTTGTAGGGGTCGTTGGGCTGCCCGGAGTTCGTGCCGGAGAAGATGTTGTGGTCGTAGGTGACGTTGCCGCTGAGGCTGTAGGCGCCGGTGCCCTGGTTGACGAAGATGTTGTTCGTGTAGGCCACCTGGCCCGTCGAGGTCCCCGTCATCTGCCCCCACTGCCCGGCCGAGCGGTAGAAGACGTTGTTGTGGACCTTCAGGTCGCCCGAGCCGCTGACCAGGTGGAACACCCCGACGCTCAGG
The DNA here is from genome assembly GCF_039534125.1 of Actinocorallia longicatena. Classification (NCBI taxonomy): domain Bacteria; kingdom Bacillati; phylum Actinomycetota; class Actinomycetes; order Streptosporangiales; family Thermomonosporaceae; genus Actinocorallia; species Actinocorallia longicatena. The sequence continues at coordinate 20,776 of NZ_BAAAUV010000006.1, read as the reverse complement.
TCCTTGTCGTTCTGGGAGATGTTGTAGCGGAACACGTTGTCGTCGGTCTGGTCCATGACGAGCAGCGTGCCGCCCTCGTTGTCCTGGCTGTAGTTGTACTGGTAGACGCTGCGGTAGACCATCTGGTCGAAGTCCCAGGGCTGGCCGTCGCCGTCGAGCTTGCGGGTGCGGAAGGCCTGGTTGAACTGGAAGACCGCGTCGGTCGTGGAGTACATCCACTGGGCGGCGACGACCGCGATGTTCTCGAGGTAGGGCAGCGTCGAGGTCGTCGACTCGCCGATCAGGTCGGTGGTATTGCGCTCCACCAGCGGGGCGAGGCCCGACCGGACGAGGATGCCGTCGCGGTGGATCCGGGTGACGGTGTTGCCGCGGATCACCAGGTTCGTGAAGGCGTCGTAGTCGTGGGCCCACGAGGTGTTGAGCAGGGCGTCGGTCATGGTCTGGATGCCGGTGTCGGCGACGTTGTCGACGGTGTTGCCCTCGATCAGGACGTCGTTCCAGGTGCTCTCGGGCTGGGTCGCCGTCCCGCGGGCGTGGAAGTTGATCCCGCCGGTGCGCCGGTCGGTGCCGAACACGTCGTGGACGTCGTTGCCGGTGATGTGGATGTGGGTGAACGCGCCCGCGCCGGTGCCCTCGCCGACGACGAGGATGCCGTTGCGCCTCCGGTCGGTCGGCTGCTCGCCGCTGGTGATCTCGAGGCCGCCGACCTCCCAGTACGAGACGTTCTTCAGCCGCACGCCGAAGCCCTCACCGCCGACCGCGGTGTCGGCGAAGTCGATGAGCGGCTTGGCCCCGGTGCCGTAGCGGCCGAGCACGATCGGGGCACCGGCGGAGCCCGAGCCGTGCAGATCCAGGTACTGCCCGCTCCAGACGCCGCCGGACTTGAGCAGGACGCGGTCGCCGGGGCCGAAGGTCTGGGAGCTGACCTTGCTCAGGGTCTGCCAGGGCGCCCCGGTGGACGTCCCGGACGCGCCGTCGGAACCGGCCGCCGCGTCGACGTAGTAGGTGGTCCCGGCCGCGTGAGCGGGCGTGGGCAGAAGCAGCGTCGCGACGAGCGCCAGAACCGCTGAGGCGGGGTGGAGCCTCATGCTGATACCTCTGATTCGTATTAGTAATACGTGACCTGCGGAAACATCCGATCCCCCGATTCGTACCGGGAAGATAATCCGAGATCTTTTGGGGCGTCAAGGGCTGATTTCCGGCGGTTTTCAAGATTCTTTCGCTGAGGTGTTGACAGCACCATGTCCGAGTTGCGACGGTTCTGGCCAATACGAATCAGCCAGCGGACCTCAACAGGCCGTTGCCCCTCAACTGATACGAATCAGGAGATCCGATGGACGGACAGCGGCGCAGGGCCCGCCAGGCGGACGTGGCCAAGCTCGCCGGGGTCTCCCAGGCGACGGTCTCCGCGGTCATCAACGGCCGGGGCCCGGAGACCGGGATCCCCGAGCAGACCGTCCTGCGGGTCCAGGAGGCGGTGCGCCAGCTCGGGTACGTCGCCAACCCCGCCGCCAGGAGCCTGCGCGGCAAGCGCAACCGGCTGCTGGGCGTCCACACCTTCGAATCGATCTTCCCGATCGACCAGCTCGACTTCTACCACGCCTTCCTGGTCGGGATCGAGCAGCAGGCCATCGCCGACGGCTACGACCTGGTGCTCTTCGCCTCCACCGAGGACCCCGACGGCCGCCGCCGGATCTACCGCGACGGCGTCAACCGGCTCGCCCTCGCCGACGGCAGCGTCCTGCTGGGCGTCGAGGACGGTTCCACCGAACTGGCCAAGCTGGCCGCCGAGGGATACCCCTTCGTCCACATAGGGCGCAGGACGGTCCCCGGCTCCGAGATCGCCTGGGTCGGCGCGGACTACGCCAACGCGACCCGGGACATCGTCGCCCGGCTCGCGGGCCTCGGTCACCGGCGGATCGCCTACGTGACCGGTCCCGACCGGATGGAGGTCTTCCTCGACAAGGAGGCGGGCTACCGGTCGGGCTGCGCCGACGCGGGGCTGCCCGAGCTGATGTACGTCACCTCCCAGCTCGACCCGGCCTGGGTGGACGCCGCCCACGCGGGGGGCGTCACGGCGGTGCTGGCCGAGAACGACGTCCTGGGCCGGCAGCTCGTCGCGGCCCTGGCCGAACGGGGCATGTCCGCACCGGCCGACATGTCGCTGGTCGTTCTGGTCACGATGACGGAGGACGGCTGGAGCAGCCTGCGCATCCCGCGCGACGAGATGGGCAGGGGCGCGGTGAAGATGCTCACCCAGATCCTCGGCGGCGACCCGGCCCTCGGCGAGCACCAGCGGCTCCTGCCGTGCGGGCTCCCCGCCGACGACATGATCGGCCCTCCCAGGGGCTGATCTCTCACACCTGAACATCCCCAGCTCCCGGCGGTACAGCGCCGGGAGCCGACCTCCCACACCCCGAAACAGGAGCAAGGCATGACCATCAACAGACGAGGCTTCCTCGCCACCGCCGTCGGCGCGGGCGTCCTGATCGCTGCGACGGCCTGCGGCACCGGCGGCGGCGAGGGCGGCGGCTCGTCGGAGGCCCTGACCGTGTGGTTCCCCGGCAACTCCGCCCCGGAGATCGAGCTCGTCACCAAGAAGCTGGTGCCGGAGTTCGAGACCGCCAACGGCGCGAAGGTCCAGGTGACCTTCGTCGACTGGGCCCAGATGTCGCCCAAGCTCAACGCCGGGTTCGCCGGCAACAGCGCCCCCGACGTGTTCGGCCACGGCCCGGCCGCCGCCGCGGGCTTCGCCGCCGCCCAGCGGATCGAGCCCCTCGACGCCCGGATCGCCGCCCTGTCCGCCGACGACAAGGCCGACCTCGCCCCCTACCTGTCGGGCGGCCAGGTCGGCGGCAAGCAGTACCTGATCCCGCTGGTCGGCAACGGTGTGCTCGTCGCCTACCGCAAGGACCTCCTGGAGAAGGCCGGGGTCGCCGAGCCCGGCACCTGGACGGAGGCGGCGGACGCGGCGAAGCGGCTGACCGTCCGCGACGGCGGGACCGTCAAGCAGGCGGGCCTGATGCTCCAGTCGGCCAAGATCCAGCGGGTGCAGAGCTTCCAGGGCCTGCTCGGCTCCGAAGGCGGCACCCTGCTGTCGGCCGACGGCAAGACGGCCACCTGGAACTCGGCCGAGGGCGTCAAGGCGCTGGAGTACTTCGCCGGGCTCTACAGCGGCGACGGCAGGGTCAGCGACCAGCTCGGCCTCGACTTCGCCAACCAGCCCGCCGCCCAGAACCCGCTGGCGACCGGCAAGGCGGCGATGGTCACCGCGACCACCGGCCAGGTCCTCCAGATGGTGAAGGCGGTGCCCGGCCTCGCGGACAAGATCGGCGTCCTGTCGCCGCTGAAGGCCGCCGACGCCAAGACCTTCGGCGGCGCGACCACCGGTCTGTTCGTCAACGCCGACTCGGCGAAGAAGGACCTGGCCTGGAAGTTCGTCGAGTTCATGGTCTCCAAGGGCGTCAACGAGCGGTACGCCGAGACCGTCGGCGGGCTGGGCGTGCGCGCCTCGGCCGCCCAGGGCTCCTACGTGACCGGGCAGCCGCTGCTGAAGCCGTTCATCGACGCGGCCCCCGCCTATGTCGGCAGCCCGAACGTCCCGGCCTGGGTGCAGGTCCGCGACGTGCTCGACAAGCACCTGGAGCAGGCGCTCGCCGGAAAGGTCAGCGCGAAGAAGGCCCTCGACGACGCCGCGGCCGAGGCCGGACCGCTGCTCGCGGCGCAGTGATGGCGGTTCTCACCAAGGCTCCGCGCAGTAAGGACGGGTCCGCGGCTCCGCCGCGGGCCCGGGCCCTGGGGAAGGGCCCGACGGGCCGCCGCCGGCTGGTCGGGCTGGCCTTCACGGCCCCCGTCCTGGCCTACCTCGCGATCTTCCAGCTCTTCCCCGTGCTCTACGGGTTCTACCTGAGCTTCACCAGCTACAGCCCCCTCGACCGGGGCGCGCCCCGGCCGGTCGGCGTCGCCAACTACACGGCGCTGCTGCACTCGGCGGACTTCCTGAAGTCCCTGCGGGTGACGGCCCAGTTCGTCGGCGAGGTGCTGCCGTTCGCCGTCGGCATCGCGCTCGGGCTGGCGCTGCTGGCCAACCGGAGGATCCCCGGCATCGGGCTGTTCCGGGCCGGGCTGTTCCTGCCGCGGATCGTCCCGCTGACGGCCGTCAGCCTGGTGTGGCTGTGGATGTACTCCCCGGACGGCTGGTTCAACGATCTCGCCGGCTCCCTCGGCGTCGACCCGCGCGACTGGCTCCTCGACGAGGGCACCGCGTTGCACTCGGTCGCCGTGATGCGCGTGTGGAAGGCGCTGGGCGGCAACATGGTGCTGTTCCTCGCCGGACTCCAGGCGATCCCGGCGACGCTGTACGAGGCCGCCAAGATGGACGGCGCGGGCCGCTGGGCGCAGTTCCGGCACGTGACGCTGCCCGGCCTGCGACCGGTCATGGTCTACGTGATCACGATCAACATCGTCTACCTGTCGCAGTCGTTCGCCGAGATCTTCATCCTGACCGGCGGCGGGCCGCTCGCCTCGACGACGACCACCAACTACCTGATCTACCAGGAGGCGTTCCAGAACAACCGGTTCGGCTCCGCCAGCGCCATGGCCTTCGTGCTGTTCGCGGCGATCTTCGCTTTCGCGTTCGTCACGATGCGCGGGAACGGACGGAAGTGATGAAGAGATCCGGATCCATCATCGCGCTGGTCACGGCCACGCTGCTGGTGCTCGTCCCGTTCTGGTGGATGGTGTCGATCGCGTTCAAGCCCGAGGCGGAGGTGTTCTCCGCCGAGCCGCGGCTCCTGCCGCAGAACCCGGTCCTCGACAACTTCTCGACAGCCCTGGACGCGGGCAACCTCGGCCGGGCCATGACGAACTCGCTGATCGTCGCCCTGCTCGTGGTGGCCGCCAACTGCGTGTTCGCGCTGCTCGCCGGGTACGCCTTCGCCAAGCTGCCCTACCGCGGCAGCAACGCGATCTTCATGACGATCGTCGCGACCACGATGGTCCCGGTCGCGGTGACCCTCATCCCGCTGTTCCTCATCGCCAAGGGCATCCCGCTCGCCGGCGGCAACGACATCACGGGGCAGGGCGGCTCCGGGCTGCTCGACTCGCTCGGCGGGCTGACCCTGCCGCACCTGATCGGGCCGCTCAACGTCTTCCTCGCCCGCCAGTACTTCCTCGGTCTCCCCGACGAGCTCGGCGAGGCCGCCAGGGTCGACGGCGCGAGCGAGTTCCGGCTGTTCTGGAAGATCTATCTGCCGCTGGCCCGGCCGCTGGTCGCGACCGTCGCGGTGTTCGCCTTCACCGCCGTCTGGGACGACTTCCTCTGGCCGCTCGTCGTGACGAGCTCCCCCGAGACGCAGACCGTCCAGCTGGCGCTCAGCAAGTTCCTGACCGGCGGGAACGTCGCCTACGGGCCCGCCATGGCCGGATCGGTGCTCGTGCTGCTGCCGGTCCTCGCCGTCTTCGTCTTCAACCAACGCAGTTTCGTCGCCGGTCTGTCCGAAGGCGGCGTGAAGGGATGATCATGCAGGAGACCCACGCGCCGGTGCTCGTCGTCGGCGGAGGCCTGGGCGGTGTCGCCGCGGCGCTGACCGCCGCGCGGCTGGGCCGGCGGGTCGTGCTCACCGAGGAGACCGACTGGCTCGGCGGCCAGCTGACCAGCCAGGCCGTCCCGCCGGACGAGAACCCGTGGATCGAGTCCCGGTACGCCTCGCCGAGCTATCGCCGGCTGCGCCAGGGCGTCCGCGAGTACTACCGCCGCAACTACCCGCTGCGCGCCGACGTCGCGGCGCAGCGCCTGCTCAACCCGGGCCAGGGCGTGGTCAGCGGGCTCTGCCACGAGCCCCGGGCGGCGCTGTCGGTCATCGAGGGGATGCTGGCCCCCTACCGCACCGCCGGGCTCCTCACCGTCCTGCTGCGGCACACGCCGGTGGCGGCGGAGGTGACCGGCGACCGGGTCGACGCCGTGACCTTCGCCCGTCCCGACGGGTCGGAGGTGGTCGTCACCGCCGACTACGTCGTGGACGCCACCGAGCTCGGCGACCTGCTCCCGCTCGCCGGGGTCGAGCACGTCGTGGGCGCCGAGGGCGTCGCCGAGACCGGGGAGCTCCATGCCGCCCCGGTGGCCGACCCGCTCGACCAGCAGGCCGTCAGCTGGTGCTTCCCGCTGGAGTACCGGCCGGGCGAGGACCACACGATCGACCGTCCGGCGGGGTACGCCCACTGGAGCACATGGAAGGCGCCGTTCTGGCCGGGGCCGCAGCTGTCCTGGACGGACGTCGAGCCGATCGACCTGTCCGTGCGCTCCAGGGGACTGTTCCACGACGGCGGGCACGTGCCGGGGAAGCACGACCTGTGGCACTACCGCCGGATCGTGGCCGCGGCGCAGTACGAGCCCGGCACCATCGCCCACGACGTCACGCTGGTCAACTGGCCGCAGATCGACTACTGGGACCTGCCGCTGATCGGTCCCGGGGCGGACCGCGAGGCCGCGCTGGCCGGGGCCCGCGACCTGTCGCTGTCGTTCCTGTACTGGATGCAGACCGAGGCCGGATATCCGGGGCTGCGGCTGCGTCCCGACCTCGTCGGCACGGAGGACGGCCTGGCCAAGGCGGTGTACGTCCGGGAGTCTCGGCGGATCAAGGCTGAGTTCACCGTGCTGGAGCAGCACGTCGGGGTCGAGGCGCGCGGCGCCCTCGGCGGGTCGGAGGTGTTCGGCGACGCGGTCGGCCTCGGCTCGTACCGGATCGATCTGCACCCCAGCACGTCCGGCCGCACCTACGTGGACGTCGACTGCTACCCCTTCCAGATCCCGCTCGGGGCCCTGCTGCCCCAGCGGGTCGACAACCTGCTGCCCGCCAACAAGAACATCGGCACCACCCACGTCACCAACGGCTGCTACCGCCTGCACCCGGTGGAGTGGAGCATCGGCGAGGCCGTCGGCGCGCTGGCCGCCCAGGCCCTCGCCACCGGCCTGCCGCCCCGCAAGATCCGCGCGGACGCCGCACGGCTCGCCGACTTCCAGCGGACGCTCACCACGACCCTCGGGCTGACCCTCGCCTGGTCGCAGGAGATCCGCAGCACCCCGTGCGGCCGTCAGCCGGCCGTCCCTCAGCTCGTGGAGGACTGACCGTGACCACCGACGATTTCCCCTCCTTCCCCGCCGGGTTCGTCTGGGGCGCGGCCTCGGCCGCCTACCAGATCGAGGGCGCCGTCCACGAGGACGGGCGCGGGCCGTCGATCTGGGACACCTTCTCCCGGACGGCCGGCAGGGTGGCCTCCGGCCACACCGGGGACGTCGCCTGCGACCACTACCACCGGTACGCGGACGACGTCGCGCTCATGCAGTCCCTCGGGCTGGCCGCCTACCGGTTCTCGGTGGCCTGGCCCCGGATCCAGCCGGACGGCTCGGGCCCGGCCGATCCGCGAGGCCTCGACTTCTACGACCGGCTCGTGGACTCCCTGCTCGCCGCGGGCATCGACCCCTACGTCACGCTCTACCACTGGGACCTGCCCCAGGCGCTGGAGGACCGCGGCGGCTGGACGTCGCGGGACACCGCCCACCGGTTCGCCGCCTACGCCGAGGCCGTCCACGCCCGGCTCGGTGACCGCGTCCGCACCTGGACGACGCTCAACGAACCCTGGGTGTCGGCCTTCCTCGGCCACGGCAGCGGGATCCACGCCCCGGGCCGGACCGATCCCGCGGACGCCTTCCGGGCCGCCCACCATCTGCTCCTGGCGCACGGGCTCGGCGCACGGGCGCTGCGCGAGGCGGGCGCCCGCGAGCTGGCCCTGACCCTCAACCTGTCGCCCGCGTTCGGCGATTCCGCGGCGGCCGAGCGGATCGACCTGCTGCTCAACCGGCAGTTCCTCGACCCGGCGCTGCGCGGGGAGATGCCCGAGGACCTGCTGAAGATCATCGACCGGCACGCGGGCCTCGGCCATCTGCGCGACGGCGACCTCGAGCTGATCCACCAGCCGGTCGACCTGCTCGGGATCAACTACTACTGCCCGCAGTACGTCCAGGACGTGCCGGGCGCGCCCGCCGATCCCGCCTGGCCGGGCGCCGAGGACGTCGGGTTCGTCCATCCGGGCGGTCCCAGCACCGCCATGGGCTGGCCGATCGCGGCGGCGGGACTGACGGTCCTGCTGAACCGGCTGGCCCGCGAGTATCCCGAGGTCGGCCTGCTGATCACCGAGAACGGCGCGGCGTTCGACGACGGCGAGCCGTCGGGCGGACGGGTCGCCGATCCCGACCGGGTCGCCTATCTCGACGCTCATCTCAGGGCCGCCCATGAGGCGCTGGCGGCGGGCGCGGACCTGCGCGGCTACCTCGTCTGGTCGATCCTGGACAACTTCGAGTGGGCGGAGGGCTACCACAAGCGCTTCGGCATCGTCCATGTCGACTACGCGACCCAGCGGCGCACCCCCAAGGACAGCGCGCTCTGGTACCGCGACGTCATCGCCGCCGAAGCGGCGCGGCTCCGGGGCTGAGACTTCCGCCCCCGGAATGCTTCAGGAGCACACGCAGGGCACGCCGGGCCTCGCCCGGACGAAGGACGGCCGGGAGCTCTTCTACACCGAGCCTCCCGGACCAGGGGACGGCCGGAGCACGCCGACCGTCGTGCTCGTCGCCCCCAGCGGCGGCGGGCCGATCGTCAGGAAGGCCGCGGCCGAGCGTCCGGGACGCGTCGCCGGGCTGGTCCTCGCCGAGGCCACCGGCGCCCACCGCTCCCGCGCCGCCCTCTCCCGCCGAGGCCGCCACATCATCGCCGACGGCTCGGGCCACATGGTCATCCTCACCGCCCCGGACCTGGTCGCCCGGGAGGTCCGGCACCTCCTCACCCCCTGAGGGCACCGGGGGCTATGACGGGATCGCGGGGGCGGATAGCGTGGCGCGCAGGGACCCCCGGATCCGGCTGAGGCGGGCTATGACCAAGTTGTGGATCGATGACGGCGGGGAAGGGTCTTTCGCCGTCGTCAGCCTCACCGGGGAGTTGTGGCACGAGACGGTCGGGGCGGCCGAGGCGCATCTGATGGAGCGGGTGGCGGGCGGCGGAGCGGTTCGGCTCGTGCTCGATCTGGAGAGGCTCAGCTTCCTGGACTCGGCCGGGGTCAGCATGATCGCCAAGACGGTGCGGGCCGTGCGGGGCGTCGGCGGGACGTTGCTGCTCGTCGTGCCGGACGGTACCCAGCCGCGGCGCGTTCTGGCGATCACCGGGATGGACCATCAGGTGCGGGTGCTGGACGCGCTCGGGAAGGCCGTCGCCGAAGAGCGTCCGGGCTGAGCCCGTCCGGTGGGTCGGCCGCGGGCGGGGGTCCGGGGTCCGTATCATTCGGGCGGTGAACGGTTATGACGAGCTTGATCTCTTCGAGCACCTTGACGCGGCGGGGCTGCCCGAGCGGCAGCAGCGGATTCTGATCGTGATCCGGGAGTGGGCCGTCCGGTACGGGTACGCGCCGAGCGTCAGGCAGATCGGGGACGCCGTGGGGCTGCGGTCGTCGTCGGCGGTGTCGAGGCATCTGGCGAGCCTGGAGGAGAAGGGCTTCCTGCGGCGCGGGGCCGCGGTGGCCAGGCCCATCGACGTGCGGGCGTTCCTGCCGGGGGCGAGGGAGGCGGAGCCCGCCGGGGACTCGGTGGCCGTTCCGGTGGTCGGGGACATCGCCGCCGGTGTCCCGATCCTGGCCGAGGAGCACGGCGACGAGCTGCTGCGGCTGCCCCGCGGGTTCACCGGCCGCGGGACGGTGTTCGCGTTGCGGGTGCGCGGCGACTCGATGGTCGATGCGGCCATCTGCGACGGTGACATGGTCGTCGTGCGCCAGCAGCAGGAGGCCCATTCGGGGCAGATCGTGGCCGCGATGATCGACGGCGAGGCCACGGTCAAGGTCTACCGGCGGCGCGGCGGGCATGTCCTGCTCGAGCCGCGCAACCCGGCTTATGAGGTCATCGACGGCGACAAGGCCGAGGTGCTGGGCGTCGTGGTCTCGGTGCTGCGCAACGTCTGAGGGCGGACGGTGGCTCAGGGGGCGTTGGTGGTGATGGCGAGGCCGCCGTAGGGGCCGCCGCCCCAGAAGACCGCATGAGGAGAACCGGGGATCGCGGTCACCTTCCCGTAGGCGCCCTGGAGGGGAAGGGCCTCCCAGGCGGTGCCGGTGTGGCGGGACGGCGGGTTGAGGGCGTAGAAGGCTCCGCCGGAGGTGGCGGTGACGGTGTGGGGATAGGCCGCGGCGTGCCCGGTGAACAGGGTCCAGCCCGTGCCGGTCCACCGGAACTGGCGGCGCTCCCCGGCGGCGGAGACCGTGAGCAGCGGGCCGCCCGCGTCGGCGAGGCTCCGGGTCGCGCCGGCGGAGTAGCCGTCCGGCAGCGGGACGCTCTCCCAGGCGGTGCCGTTCCATCGGTGCAGGTCGGTGGAGGTGCGGGCGGACGCCCACAGGCCGCCGTCGGAGGTCGCGAGCTTGCCGGCGTCGCCGGGCGGTTCGGGGATGCCGGTCCAGGACGTCCCGTCGTAGAAGGAGACCTGGAGGTTGTTCAGGGCGTACACGCCCGTCGCGGTGGGGTAGGGCCAGCCTCCGTGGCCGCGGTGCTCGGTCCACTGGCCGCCCCGCATGCTCCAGACGCCCGCGTTTCCCGCGGTCCACAGGACGCCTCCGGCGGCGACCATCGAGTTGTTGGGCAGGACGTCCGGGGGAGGGGTGACCCGGGTCCAGGACGTGCCGTCCCAGTGCGAGAGGTAGTGGTTCAGGGAGTTCCCGCCGAGGAAACCCGCCGCCCACACGTCGTCGGGACCGACGGCCTCGATGTTGGTGATCTGTCCCTCGCCGGGCATCTCCGGCGGGCTGAAGTTCGTCCAGGCCGTGCCGTTCCAGTGCTGCAGGATCGGTTTCGCCGGGACGTTGACGATGGTGATCGGGGGACGGAGCAGGTCGCCCGGGATGGTGATGACCTTCTTGCCCTGGCCGCCGCCCGCCCAGAGGTCGTGCGGCCCGGCCGCCTCCACGTCGTTCAGGAAGCTGTCGCTCCAGGTCCAGTTCAGTGACGCGACGCGCCAGGTCTCCTCCGCGTGGGCCGGTGCGGGCGCGGCGAGGAGGGCCGCGGAGGCGAGGGCGACGACCGCAAAAATGCGCATGCGGGAACGGTCGCATCGCGGCGCACGGTGAATCTTGTCGCGTCGCGCACGACTTGACCGCCCGCCGCGTTGCCGGTCTGGACAGATCCTTTTTTGTGTAGATCGGACGGACACTAATTCTTCATTTTTCTCGTAGGAAATATCGGCTACCCTCGGGAGGGTTCCTCGAAGGCGCAGCTCAGGAGGCTCGGTGCGAACGGTGGCGATGATCGGTGGCGGTGCGAGCGGGAGCCTGGCCGCCGTCCACCTCCTGCGGCGGGCCGCGGGGCCGCTGCGCGTGGTGCTGATCGACAGGGACGGGCGGCACGGGCTCGGGCAGGCCTATGCGACCTCGGACCCCGCCCACCTCCTGAACGCCGGCGCGGTGAAGATGAGCGCCTTCGACGACGATCCTGGTGATCTTCTGAGATGGGCGCGCGCCGAGGGGATGGACGTCGCGGACGGTGACTATCTGCCGAGGGCCGTCTACGGGCGGTACCTGCGGTCGGTCCTCGGGCGGTACCGGGACCGGATCACCGAGCTGACGGGGAACGTCGTCTCCCTCACGCCGCCCGCCGGCGGCCGTCCGGCCCGGCTGGTCCTGGAGGACGGGAGCCGCGTCGCGGCGGACGCCGTCGTCGTGGCCACGGGCAACCGCACGGCGGCCGCCCGGACCTCGGGGACGAACCCCCGCTACGTCGCCGATCCCTGGTCTCCGGGAGCGCTGGAACCGATCCGCGACGGGGCTCCCGTGCTGGTCGTCGGCACGGGGCTCACCATGGTCGACGTGGCCGTGACCGTCACGCGGGCGCATCCCGGCACGGTCGTCCACGCGGTGTCACGGCACGGGCTGCTGCCGCGGCCGCATCGATGTACCCCCGCGCCGCCCGCCGAGGTGGCGCTTCCGGCCGGTGAGGTGCGCCTCGACCGGATCTTCCGGGCGGTCATGGCCGCCGTCCGGGCGAACGGCGGCGACTGGCACGCGGTCGTCGACGGGCTGCGTCCCCGCGTCCCGGGGCTGTGGGAGGCGTTCTCCGCCGACGACAAGCGGCGCTTCCTGGCCTCGCTGGCCCGCTACTGGGAGATCCACCGGCACCGTATCCCGCCGGTGACCGCGGACCGGGTCGACCGGCTCCGCGCCACCGGACGCCTGGGCGTGCTGCGCGGCTCCGTGACCTCGGCGGCGGCCGACGCCGGAGGCGTGACCGTCCGGCTCGACGGCTCCGGCGGGCCCCGCGAGCTGCGCGTCGGCTGGCTGGTCAACGCCACGGGACCCACCCGCGACCTGACCGCCGACCCCCTTCTGAACGATCTCTTCGCCTCGGGCGCCGCCCGCCGCGACCCGCTGGACCTGGGCCTCGAGGCCGACGCCTGCGGCTCGCTCCTGGACCTCCGCGGCCGCCCTCAGCCCCGCCTGTTCACCCTCGGCCCCACCCTGCGCGGCCAGCGCTACGAGACGACGGCCGTCCCGGAGATCAGGGCGCAGGCCGCGGCCCTGGCCACCGCCCTCCTCGCTTCCCTGGAGGACGAGCCCGCCCTCACCCCGCCGGAGGACCACCGGGCGGCGGCCCGCTGACCGGGCCGCCGGGCTCCCGGTGTCAGGAGGCCGCCAGCCAGCGCTCGTAGGTGATCTCGCCGAGGGTCGCGCCGTCGTCCGGGACGAGGGTGTCGTCGGTCAGCTCGGCGCCGAAGTAGTGGGCGTGCGGGTCGGTGACCACCTCGCGCGGGTCGTTCCAGGCCTTGAGGGCGGTGCGGAAGAAGCCGTCCATCGACGACTCCTCCGGGCCGGCGATCTCGAGTGGTCCGTTCAGCGGCTCGCCGACGGAGACCCGGCCGACGATCCTCGCGACCTCCTCGCCCGCGATGGGCCGGAAGCGCACCGGCGCCATGTGCACCTTGCCGTCCACGGTGGCGCCGTCGGCGATGCGGTGGGCGAACTCGAAGAACTGGGTCGCGTGGACGATCGAGAACGGGATCGGGGAGGCCTTGATCAGCCGCTCCTGGGCGACCTTGGCCCGGAAGTAGCCGATGTCGGGCCTGCGCTCGGTGCCCACCACCGACAGCGCGACGTGGTGCTTCACCCCGGCGGCCTCCTCCGCGGCCAGCAGGTTGCGGGTGGAGGTCTCGAAGAACTCGAGCACCGCGGCGTCCTCGAAGGACGGGGAGTTGGACACGTCGATCACCACGGAGGCGCCGGTCATGACCTCGGCCAGGCCCTTCCCCGTGAGCGTGTCGACCCCGGTGTTCGGCGAGGCCGCGACGGCCTCGTGCCCGTGCTCGCCGAGCTTGGTCACGAGCTTCGAGCCGATCAGGCCGGTACCGCCGATGACAACGATCTTCATGACAGGCCTCTCTGTCCGCCGGGACGTCTTCGCCGCCCGGTCAGCAGCTAAGACCGGGCGGCCGCTCCGTCTGTGACCGGTCCGGCGAAAGTTCTCCGGGTGCCGGATCGGGGGCCGGACCACAGGCGTTTTCCCGGTTCCGGGAGGGGAAGGGAGGCCGGGACCTGGAGGTGACCTGCTGTGACGAATCGGCCGACGACCATGGAGTCCGTGCTGGGAGCCATGATCGAGAAGGCGGGCGGTCCGCTGCCGGGGCAGATCGGCGCGGCGTGCGCCGACGTGCTCGGCGCCGACCGGGCGAGCATCACCGTGGTCCTCGACGAGGTGCGTCACACGGTGTGCGTCACCGATCCGGTCGCGGGACACCTGGACGAGCTCCAGTTCACCGTCGGTGAGGGGCCCTGGCTGGAGGCCTACGCGACCGGATCGGTGGTCGTCGCCGCTGATCTGAGCGGGGAGGAGGCGCGGTGGCCGATGCTCGTGTCGGGGCTCAGGGAGTTCACGGAGCGCACCGGCGAGCGGGTCGGGGGGAGCATGGGCGTTCCGCTGAGGGTCAGGGGGGAGTCCCCGGACGAGTTCAGGCTCGGGGCCCTGAACCTGCTCTTCCCCGGCCGGATCAGCGTGGACCGCGTCTTCGCCGAGCGGGCCCGGGCCACGGCGGACGCCGCCGCGCTGGCCGTCCTGGGCGTCATGCCGGACGGCCGCGACCTCGGGCCCGACTGGTGGACCTTCGGCGCCGACCTGCGCCGCTCCGTCCACCTGGCCACCGGGCTGATCGCGGAGAGGCTCGGCCTGGCTCTCGAGGACGCCCTCCTGCGCCTGCGGACCTCGGCCTTCGTCCACGGGCAGACCTCGAGCGAACGCGCCGAGGAGATCCTCGCCACCCGGGACGTCACGGAGGAGGATCTCTGACGGCAACGCGCACCGTCCGGCTGGACTAGGATCCTGATCGCTACCGTTCTTCCGCCCTGGACCCCGCGGACTGCCACGACGGTGAACTCCGTCGACCATCCGAACTTCTGGGAGCCACGAGTGCACATCGACGCGGATGCGCTGCACGCCAGCCTTCTCGCTCTGCGGTCGGAGACGGAGTCGCCGGGCCTGGCCGGATATCTGCAACGCGTCGTCGGGGCCATCGAACAATTGTTCGTATGTGATGGTGCCGGCCTGATGATAGAGGACCCGGAGAACGTCCTCCGGTACGTCGCGGCCTCCGGTGAACCGGGCCGCACCCTGGAGCTGGCCCAGCTCGAGGCGGGTCAGGGTCCCTGCATCGACGCCTTCCTGCACAACGCCCCCGTACGGACCCCCGACCTGCCCGTGGACGAGCGGTGGCCCGCGGTGCGCGACCACCTGCACCCCGACGTGCGGGCCGTGCTGGGCGTGCCGATCAGGCTCGCGGGCGGACCGGTCGGCTCCCTGAACGTCTACCGGAGTGAGCCCGGCCCCTGGGACGACGCGGCCGTCGACGCCCTGTGCGGTTACGCCGAGGTCGTCGAGCAGGTCATCGGCGTCGCCGTGACCGCGGTCGAGCACAGCACCATCGTCGAGCAGCTCCAGTACGCCCTGAAGCACCGGGTCATGACCGAACGGGCCATCGGCCTGCTGATGGGCAGGCACGGCCTCGACACCTCCACCGCCTTCGAGCTTCTGCGCAGGCAGGCCAGGGACCGGCGCGAGCGGGTGGTCACCATCGCCGCCGAGCTGCTCGGCGAGCCCAGGCCGGCCGAGGACGCCAAACCGCGATGAACACCGCAGCCAAGCCCCTGGACATCCTGCTCGTCGAGGACGACCCGGGAGACGAGCTCCTGACCCGCGAGGCGCTGGCCGAGCAGCCCGTCGCCCATCGCCTGCACGTGGCCAGGGACGGAGCGGAGGCCATCGACTTCCTCTACCACTTCGGCGACCACGAGGACGCGCCCCGTCCCGATCTGATCCTCCTGGATCTGAACCTGCCGAAGTTCTCCGGCCACCAGATCCTGCACCAGATCAAGGCGGATCCCGCGCTCGCGCCGATCCCGGTCGTGATCCTCAGCACCTCCAGCGCCCAGGAAGACGTCCGCGAGGCCTACGGGAGGCGCGCGAACGCCTACGTGACCAAGCCCGTGGACCTCGACCACTACACCGAGGCGATCCGGCAGATCGACGGCTTCTTCACCGGGCTCGCCCAGCCCGTTCCCCGCCAGGGAAGCTGAGGAGGGCGGCCGCCGCCATGGCCGCGATCGCGGCCACGGCCAGCACGTACGACCAGGACGCGGTGCCGGTCCAGTCCATCGAGTCCCGGTAGCGCACCGAGGCGAGCAGGTCGAGGAGGGCCGTGACGCCGATCGCGGCGAAACCCGGGCGCAGGCGTGCCCGGTCGCCGTCGACCAGGCCCTGGACGAGCGCCCAGCCGAGCCCGAGCAGCCAGGCGGCGGTCGCGCGACCGGTCAGCGGGGTCAGCGTCCATGGCCACGGCGTGCCGGAGGGCTCCGCGAACAGCGCGACGCCGAACCCGGTCATCAGCGCGGCGAGCACGCCCATGACCAGCTTGAGCGGGACGGGAAGAGGTTCGTCCGGCGCGGGGTCGGCGCCCGGACGCCGCTGCTGCCGGAGGAACAGGGCGACGAGGGCGGGCGGGACCACGACGTAGACCACCAGCCAGAGCCAGGCGATCGCCCGCGGAAGGACCTCGGGGGAGTCCAGGTGGAACTTCTCCAGGTGCATCAGGGTCGCGACGAGCATCGCCCCGCTGAACACCGCCGGGGGCAGCACCGAGATCCGGGCACGGGCCCACACCCGGTCGTGCAGCGCGCCCGCGAACAGGACGAGCGCGCCCGCGTAGGCGGCGCCGAGGAAGCCCGCGGTCCGCGCCGGGAGGATCGTCCAGGAGAAGATCTGGTCGGTGTGGCCGCCCACGACGTAGAGGGCGAGGAACGCCAGGAACGCCAGGAACGCCAGCCCGCTGAACACCGCGAACACCCCGGTGAGCCCCGGGCCGATCCGCCGATACCGTTCCATGCTTCCCTCCAGGATCATCTGGAGGGAAGCATGGATCACGGTCGCCCGGCAACCAGGGTGATCGAACCGTGCCGGAGATCGGCTCAGCCGAAGCCGAGGACGCCCGTGGCCGCGTCGCGGGCGCACGTCAGGATCGTGCGGGTCGCGGCGGTCGCGGCGCCGGTGAGGCACTGGCCGAGGACGGCCTGGCCGGCCGCGTTCGGGTGCCACGACTCCTGGCACGTCTGGTAGTAGGTCACACAGGTGTCGGCGGCGCGCTGGATGCCGATCTTGTCGTAGCCGGACAGGCTCGCCACGAAGGTCCCGGTGGCGCCGTCCTGAACGCGGATCGGGGTCGCGAACGTCCCGGCGGGGCTGCCGGTCTTCTCGCAGAGACGGGCACCGTCGAACGCCTTCTGGACGTCGAGGAGGACGAGGTCGGCGGCGGGGCGCTCGGTCCTGAGCGTCGTGTAGGCCGACTTCACCAGGTCGCCGAGGTTCGCGGAGAAGACGTGCCCGGGAGCCAGGCTCGCGCGGTGGATCGGGCAGCCCGCCGCGTAGCGCTCGGCGCCGAGGGCGCGGAACTTGTCGCGGGTGTCGGACCGGTCGTCCTCCTCGTGGTACTCGGGCGCGAGGTCGAGCGGCAGCGGGTTGGTGTAGTTCTGCAGGACGACGCGGTGCGTGCCGTCGGCGTCGACCTCGTCGAGGACGTCGAGGAGCCGCCGCAGGGCCGAGGTCGTCTCGGTGGCCGCGGAGGCCACCTCGGCGTCGGTCGCGAGGTCGGAGGCGGTGCAGGGCTCCTGCGGGACGTCGCCGTTGAGATAGGCCCAGAACTCCCACCAGCCCGTCCAGGCGTCGGCGATGAAGCGGTTCGCGCACAGGACCGCGACGTCCCCGAAGGTGAAGGAGCTGTTGTTCGAGCCGAGCCCGACGAGGACGACGTCGATGTCGTGGGTCTGCGCGACGGCCCTGATCTGGTCGATCTGCGACTTCACGTCGCGGCCCTTCTCGCGCGCCGCCGACGGGCTCGCGATGTCGGCGGGACGGCCGCCGGAGCAGGCCAGGTTGAACCGGTCCCGCACCCCCGGCAGCGACGCCTTGAACAGCGAGGCGTTCGCCGACCGGTGGCAGAAGTAGGCGTTGGAGTTCGCCGCCGACCAGCCGGGGAACCCCTGCGCCGTCCCGTTCGCGTCGGGGACGGCCTGGTAGTCACCGGCCCCCTCACCGCTGATGAAGCTGTCACCGACGGCCACCGCCGCCGTCGGCAGGACGGCGGACACCGTTCCCGGTACCGCCACCGCGGCCCCCACCAGAGCCGCCACCAGGCCCACCAGCGCGGCGGTTCGCCTCGACAGACGCATCCCATCTCCCTACTTAACCGACCGGAAATGTGAATCACTTACGCGTTGGATCTCAACACGGCCGGTCCCGAACGTCAAGATCGAGCCATACGGGGAGCGACGCCAGGAGCGACCGGGACGCCGGTGACGGGGACCGGTCGGCGGGCGGCGCAGGGAGGGCGCCGCCCGCCGGACGGACGGGCTACTCGGAGGAGAAGGCGGCGTCGAACGAGGCGGTGGGCGGGGTGATGGCGTTCATCCGGCGGATGTAGGCCAGGGCCTCGGGGGCGCCGTCGAGACGGTCCATGCCGGCGTCCTCCCACTCGATGGAGATGGGGCCGGTGTAGCCGATGCTGTTGAGGGCGCGGAAGCAGTCCTCCCAGGGGACGTCGCCGTGGCCGGTGGAGACGAAGTCCCAGCCGCGGCGGGGGTCGGCCCAGGCCAGATGCGAGGACAGGCGTCCCCTGCGGCCGTCGCCCACACGCACCTTGGCGTCCTTGCAGTCGACGTGGTAGATCCGGTCGGCGAAGTCGAGGATGAACCCGGCCGGGTCGAGATCCTGCCAGACCATGTGGGAGGGGTCCCAGTTCAGGCCGAAGGCGGGGCGGCGGCCGATGGCCTCCAGGGCGCGGACGGTGGTGTGATGGTCGTAGGCGATCTCACTGGGATGCACCTCGTGGGCGAAGCGGACCCCCTCGGCGTCGAAGACGTCCAGGATCGGGTTCCACCGGTCCGCGAAGTCCTGGTATCCGGCGTCGATCATCGACTGGGGCGCGGGCGGGAACATCGCGACGGTCTTCCAGATCGAGGAGCCGGTGAACCCGATGACGGTGTCGACCCCGAGCAGCGCGGCCGCCCGGGCGGTGTTCTTGACCTCCTCGGCCGCCGCACGGCGCACCGCTTCGGGCTCCCCGCCGCCCCAGACGTGAGCGGGGAGGATGCCGTGGTGACGCTCGTCGATGGGGTCGTCGCAGACGGCCTGCCCGACGAGGTGGGTGGAGATCGCCCACACCTTCAGCCCGTGCTCGGCGAGGGTCTCCTTCTTGCGGGCGACGTAGCCGGGTTCGGCGAGGGCGCGGCCGACGTCGAAGTGGTCGCCCCAGCAGGCGATCTCCAGGCCGTCGTAGCCCCAGCCCGAGGCCAGCGCGCAGACCTCCTCGAACGGCAGGTCGGCCCACTGGCCGGTGAACAGGGTGACGGGACGGGTCATGTCTCCTCCACAGCGGTGAAGCGGCTCTCGTCGGCCGCGCTCTTCTCGATGGCGGCGAGCACCCGCTGGACGCCCAGCCCGTCGGCGAACGAGGGCGCGGGATCGGCGCCCTCGGCGACGGCGACCAGGAAGTCGCGGATCTCGTGGGTGAAGGCGTGCTCGTAACCGAGGCCGTGGCCCGGCGGCCACCATGCCCCGGCGTAGGGATGGTCGGCCTCGGTCACGAGGATCCTGCGGAACCCCGCCTCGCCGGCCGGGAGCGCGTGGTCGTGGAACCACAGCTCGTTCATGGCCTCGAAGTCGAACGACAGGCTGCCGAGCGAGCCGTTGACCTCGATTCGCATGGCGTTCTTGCGTCCGGAGGCGAACCGGGTCGCCTCGAACGTGCCGAGCGCGCCCCCGGCGAAACGGCCCAGGAACAGCGCCGCGTCGTCGACCGTCACCGGGCCCTTCACCGTGGACGACGATCCGGC
Source organism: Actinocorallia longicatena (assembly GCF_039534125.1). Taxonomy (NCBI): domain Bacteria; kingdom Bacillati; phylum Actinomycetota; class Actinomycetes; order Streptosporangiales; family Thermomonosporaceae; genus Actinocorallia; species Actinocorallia longicatena. Next base: position 1,330 of record NZ_BAAAUV010000006.1, on the reverse strand, counting down.
GGACAGCCCCGCGGAGGAGTCGGCCAGGGGACGCTCCCGGACGAACGTCTCGGTCAGCCCCGACACCCCGGTGAGCGGTTCTCCGAGGACGAACTGGGCGGTGTCGATGATGTGCGCGCCGATGTCGCCGAGCGAACCGGAGCCCGCCCGCTCCTTCTGCAGCCGCCAGACCAGCGGGAACTCCGGATCGACGATCCAGTCCTGGAGGTACTGCGCCCGCACGTGCCGGACCCGGCCCAGCCGGCCCTGCTCGACGAAGCGCCTGGCCAAGGCCACGGCGGGAACCCGCCGGTAGTTGAAGGCGACCATCGACCGGACCCCCGCGGCGGCGGCCTTCACCGCCGCCGCGGTCATCGCCTCGGCCTCGGCCACCGTGGTGGCCAGGGGCTTCTCGCAGATGACGTGCTTGCCCGCCTCCAGCGCCGCGACGGCGATCTCGGCATGGGAGTCGCCCGGCGTGCAGATGTCGACGATCTGGACGTCGTCGCGCTCCAGCAGCCGCCGCCAGCCGGTCTCGGCCGACGCCCAGCCGAGGGAGGAGGCGGCGGCCGCCGTCCGGTCCGGATCCCGGCCGGCGAGCGCGGCCATGACCGGGCGGGCCGGCAGGTCGAAGAAGGCGGCCGCGTTGCGCCACGCCTGCGAGTGCGCCCGGCCCATGAAGGAGGAGCCGACGAGGCCCACCCCGATGGTCTCCGTCACGATTCGAACCCCAGGGGCAGGTACTTGCCGGCGTTGTCCTTGGTGATCGTTTCCGAGGCCAGGGTGATCGATTGGGGGACCTGCTGTTCGACCAGGTCGGTCATGCCCTTGCCCTGGGCGATGAGGCGGGCGAGTTTGATCGCGGAGGAGGCCATCGAGGGGGAGTAGGTGACGGTGGCCTTGAGCACGGAGTTGTCGGCTTTGATGTCGCGCATGGCGTTGGCGGATCCGGCGCCGCCGACCATGAAGAATTCGCTGCGTCCGGCTTCCTTGATGGCGGCCAGGACGCCGATGCCCTGGTCGTCGTCGTGGTTCCAGATGGCGTCGATCTTCTTGTGGGCCTGGAGGAGGTTGGAGGCGACCTTGGTGCCGGATTCGACGGTGAAGGCGGCGTCCTGTTTGGCGGTCACGGAGTATCCGTAGGTCTTGAGGGCGTCGGCGAAGCCCTTGCTGCGGTCCTGGGTGAGGGGGAGGGTCGCGATGCCCTGGATCTCCAGGATGACGGGGTTGGTGGCGCCCTTGTCCTTGAGCTGCTTGCCGATGTAGGTGCCGGCCGCGACGCCCATGCCGTAGTTGTCGCCGCCGATCCAGGTGCGGTAGGAGAGTTTGTCGGGGAAGACGCGGTCGAGGT
>NZ_BAAAUV010000005.1:342335-536544 GCF_039534125.1 Actinocorallia longicatena | reverse complement strand
GGGTCGGGGTCGGGGTCGGGGTCGGGGTCGGGGCGTCGATGACCTTGAAGTTGGCCAGGACCACCGGCGCGGCCAGGGTGCAGGGCGCGTCGAAGGTGTCCGAACCCTCGACGAGCTGGATCGGGGCTCCCGCGGAGTCACGCAGGATCATCGGGCCGAGGGTCAGGCCGGTCAGCGTGACGCTGCCGTCCCCGACCTGCGGGAAGGTGAGCGACGGCGAGGCGCCGTTCGCGGTCACCTGGAGGGTGCCCGACTCGGGGACGGGGGTCGGGTCGATCGTGACCGGGATGGCCGGGTTCAGGTTGATCGTCGGCGCCTTGATGTTCGCCTTCGACGTGCCCTTGCCCTCGAGGCTCTTGCCGCCGACCAGGCCCATGCCCGAGACGGTGTCCTCGTTGATGGTGGAGACCGCGGCGATCGGCAGTTTGCCGGTGGCCACACCCTTCTGGATCTCCGCGGGCAGCGGGATCGAGACCGTGGAGGCGACCGGCTGGTCACCGACGATCGGGAACGAACAGGTGAACACGACGTCGATGCTCACCGCGTGAGCGGGACCCGCCACGCCCATCGCGCTGAGGAGACCGACGGTGAGGGTACCGACGGCGGCCGCGGCGAGGCCGGTGGCCGACTTGGATTTCTTGGTGCTTGACACTTGGTGCCTCTCAGTTAAAGGGGCTTCGGGAGGTTTCAGTTGCGTAAACTACTCACCGGTACTGGTCGGGGTCATTGGATTCAACTAACAAGTTCCCGACGAGTGTGACTCACATCTCGCACATCGCTTCAAACGACCGCGAGAAATCGTAACACCAGAGAAATCCCAGGTCAGAGGCTTGTTTTAGCACATAATGAGGGCCCCGTTGTCACTTGAAAACGAGTTTCCTCGCGCAGCCGATGGTTAAGGTGGGCCGCCACCCCGGCCAGGCAATTTCCCATCCTGACGAAAACACAGATCATTTCGTCGACCGAGGAGAACAATGCGCAAGGAAAAGCTGAGAAGGAGTGCTACGACGGGGCTGGCGTCGGGTGCGGTGGGCGGCCTCGCCCTCGGCCTGCTCGGTGTCATGGGCGCGGCGTCGCCCGCGGCGGCGGCCGACCTGGACCTGGACTTCTCCTGCAACTTCCCGATCGTCGGGGTGCAGCCGGTGAAGACGCACATCAGCATCCCCATCCCGGCGGAGATCGAGGTCGGCCAGCCGACGGGCAAGCTGCCGATCACCGCCGTGTCCACCATCAACGAGGACACCGTCTCGGGCATGGGGCTGGTCGGCGGCAAGAGCCTCGAGGGCAAGGGCACCTCGACCGCCAACATCACGGCGCCCACGATCAACCTGAACCCGGCGATCCCCGTCTCGATCGACCCGACGCCCGTCCCCGAATCCGGGACGCTGAACGTGACGGCCGTCGGCTCCTCGCCGTCCCTCACCTTCCCTCAGGTCGGCGACATCAAGATCACTGTCACCAAGCTCGAGCTGGGCCCGATGATCCTGCGCGACGCCGCGGGAGCCCCGATCCAGCTCGTCGAGGGTTCGGACACCTTCAACGCCGAGTGCACGATCCCCGGCGGGCAGAACACCGTCCTGGCCACCGGCAAGGTCATCCCCAAGGGCGGCGGCGGCCCCACCCCGACGCCCACTCCGCCGACCCCGACCCCCACCCCTCCCACCCCCACACCCACCCCTCCCACCCCCACTCCGACCCCGCCCACTCCCACGCCGACTCCCACGCCCCCGACCCCGACCCCGACCCCGACTCCTCCCACCCCGACGCCCACGCCCGGCACCAAGACGCTGAAGCTGAAGGGCACCACGCACTTCAAGCACGCCAACGGGAAGGCCTCGCTCAAGGGCGGGATCGAGGTGAAGAGCAACGCCTCGACCGGCAAGTTCACCGCGGCGCTCAAGCTCGACGACACCACCGGCACGTTCCTGCTGTGGGGGGTGCTGCCGGCCAAGGCCGGCCTGAAGTTCACGCCCGTCGGTGACGTCACCGGCAAGAGCTCCAAGGGCGTCATCACCGCGAGGAGCAGGCTCGACGTGTGGGTCCCCCACGTCAAGCTGTTCGGCTTCGACATCGGCGGCGGCTCCGGCTGCCACCTGAAGAGCCCCGTCACGCTGAACCTGAAGAGCAGGTCGAAGTACGACCCGACGCTCAGCGCGACCTACACGCTGCCGAAGTTCAAGAACTGCGGAGACCTGACCGGCCTGATCAACAAGGTCGCCCCCGGCAAGGGCAACACCGTGAAGATCTGGCCGACCGGCTGACGCCTCCGGTGACCCGGGACCTCCGCCCCGGGTCACCGGAGAACAGAAGGGCTCCCGCCGGATTCCGGCGGGAGCCCTTCTCGTCGGCGCGTGGATCAGGCCTTGCACTCCGGGGCCTTGGCGAACGCGTCGGCCAGCTCGGGCACGGCCTTCAGGTCGGCGGCGGGGCCGGCGCCGGCGTAGGCGGTGTAGGCCGTGACACCGGACGAGCTCGCGCTGAGCGCCATCGACAGCGACTTGCCGTCGGTGACCTTCGCCTTGGACAGCTTGTCCTTGGCGGCCTCGACCGAGTCGCGGGCCGCGGTCACCTTGCCGAGCGCGGAGTCCAGCGCGGCCTGGCCGTTCGCCACCGGCGGAGCGCCCTGGGCCTTCAGCGAGGTCTCCAGGGTCTGGAGCTGGGTGGAGGCCGTGCCGAGATAGTCGACGACGTTCTTCCTGCTCGTCACCGGGTCCTTGGAGTCCATCTGCGGCATCTTGGCCTTGGCCAGGTTGGCCTTCGCCGAGGCGCAGACCTTGCCGGCCCAGGCGACCGCGGTCCCGTCGGAGGACGTGTCCTTGTCGCCGCCTCCCCCGCAGCCGGTCACGGTGACGGCCGTCAGCAGCAGTCCGATCATCAGTCGCCGAGCCATTGTGGTTTTCTCCTTTACGCCATGGCTGGCCGAGCCAGCGGACAGGAATGCTACTGACGTCGTGGTTTCGCACAACAGGGGGTGCCGTCTCCGGCTTTTATTCGCGCATATTCCGCAGTCCGCACGGCCCCGGATCTGCCGTCGATGACAAATTCCCCTTCTTTGTCAGCGGGCTGACAAAGAAGGGCGGCCACACGCTCGCCCGGAGCGTTCAACGCCGCTGGGCGCCATGTCAGGGTGGCGCGACGCGACGTGTCCCCACCCACCTCAGGAGGCCGATCATGACGTCACCATCCGTCGACGACTGGCGCCGCTGGATCGCCGAGAACCTGCTCCTCGAAGCCTCGCCGAACGTCCTGTGCGCCCATCTGGTCGAGCAGGGCGGCTTCACCGCGAACGACGCGGTGCGCGAGGTCGAGGGCGCGATCAACAGCCCCTACCTCATGGGGGCGCACCGTATGCGCAACCGGATGATCAAGCGCGACTGGACCCTGTCGGTGCTGTCGGACCTGGCCAGGCTTCGGGAGGACAGCGGCGAGGTGCCGCGCCGCGACAGGCTCTCCGCCGAACGCTTCTTCGAGGACCACTACTACGTGAACCGTCCCGTGGTGATCTCCGGGATGTTCGAGGACTGGCCGGCCCGCACCAAGTGGAACCTGGACTACTTCCGGGAGAACTTCGGCGACCGGAAGGTCGAGGTGCAGCTAGGCCGCGACTCCGACCCCGAGTTCGAGATCAACCGCCAGGCCCACACCAAGAACATGCTGTTCGGCGAGTACGTCGACATGGTCGCGAACGCGGGCAGCACCAACGACTTCTACATCACCGCCAACAACACCGGCTCGAACAAGCAGGCGCTGGCGGAGCTGTGGGACGACATCACGCCGATCGCGGAGTACCTCGACGGCTCCTCCCCCGACAGCGGCTTCTTCTGGCTCGGCCCGGCCGGCACGAAGACCCCGTTCCACCACGACCTGACCAACAACTTCATGGCCCAGGTGATCGGCCGGAAGCGGGTCAAGCTCGTCCCGATGACCGACACGATCCACATGTACAACCACACCCACTGCTATACGACGGTCGACGGCTTCGACATCGACTACGCAGCCCACCCGGACGTCGCCAATACCCAGATCATCGAATGCGAAATCGGCCCGGGTGACCTTCTGTTCATTCCGATCGGCTGGTGGCACTGTGTCGAGGGACTGGACGTCTCGGTGACGATGAGCTTCATCAATTTCCATGAGAAGAACGACTTCTCGGCGACCTATCGCGCCTACCACGATCTGTGATCGTCAATTAGGAAAGGACTGCGTTCGTGGTTCTGCGCAGCGCGCCGCTGTTCGCGGCGCTCCCTCTGTCCGTCGTGCTCGGGGCCCCCGCGTGGGCGGCCGCCGGTCCGGCCATCACCCCGGGCAACGGCGCGACCGTCAAGACCGACACCGTGACGATCAGCGTCACGGCGTCCTCGCTGGGCGGCAAGCTGATCGTGGACGGGGTCACCCGTGACTCCGGCACCGGCAAGCTGACCTACACGATGGACTCCAGCCGGGTCGCGAACGGCACTCACACCGTCAAGTACAACGCGAACGCGCTCTGGGAGGAGGACGGCAGTTCCTCGTTCAAGCTCGCCGCCCGTGCCGACGTGCCGCACAACGTGACCGGGTCGGTCTCCGGCCGCACCCTGACCGTCCGCTGGTCGGCCGGCCCCGAGCCGGACATCACCGGATACGCGATCTCCACCGAGGCCGGCAACGACCATGTCGGCCCGTGCAGCGGGACCTGCTCCACCACGATCCGCCTGCCGGACAGCACGACCGGCTCGCTGGCGATCGGGGTGGAGGCCGAGCGGAGCGGTTCCGACCTCGTCTCGCCGGCCGCCTACATCTTCGTGGACGTGCCCGCCGTCGTGGTGGAGCCGCCGCCCGCGCCGGAGCAGACCAACCCGCCGCCGGCCCCTAATCCGCAGCCTCAGCCGCAGCCGCAGCCCTCCGTGCCGGGCGTGACCCCCACGCCGACACCGACCCCCACCCCTACACCGCCGAAGAAGCCGGGCAAGAACGGGAAGCCGAGCGGTTCGGCGGTCACCCCGACCCCGACGCCTACGCCGGTCACCCCCGGTCCGACGACGCCGTCCACCACACCGTCCGTGCCGCCGTGGCTGGGGCCGCTGCTGACGCCGTCGCCGACCGCCACCCCGTCGGGCCCGCCGATCCTGCCACCGATCGCCGACACCGACACCGGTGGGCTGCCGGCGCTGCCGAAGACGGATCTGGCCGCCAACGCGGTGCCGCAGCCGGTGCTGGACGAGCGTTCCGCCCAGGGCGCGGCGATCGGCTCGGTGCTGATCCTCGGCCTGGCCCATGTGGGGACCTGGACGCGCAGGCACCGCCGCCGCAAGCTCGCCCTGGCCGCGGGCCCCACCGCGCACGAGCGCGTCAGCGTCGAGCGCACCACCATCGAGGCCGCCACCGAGGCCGCCCGGCAGCCCGCGGCGATCAAGAAGCGCCGCCGGCACCGGTTCCGGCGCCCCCGGTAGCCCACCCGCTCCAGGACGCCGCCGTGCACCCGCACGGCGGCGTCCTTTCGTTCTAGATCCAGCGGTGCAGCCACATGCGGTCCATCCAGGAGGACCACGGCACCAGCTCGGCGGTGAGGATCGGGTAGAAGTAGGCGAAGGTCACGGACACCGCCAGCAGATAGAGGAAGCCGGCCGCGCCCGCGGCGGTCCTGAGCCGGGGGCGGTTCGCTGTCCGTTCCCAGAGCATCGCGAAGGCCACGACGAGCCCGATGACGATGAACGGCAGCATCGGCAGCGCGTAGGTGGAGAACATCGTGCGGCCGTGGAAGGCCTCGGGCAGCCAGGGCAGGATCCCCGCGAGGTAGCCGGTGATCGCGGCCGCCGCCCGCCAGTCACGGGTCCAGGGCAGGGTGAGCAGCAGCAGCCCGAGGACGGGAAGCGACACCCACCAGATCGCGGGCGTCCCGAGGTCGGTGACGTTCCGGACGCACTTCTCGGCCAGTCCGCAGCCCCGCTGCCCGGCCTCGGTGACGCTGAAGTGCATCCCGGCGGGGCGCCCCTGGTAGGTCCACTCCCACGGCCACGACTGGCTCGGGTGCGAGCCGATGACGCCGTGGTGGAAGCTGTAGGTGTCGACGTGCCGCTGCCACAGGGAGCGCAGCGGGTCGAGGAAGTCCGGCAGCGCGCTCGGATGGCCGTCGGCCCAGTCCCGGTCCCACGCGGCGATCCTGCGGCCGAACAGCTTCTCCTGGAGGCCGGTTCCCGAGACGAAGAAGCCCCACCAGCCGGCGACATAGGTCGTCAGGGCGACGAACCCGACGGTGACCACCGAGGGCAGGGCGTCCTTCAGCAGCATCCCCGCCCAAGGCCGCCGGACCCCCGCGGCCTTGCGGGCGTTGCGGTCCCACAGCAGCGCCAGCGCCCACAGGAACGCCAGGGCGAACAGGCCGGTCCACTTGGTGCAGGCGGCGAGGCCGAAGAAGACCGCGGCCAGGATCCGCCAGCCGTGGAGCAGGAACGGCCCGCAGGTCCCCCCGCTCAGCCGTTCCCTGGTGCGGTCGCGGTCCACGACCAGGCAGCCGAACGCGCACACGATGAAGGTCATCAGGAACATGTCGAGCATCGCGACACGGCCCATCACCAGCCAGGAGCCGTCCATCGCGAGCAGGAGCCCGGCCGCGCAGCCGAACAGCGTCGATCCGGTCATCCGGCGGACCGTCCTGGCCAGGACGAGGACCGCCACGACCGCGGCGACGGCCGCGGCGGCCCGCCATCCGAGCGGGTTCATCCCGAACAGCCGGATCCCGATGGCGATCATCCACTTGCCCATCGGCGGATGGACCGCGCTGCCCGCGACGCCCGGCACGAGCCCCGCCGCCGGGTCTCCCCCCATGACCAGACCGTTGGCGGGCTGGCCGCCGGGCTGGTCGCGCCAGCTCAGCTCGGTGCCGCTGTACAGCATCGCCCAGGCGTCCTTGGCGTAGTACGTCTCGTCCCACATGAGCTCGTGGGGGCGGCCGAGCTTCGGGAAGACCAGGAGGAAGGCGATCGCGGAGACGAGGACGGGCCCGAGCCAGCCCCAGTCGAGCTCCGACAGGCGCCGCCTGGTCCAGTCCGCGGGACGGGCCGCGGTGACCTTCTCAATCACGATCATGCGTCCACAACGTAAGCCTCGCGGCCTCGGCGGGATAATGCGTGGCAGCAGAGTTAGCGGGCCACCGATACTCAGTTAGTGAGTGCCCTGCGGACCGCGAGCGCGGTCGTCACCTTCGGCGAAGAGATCATCGGCGAATCCGGCCCGTTCGAAACACCGGAATCGGCCGCGTGGAACAACACCGCGCCCGTCTGCGAAAGGCTGTCCGCCCTGCTCGGCGTGCCCGTGGTCGTTCTGCGGCTGCTCGAGGTCTCCGGCGGGGGGTTCGCCCGCGGGGGCCGCGTCAGATACCACGCGGAGGCCCTGGAGCGGCCCCGGTCCCGTCTGTCCCCCGCCGCGGCGGGGGACCTGTTCGAGCCGCATCCGCTGCGGTCGCGCTGGGCGACCTCGGCGGGGCTGCGCGAGGGGCTGGAGTGGGCGTCCTCGGTGGCCGAGGTGACCGGGCCGCCCCGCCAGGCCAAGACCTGGAACCTCGGCGCCGTGTTCCGGCTGCCCGTCGAGGGCGGCTCCGTGTGGCTGAAGGGGTCCGCGCCGTTCGGGGCGGCCGAACCCGACGCCCTGGAGTGGATCGGCGACCCGTCGCTGACCCCGGTGGTCCTGGCGCGGCGGCCCGGCTGGACGGTCCTGTCCCATCTCCCGGGCGAGGACTGCTGGGAGGCGGGACCCGGCCTGCTCGACGCCCTCGTGCGGCGCTGGGCGGAGGCCGCCGGACGGCTCGGGGCTCCGGCGTCGCTGCCCGACCGGCGGCCCGCCCGGCTGCCCGCGCTGTTCGCCGGGCTCCTGGACGGGGAGGCGGGCCGCTCCCTCGACGCCGCCGAGACCGAGGCCGCCGGACGTCTCCTGGACGCCCTGCCCCGGCTGATCTCCGGCCTGGAGGCGTGCGGGCTGCCCGAGGGCCTCGTCCACGGCGACTTCCACCCGGGCAACTGCCGTTCCGACGGCACCCGGACGACCGTCCTCGACTTCGCCGACGCCCACCACGGCCATCCCGCGCTCGACGGCCTGCGCCCGGCCACCTTCGTCGCCCCGGACCTGTGGGAGCCGTGCCGCTCCGCCTGGATCTCCACCTGGTCGAGGGCCGTGCCCGGATCCGATCCGGCCCGCGCGCTGGAGCTTTTCAGGCCGCTGGCGCACCTGTCCTACGCCCACCGCTACCAGGAGTTCCTCGACGCCATCGAGCCGAGCGAGCGGATCTACCACGAGGGCGACCCCGCCGAGGAGATCCGCGAGGCGCTTCAGGCGGTGAAGACCTCGCGGCCGCCGACGTAGGTCGCGACGGTCCGGGTCAGATGGATCTCCTCGACCGGGGCGGCGAACGGGTCGCGGTCGGCGATCGCCAGGTCCGCGCGGAACCCCGGCCGGATCACGCCGGTGTCGTCGAGATGGTTCACGTAGGCCGAACCGGCGGTGTAGGCCGTCAGCGCGGTGTGCAGGGAGAGGGACTGCTCGGGCAGGAGCGGCCGCGCGTGGTCTCCGCCGGGTTCGACCCGGTTGACCGCTACGTGCAGGCCCTCCCACGGGTCGGGGCTGGAGACCGGCCAGTCGCTGCCGGCCGCCAGCGTCGCACCGGTGCGGTGCAGGGCGGCGAACGGGTACTGCCGGGCGGTCCGCTCCGGGCCGATGAAGGGGATCGTCAGATCGTCCATCTGGGGTTCGTGGCAGGCCCACAGCGCCTGCATGTTCGCCGTGACGCCCAGCTCACGGAAGCGCGGAAGATCGCCTGGGGCGATCACCTGGAGGTGGGCGATGTGGTGCCGGTGGTCGGTCGTGCCGTTGGCGCGACGGGCGGCCGCCAGGGCGTCGAGTGCCTCCGTGGCGGCCCGGTCTCCGATGGCGTGCAGGTGGACCTGGAAGCCGGCCGCGTCCAGGGCGGTGACGGCCTCGCCCAACACGGCCGGATCGACGAAGGAGATCCCGGAGTTGGCGGTGCGGCAGCCGCAGGCGTCGAAGTAGGGGTCGTGCATCGCGGCGGTGTAGTTCTCCGCCACCCCGTCCTGCATGATCTTGACGGTGCGGGCGGTGAAGTTCCCCGCCGCCACCCGCCGGGCGAGCAGGTCGCCGAGCTGCTCCAGGCCCCGGTTCCGGTCCCACCACAGGGCACCGGAGACCCGGGCGGTGAGGGTGCCGCGGGCGGCGGCGCGCAGGTAGGTGTCGTAGACGTCGGGGATGTCGAGGTACTCGCCGATGATGGCGTCCTGCCAGGCGGTGATCCCGAGGGAGTGCAGCCTCTCCTGGGCGACGAGCAGGGCGGCGTCCTTCTCCTCCGGCGTGCGGCCGGGGGTGTGCCTGCCGACCAGCGTCGCCGCTCCCTCGTGCAGCATCCCGGCCGGGGCTCCGTCCGGTTCGCGTTCGATCCTGCCGTCGGCCGGGTCCGGGGTGTCCGCGCCGATCCCGGCGAGTTCCAGGGCCCGGGTGTTGGCCCAGGCGCCGTGGGCGTCGCGGTTCAGCAGGAAGACCGGACGGTCCGCGACCACCGCGTCGAGCAGCCTCCGGGTCGGCCCGGACGGCGGGAACCGGTCCATCGACCAGCCGCCGCCGACGATCCACTCCCGCTCGGGGAACCGCCGCGCGTACTCGGCGACCAGTTGCACGTATCCCTCGGCGGTGTCGGCTCCGCGCAGGTCGCAGGTGAGGATCTGGAGCCCGGCCGCCACCGGGTGGGCGTGGGCGTCCTGGAATCCGGGCAGCAGCATCCGCCCGCCGAGCCCCACCCGCTCGGCCGCCTCCGCGGACGCGACCTCGTCGTGCCCGACGGCCGCGATCGTCCCGTCCTTGATCCCGACGGCCGTGGCCCACGGCCGGGCCGGATCTCCGGTGAACACCGGCCCACCCGCGAAGACGACGTCGAAGCCCATGGCGTGGAGATTAGTGCCTATCTGAGCAGTTTCAGAACGAGGTGCGCGTAGAGCGCGCCGATGTCCTCGGGGCTCTTGGGCCCCGACGGCCTGTACCAGCGGGCGATGTCGGTGCACATGGAGGTGAGGGCGCGGGTGGTGCCGACGGCGTCGGCGACCTCGAAGGCCCCGGTGGCTATCCCCGCCCTGATCTCGTGCAGGAACAGCTCGCCGACCGTGGCCCGGCTCTCCCTGACCCGGGCGTAGTCGTCGGTGCTGAGGGCGCCGAGCTCCGTCCGGACGACCCTCGCCGCCTGGTGGTTGAAGGCGTGGCCGCGGGCGAAGGCGAAGGCCAGGGAGCGGACCCGCTCCACGGGATCGTCCAGGCCCAGGAGCGACTCGTGCAGCTCCAGCAGCAGGAACTCGTGAACGCCCAGGCAGATCCGGCGCAGCAGCTCGGCCTTCGTGCTGTAGTGCACGTACATGGCCGCCGGGCTCATCCCGGCGGACTTGGCTATCTGACGGGTCGTGGCGCCGTGGTAACCCTGCTCGGCGAAGGCCTCGACGGCCGCCAGCAGGATCTTCCGGGCCGCCACCGGCTGCACGTCCTCCCACAGCCGTTCCGGTCCACCGCTCATCTGCTCCCCCCAGGAGGGAGCGTAGGGCCCCGGCCCCGCCATTGGCGAGGCCGGGGTCCCTCCCCCGACGAGCATCCGGTCAGCCGAGCGTTCCGGCCGGGACCTTGTAGCCCTTGACCAGTTCCGACGCGGTCTGCGGCGCGACGACCTTCAGGCCGCCGGCCGAGGCCTTGTCCGGCTGCATGACGTAGTCGGCGAGGGTCGGCGGAACGTCGACGCTCGTGAAGTCCGCCTTGAGGCCGAAGCCGATGTCATAGCCGTTCTGCGCGCGGTGCGCGGTGATGATCCCGTCGTGGGTGAGGTCCTTGGCCTCACACGCCTTCTTCAGGGCGTCACCGAAGATCGACGCGCTGACGAACCCGGCGAGGATGCCTCCGTCGAGGAGCTGGCCGGGGAACTTGGCCTGGTAGTCGGTGGTCAGCTTCTTGACGGCGGGCAGGTCCGAGCTGAGCGGGACCGCCGAGCCGACGATGTAGAAGCCCTGGAGCAGGGCGGGAGCGGCCGGGGTCTCCAGCAGCTGCGGAGCGTAGGCCGCCTGGTTGCCGATGATCGGAGCCTTGATCCCCTGAGCGCGGGCGACGCCGGCCAGCGAGGCCACCGCCTTCGGGGTGATGCTCGCGGTGATCGCCGTGACGCCCGCGCTCTTGAGCGCGGAGACCTGGGCGGTCATGTCGGTGTCGGTGGCCTTCACCTTCTGCTCGACCAGGGTCACCCCGAGCTGCTGGGCGGCGTACTTGGCGCCGGACAGGGCGTTCTGGCCGTAGTCGCCCTCGGCGTAGACGACGCCGACCTTGTCGCCCTTCTTGATCAGCTTCTGGCCGGACAGGAACGCGAAGGCGTTGATCGCCTGGACGTCGTAGGTCGTGCCCGTGACCTGGACGTACTTGTTGCCCAGCAGCGCCGTCGACCAGGCCAGCGGGATCGTGAACACCTTGTCGGCGGTGATCCGGTCCTTGACCGCGGTGACCATCGGCGAGCCGATGAACTGCGGGAAGCCGACGACCTTGGGCGCGAGCTCGGTGTAGGCGGCGACGGCACGCTGCGGGTCGTAACCGTGGTCCCGGACGATGACCTCGATCTTCCGGCCGCAGACGCCGCCGGCCTCGTTGACCTGGTCGAAGTAGAGCTGCTCGGCCTGCGTGACGGACTTGCCGAGGGAGGCGAACGGGCCGGTCAGGTCGGTCAGCGCCCCGACAGTGATCTTGTCGGCCGAGACTCCGGGCCCGGTCTTCACACCGTCGGAACCGGTGCCGTCCTTCGACTCGCCCTTCGAGCTGCACCCGGCGAGGGCGAGCGCCGCTGCCACGGCGATGGGAACGATCTTCTTCATGCGGGTGTCTCCTTGGGACGGGGGGTGGGGGTGGGGAGGGACAGGCGGGAGAGTCCGCCGGGGAGGAAGAGGACGATGACCACGACGGCCGTCCCGTACAGGAGCCGGGCGGCTGACGCGGGCGACAGGCTCTCGGGGAGCGCGTCGCTGTAGTGGGTCAGCATCTGCGGGAGCAGGGTGACGACCAGGGCGCCGACGACGGCGCCGCGGACCGAGCCCAGCCCGCCGATGACGATCATGGCGAGGTAGTCGAGGGACAGGGTGATCCCGAAGTAGTCGGGAACGGTCCGCTGGAAGGCCAGCGCGATGAGGACCCCGGCGAGGCCGCCGTACATCGACGACAGCACGAACACCGACGCCCGGTACCGCGCCACCGGGACGCCCATCACGCCCGCGGCGATCCGGTGGTCGCGGACGGCGTTCAGCGCCCGGCCCGGCCTGCCGCCGAGGACGCCCGCGGCGAACCAGGCGGCCAGCCCGAGGACGGCCAGGCCCAGGAACCAGAGCTTCTCCTGCTGGCCGAACGGGATCCCGAGGACGTTCAGCGGCTCGGTGCCGTCGAAGACGAACCCGAACAGCTCGAACGGCGGGACCGCCTTGCCGTTGACACCTCCGGTCACGTCCTCGGCGTTGAACAGCACGTGCTGCCCGACGAAGACGAGGCCGAGCGTGGCGATGCCGAGGTTGACCCCGCCGAGCCGGCCCGAGATCGGGCTGAACGCCAGCCCGGCGATCCCGGCCAGCAGGACCGACAGGATCGCGGCGAGCAGGGGAGGCATCCCCTCGCCCGCCCAGTAGGTGTAGCCGTAGGCGCCGACCGCGAGAAAGAACGCGTGCCCCATCGACAGCTGGCCGGTCGCGCCGGTCAGCAGGTTGAGGCCGATCGCGCCGACGGCCGCGGCCATGGCGAACAGGCCGGCCTGGAGCCAGAAGCCGTCCAGGTAGAACGGCGGGACCAGCAGCAGGAGCCACAGGAGCCTAGACACGGGCGGTCTCCCTCGTTCCGAAGAGGCCGGCCGGCCGCCAGAGCAGCACCAGCACCATGACGGCGTAGGGCGCGACGTCCCCGATCCCCCGGCCGAGGAAGACCAGATCGTTCTGGTAGCCGGTCATCAGCGACTCGGTCAGCCCGACGATCAGGCCGCCGGCGAGCGCCCCCGTCGTGGAGTCCAGGCCGCCGAGGATCGCGGCCGGGAAGGCCTTGAGCGCGGCGTAGGAGGTCGTGCGGTCCAGGCCCGGCGTCGGGAAGACCGTCAGGAACACCGCGGCCACCGCCGCGAGCCCGCCCGCCACCGCCCAGGCGCCGATCGAGACCCGTCCCAGGCGGATGCCCATGAGGGCGGCCGTCTCGGAGTCCTCGGCCACGGCCCGCATCGAGACGCCCCAGGCCGTGTACTTGAACGCCAGCAGGAAGATCCCGATCAGCGTTCCGGCCGCCAGCAGCGCCGCTATGCGCGTCGCGGGGATCGTCACCGAGCCCAGGTGGACCAGGTGGTCGCCCCACGGGTCGCCGAGCGCGAGGGTGTCGGTGCCGATCCTGCGGGTCAGCTCACTGGTCAGCACGATGTCGATGCCGATCGTCGCGATCGCCACCACCGCCTGGTCGAGCACCCTGGCCCGGCGGATGACCGCGAACTCCACGATCCCGCCGATGGTCGCGGCGACCAGGACGCCCAGCACGAGCGCGCCCCAGAACCCGAAGTCGTCGTGGGTCTCGGCGACCACGTAGCCGCCGATGAGCAGCAGCGACGCGTGCGCGAAGTTGACCACCTCGGTGGCCTTGAAGATCACAACGAAGCCGAGGGCGATCAGCGCGTACACCGCGCCGGTCGCCACCCCGTTGACGATCAGCTCTATCAGTTTGGTCATGAACGGTGCTCCTGCTGGGGGTCGGCGCCGAGGTAGGCGCGGATGACCTCGGGGTCGCGCTGGACCTCTGCGGGGGTGCCGGTGGCGATCAGCCGCCCGAAGTCGAGGACGGTGACCCGGTCGGCGAGATTCATCACGAGGCCGATGTCGTGCTCGACGATGACGACGGTCAGCCCGAGCCCGCGCTGGGCGGCGCGGATCAGCGCCGCCATCTCGCGGCGCTCTCCGCCGTTCATCCCCGCGACGGGCTCGTCGAGCAGCAGCAGCCGGGGTTCCATCGCCAGGGCCCGGCCGAGCTCCACCCGCTTGCGCAGGCCGTAGGGGAGCACGCCGACCGGGCTGTGCAGATGATCTTCCAGCCCGATGAACTCGGCGATCTCGGCGACCCTGCGCCGGTGCTCCGCCTCCTCCCGCCTGGCCTGCGGCAGCCGCAGTCCCGCCGAGAGGAATCCGGCCTTCATCAGGCGCTGGCGGCCGAGCATCAGGTTGTCGGCGACCGTCAGGCGCCCGGCCAGGGCGATGTTCTGGAACGTCCGGGCCACGCCCAGGGCGGCGATCCGGTGCGGGGCGAGCCCGACCAGCTCCCTGCGGCCCAGCCGGACGCTGCCGGACGTCGCCCGGTAGACCCCGGAGAGGACGTTGAAGCAGGTCGACTTGCCCGCGCCGTTGGGGCCCAGGATCGCGTGGACGCTGCCGTCCTCGACGGTGAACCCGACCTTGTCCAGTGCGGTCAGGCCGGCGAACTTCACGGTGACGTCCGTGACCTCGAGCAGCGTCACGGCTCCCACCGCCGCAGCGTCGGGAAGTCCGGGATGTCCATGGCGGTGTCGATGCCCAGGTAGCGCCGCTGGATCTCGTCGGTGGCGGCGAGCTCCTCGGCCGGGCCGCTGAGCGTCACCTCGCCGACCTCCAGCAGGTAGGCGCTGTGGGCCAGCCGCAGCGCCAGGGAGGCGTTCTGCTCGACGAGCAGGACCCCGGTGCCCTCGGCGTTGATCCGCTCGATGGTCCTGGCGATCCGTTCGGCCATCTGCGGGGCCAGGCCCAGCGTCGGCTCGTCCAGCAGCAGGACCTTCGGCCTGGCCATCAGGGCCCGGCCGATCGCGAGCATCTGCTGCTCGCCCCCGGACAGCAGGCCCGCCCGCTGCCCGGCACGGTCCACCAGAACGGGGAACAGCTCGTGCACCCAGTCCTTGACCCGGTCGGTCTGGCCGCCTCGCGGCGCCCCGATCGCCCCGGCCCGCAGGTTCTCCGCGACGGTCATCCGGCCGAACACGTGCCGTCCCTCCGGCACCTGGACGACCCCGGCGGCGACGACCCCGGCCGGGCCGAGCCGGCCGAGGGCCTTCCCGCCGTACCGGACGTCACCCGAGGTGACCCCGCCCCGGTGGAACCGGAGCGTTCCGGAGATCGCACGCAGCAGAGTGGACTTCCCCGCGCCGTTCCCGCCGAGCACCGCGACGATCCGGCCGTGCGGGACCTCCAGGTCCACCCCGCGCAGCGCCCGCACCGGCCCGTAGCTGACCGTCAAAGCGCTTATCGTCAGGTCTGATCCAGCCATCCAGTCCGCTTCCTCATCGGCCCTCCTCAATCTGTGGTGCACACCACAACACCCTTGATCGGGCCAGGACCAGAGCACGGGCGGAAGGCGGGACGGAACGCCAGGGTGGAGCGGTCCTCGTTGTGCGACGGCACAACGCGATAAGCGGGCGCTTAGTTTTGTGGGCTTGAGGGTTGTTTTCCGCCGGTCGGGGCCTGACCATTACTAAGCGATCGGTCACCCCACCCCCGGAGGTCGCAAGGTGCGTGCGCTTTCCCTCGTCGACCGGAACCAGGACCACTGCGAAGTGGTCACCGAGGCCGCCCGGCAGCTGGAAGGCCGGATCCCGAAGCTCGCGGTCCGGCTGATCGACCTGATCCTGGACGACTGCCCGTCCTATGTCCTCGTGCCCGACGAGGAGCTCCAGTCCTCGGTCGAACGGGCCCTGCGGGTCGGCCTGGCCACCGTCCCCCGGCCCAGTTCGGACCGGCTCGACCTCGAGCAGGCCGAGTACGACGGCCGCAGGAGGGCCGAGCAGGGCGTCCTGCTGCCCGATCTCCTGCGGGCCTACCAGCATTCGGTGACGGTCGTCTGGGACGGCCTCGTGGAGATCGTCTCGGCGGCGGACCCGGACCGGCTCGACCTGCTGATGCGCAGCAGCATGCACGTCTGGACCTGCGTGAACCGGCAGGCCGACGCGGCCGCCGCCGGCTACCGGCAGGCCCAGGAGGAGCAGAACCAGCAGAGCGACATGCTCTCCCAGTCGATCCTCGGCAAGCTGCTGACCGCGGCCTCCCCCGAACCGGGCCTGGCCGAGACCGTCGCGGCCTCCCTCGATCTGGACGAGCACGGCAGGTACGCCGTCGCGGTGCTGCGGCACCCGCCGGGACGGCCGCTGGCCTACCCCACCCGGATCGCCGGGATGCGGTGCGTCTGGTGGCTGCGCCAGTCGGGCGCCGTCGCGGTGATCGCGCTCGGCTCGGCCGACGCCTCCGACGTCGCCCGCTCGCTGATGCTCGACGGCCAGGTCGGGATCGGTCCCGCCGTGACCGGGCTCGCGGCCCTGTCACGGGGACGGCGGCTGGCCGAGCTCGCGCTCGCCAGCAGGCCCGCCGGCGGTGTCACCCTCCTTGAGGACAACCTGCTGAAGGCGCTGACCACGGCCGTCCCCGAGGTCGCCGCGGTCCTCACCCACCACACGCTGGGGGCGGTGCTCGCGCTGGAGCCGGGCGAGCGGGACCTCCTGCTGGAGACCGTCGCGGTCTGGCTGGACTGCGAGGCGACCACGGCGGTGGCCGCGACCCGGCTGTACTGCCACCGCAACACCGTGATCAACCGGCTCCACCGGGTGGAGAAGCTGACCGGGCTGCGGCTGAGCGATCCGCGCGACCTCGCGATGCTGACCGTCGCCCTGGAGGTCCTGGACACCAGGGTCCGGCGGCCCTCACTCCGGTCGAACGGACGCGACCAGCTCGTGTGAGCGCAGACGGGCCTTGGGCTCGCCCACATTGGTGGCGATCATGAGCTCGTCGGCCGCGGTCCGCCGGACGAGGTCCGCCAGGCCGTCGCGGACCGTGTCCGGGTCGCCGACCACGTGCGACCAGGTGAAGGCGTCGATGGCGGCGTTCTCCTGGCCGGTGTAGGGGTAGGCGAGCGCCTCCTCCGGCGTGGGCAGCAGGCCGGGGGTGCCGCGGCGCAGGTTGAGCATGGCCAGCCGCATCGGGGCGGCCAGCCGGGTGGCCTCCTCGGCGGTGTCGGCGCAGATGACGGCGGCCGTGACCATCGCGTACGGCTCGGTGAGGACCTCCGAGGGCCGGAAGGAGTCCCGGTAGAGCTGGAGGGCGGGCAGGGTGTTGTCTCCGCTGAAGTGGTGGGCGAAGGCGAAGGGCAGGCCGAGCAGGCCCGCGAGCCGGGCGCTGAACCCGCTGGAGCCGAGCAGCCAGATCTCGGGAGAGGCGCCGTTGGCCGGGACGGCCTTCACCCGTCCGGTGCCCGCCAGGTAGCCGCGCAGCTCGGCGACCTCCTGCGGGAAGTCGTCGGCGTCGGCTCCCCTGCGCAGTGCCCTGGCGGTGATCTGGTCGGTGCCGGGCGCCCGGCCGAGGCCCAGGTCGATCCGGCCCGGATGCAGGGCCTCCAGCGTCGCGAACTGCTCGGCGATCACCAGCGGGGCGTGGTTGGGCAGCATCACACCGCCGGAGCCGAGCCGCAGGGTGCTGGTGGCCGCGGCGAGGTGCGCGATCAGCACGGCGGGGGCCGAGCTCGCGATCCCCGGCATGCCGTGGTGCTCGGCCACCCAGTAGCGGTGGTAGCCGAGCTCCTCGGCGGCCCTGGCCAGCTCGGTACTGGCCTGGAGCGCCTCGGCCGGGGTCCGGTCGCTGCTGACCGGCGCGAGATCAAGAACGGAGAGCCTCATACAACGAGGTAACCCCGCGGTCCGGTGGGGAATTCCGCCGCGGCCGTCGTATCAGCCCGTCATGCCCTTGAGAAGCTCGTCGAAGGCGGCGTCCTCGCGGGAGCGGGCGGCGCGGATCGCGTCGCGGTGGGCCTCGGTGACCACGCGTTTGGTCGCCAGCAGCGACGCCAGCGGCTTGGCCGCGATCTCCGCCGCCAGCTCCAGCGTCTCGGCCAGGACCGTCTCGGGCGGGCACGTCTTGAGCGCCAGCCCCGAGGAGACGGCCTGCTCGGCGGTGATCCACCGGCCGGCGTAGAGCGCCAGGGCCGCCTGCTGGGCGCCCATCCGCAGCGGCAGCAGATAGCTGGCGGCCGCCTCGGGCGCGACGCCCATCGTGGTGAACGGCGCGGAGAATCGGGCCTTCTCCGACAGCAGGACCAGGTCGCAGTGGGGCAGCATGGTCAGGCCCAGCCCGACCCCCGACCCGTTGACGGCCGCCAACAGCGGCTTGGGGAAGGTGATCAGTGCGTCCATGAGGATGCCGAAGCCCTTGCCGGTCTCCCCGGTGGACTCCCCCGCCGCGTGCTGCCGGGTGATCTCCGCCATCTCGTCGAGGTCGGTCCCGGCGGAGAACACCCTGCCCTCACCGGTCAGCACCACCACCGAGACCCCGTCGTCGACGGCCGCCGCGTCCAGCGCCGCCGCCAGGCCCCGGTAGAGCTCGTCGTTGAAGGCGTTGGCCGCCTCGGGCCGGCGGAAGGTCAGCACCCTGACCCTTCCCTCGTCCACGGTCCCCAGCACCATCAGCCTTCTCCTCTCCTCGCGCGGTAGCCCGCGACCAGTTCCGCCAGGACTTCGGGCGCCCGCTCCGGATCGGGGCAGAACGCCGCCAGATAGACGTTGACGATCGTCGCCCCGGCGGCGAACAGCGCCGGAACGGCCTCCAGGCTGCGTCCGAGGGAGACCTCGCCCGCGGCGTCCCGCAGGATCGGCAGCGAGGCCTGGACGCGCAGGGTCCCGGGATCGCGCCCGGCGGCGGCGAAGGCCTCGCGCAGGACCGCGACGCCCGCGCCCACCCCGGCGACGCTCTCGCCCATCATCGGGATCCAGCCGTCGCCGAACCGCACGATCCGGTCGAGGTTGCGCGGATGCAGGTTCCCGCTGACCAGCAGCGGCACCCCGCCGGGCTGGACCGGTTTCGGCTCGCACCAGACCTCGTCGAAGGAGACGGTCGGCGAGTCGTACCGGGCGGGGGACGGGGCCCACAGGGCCTTGCAGGCGCCCATCAGGTCGGTGAGCATGGGGCCGCGGCGGGACCAGTCGAGCCCGGCGGCGTCGTACTCCTCGCGCTGCCATCCGGTGCCGACCCCGAGCTCGACCCGTCCGCGGGAGAGCTGGTCGAGGGTCGCCACGGTCTTGGCGAGCACCACGGCGGGGCGCAGCGGAGCGATGATCACTCCGGTCGCCAGCCTCAGCCGCTCGGTGGCCCCGGCGATGGCACCGAGCACCGTCAGGGGTTCCAGCCACGGCATCTCGGTCGAGCCGGGGAAGGTCCCGGCGGGGTAGGCGCCGGTGTTCGGCCCCATCACCACGTGGTCGACGACCATGACCCGTTCGACCCCGGCCTCCTCGGCCCGCCGGGCCAGGCGGACCAGGCCGTCCCACTCGCCGTCGGCGAACTGCCCGCCGAAGTTGGACAACGTCACCGAGAGCATCCGGCCACCCTAGCAACCGCTTGCTAGGGTCACCAGACGAGCCTCCTATCGGGCCCACGGCGGGGAGATGACGTTGCCGTTGAGCATCCCCTTCATCCCGGCGGTGGTGACGGCGACGACCACGGCGCCCTCCTCTCCCGAGGCCAGGAAGAACGGGACCCCCGGCGGGCACATCAGGGCGTCGCCGGGGCCGGCGGTGTGCTCGACGCCGTCGATGGTGGCGGTGAAGGTCCCCGACTGGACGTAGAAGACCTCCTCGTGGTCCACGGAGTGCACGGGGCTGCGCGACGGCCCGGTGGCGGTGACGGTCCACATCGCGAGCTGGACGGAGCCCCTGCTGGGGACGGCCAGGGGGGTCATGACGAAATCACCGTTGTCGATGACGGTGGCGGCGGCGCTGGTGGCGAGCGTCAAGGGGGCTCCCTAAAGTGGTCATCTTGGTTGACCATCGTAAAGTAAACCAGGTTGTCCATCTAGTCAACGGAGTTGTCCATGAACGAGCCGCGGATCGCGTTCCTGCTGGCGATGGCCCACCGGGCCATGACCGACCGGCTCCACCAGTGGCTCGCCGAGGAGGGGCGGGAGGCGCTACGTCCGGCCCACGGCTACACCTTCCGTTTCCTCGCGGAGGGCGGCGTGGTCACGTCCGTCGAGCTGGGGCAGCGGCTCGGCGTCTCCAAGCAGGCGGCGACGAAGATCGCCGCGGAGCTCGAGGAGTGGGGGTACGTGGTGCGGCGCCCGCATCCGACCGACGGCAGGGCCAGGGCGCTGGGGCTGACGCAGCGCGGCCTGGACTACATCAGCCACGTCGACGGGCTGTGGGACGAGGCGGAGGCCGAGTGGGCCGCCCTGATCGGGCCGGAGCGCCTCGAGGAGACGCGCGAGGCGATCGCCGCCTATGTGGAGCACGCGAGCGCGAAGGGCGCCCCGCTGCTGCGGCCGGTCTGGTGAATCGGCTCCGGCGGGCAGGCTCCGGCGGGAGGGCTCCGGTGGGAGGGCTCCGGTGGGAGGGCTGTGATGGGTCAGCGCCGCAGCGCCGGGACGTCCAGCCGGTCGTGCTCGGCGCCGCGGGCCCCGGGCAGCAGGAGCCGTTCCACGACGGACGGCCCGGTCGGGGCCCCGACGGTCAGCCGCCGGGTCAGCAGCGCCAGCTGGAACGGGATCGAGGTGCAGTAGAGCGAGAAGCCGACGACCAGCGCCGACCCCCCGTGGGTCGCGGCCCGGGCGCTGAAGGCCGCCACCAGGGTCGTCATGTAGATCCCGGCGACCATCCAGCCCGGCCAGCACCAGCCCCGGTCCAGCAGCATCGACCCGAGGACGGCCAGCACCGCCGCCACGAAGCAGGCCGACAGGAAGCTCGCGCACATCCACGACAGGAACCCCCCGTCGCGCATCAGATCGCTGAGCACCGGATGCCCCAGCGCGACGACCAGCCCGGCCGTCCCCACCCCGCAGACCGCCGCCGCGATCGCGAAACCCCGTGCCCGAACGTCCACCGTGCCTCCCCCGAAGCGACGCCACCATGATGGCGACCCCGGGCCCGCCGCACGAGCATCCGCGGCGGCCCGTCCGGTAAAAACTCCGCTCCCGGACCCGGCGGCGGCCCGGAGAGCCGGAGGAGCATAATCGCTGGCATGGATGAATCGGGGGAGATCACCGCGTTCTGGACCGCTCTCGGGCTGCCGGGGATCGTGGACGTGCACACGCACTTCATGCCGAAGAGCGTCATGGACAAGGTGTGGGCCTATTTCGACGCGGTCGGGCCGCTCACGGGCGTGCAGTGGCCGATCACGTACCGCGAGGACGAGGAGGAGCGGCTGGCGCGGCTGCGCGGATTCGGCGTCCTGGCCTTCACCTCGATGATCTACCCGCACAAGCCGGAGATGGCCGCCTGGCTGAACTCCTGGTCCAAGGAGTTCGCCGCCAGGACCCCGGACTGCCTGCACACCGCGACCTTCTACCCCGAGCCCGGCGCCGCCGTCTACGTCCGGCAGGCGATCGAGGACGGCGCCCGGGTCTTCAAGTCGCACATCCAGGTCGGTGCCTACGATCCCCGGGACCCGCTGCTCGACGAGGTCTGGGGGCTGCTCGCCGAGTCCGGCACCCCGGTCGTGACGCACTGCGGATCCGGCCCGGCCCCCGGCGAGTTCACCGGTCCGGAGCCGATGGCCGAGGTGCTGGCCCGCCACCCGGATCTGCCGCTGATCGTCGCCCATCTCGGCCTGCCCGAGTACGCCGAGTTCCTGACCCTCGCCGAGCGCCACCCGAGGGTCCACCTCGACACCACGATGGCCTTCACCGACTTCGTCGAGGGCCTCACGCCGTTCCCGAAGGAGGACCGTCCCCGCCTGGTCGCCCTCGGGGACCGCATCCTGCACGGCAGCGACTTCCCCAACATCCCCTACGCCTACCTGCACACGCTGGAGGCCCTCGCCCGTCTCGACCTCGGCGACGACTGGCTGCGCGCCGTCTGCCACGGCAACGCCGCCCGGCTGTTCGGGCTGTGACCGCCGGGTCCGGGGCACGTCCGAGCGTCCTCTACGTCACCGACCTCGCCTATCCGGCGCGCGGGCGGCGGTACTGCGACGAGGACATCCTGCTCACCTCGCGGCTGCGCGCGGACTTCGACCTCGCCCTCTGCCATCCGCTGGACGCCCTGGCCCTGATGGACGGCTTCGACGCCGTCGTCGTCCGCAACAGCGGTCCCGTCCTGCACTACCAGCGCGCCTACGACGCGTTCCGCGAGCATGCCCTGGCCACCGGGGCGAAGGTGTACAACCCGGTCACCGGCCGGGGCGACATGGCGGGCAAGCGGTATCTGCTCGACCTCTTCGCCGCCGGGTACCCCGTCATCCCGACGGTCGGCACGGCCGCCGACGCGGGGCTGCTGCCCGCCTCGGAGCTCTACGCGGTGAAGCCCCTGCGGGGAGCCGACTCGGCGGGACTGGAGTTCGTCCCCCGGCTCACCGGCCTGGACCTCACCGGCCTCCTCGCCCAGCCGAAGATCGACTTCCGCTACGAGGTGTCCTTCTACTTCGTGGACGACGCCTTCCAGTACGCCCTCCACGCCCCCGACCCCGCCCGCCGCTGGGAGCTCGTCCCCTACGACGCCTCCCCCGCCGACCTGGAGTTCGCCCGCCTGTTCATCGGCTGGAACGCCCTCGACCACGGCGTCCAGCGCGTCGACGCCTGCCGGACCCGCGACGGCGGCCTCCTGCTCGTCGAGCTGGAGGACCTCAACCCCTACCTCTCCCTCGACGCCCTCGACCCGGCCACCCGCGAGGCCTTCGTCGGCGCCCTCACCCGCTCCCTGCGCGCGTTCACCGCCCCGGGTTGACCTGAAGTGCTGTTCAAGTTGCACAGTCGTCGTTCATGAGCACTCTTGCGAGGCCCTACCGGGCCCTCACGATCGGCCTTGTCGTTCTGGTGGCGCTGATGGCGTTCGAGGCGATCGCGGTGACCGCGGCGATGCCCGCGATCGTGACCGCGCTCGACGGGCTCACGGTCTACGGGATGGCGTTCGGCGGGACGATGGCCGCGGGGATCGTCGGGACGACCGTCGGCGGAGGCTGGGCCGACGCCAGGGGCCCGGCCGCCCCGCTGTGGGCGGGAACAGCGGGCTTCGTCGCGGGACTGCTGCTCAGCGGGCTCGCCACCGGAATGGAACTGCTCATCGCCGGGCGGATCGTCATGGGCTTCGGGGCGGGCCTCGCGACGGTCGCGATGTACGTGATCGTCGGCAGGGCCTACCCGGAGGAGCTGCATCCGCGGGTCTTCGCGGCGTTCGCGGGGGCCTGGCTCGTGCCGTCGCTGGTCGGCCCGGCCGTCGCCGGCGTCCTGGTCGAGCTGGCCGGCTGGCGCTGGGTGTTCCTGGGCGTCGCCCTGCTCACCGCCCCCGCGGCGCTGGCCGTCGCGCCGAGCATGCGGAGCCTGGCCGACCACCGCGGCGACGGGGCCCGGCACGGAGGGCGGGTCCTGTGGGCGGTCGGCGCGGCCGTCGGCGCCGTCGGCCTGCACTTCGCCGGGGAGCGCCACGACCCGCTGCTGATCCCGCTCTTCCTGGCCGGGCTGGTCGCCACCGCCCCGCGCACCCTGCCGAGCGGGACCTTCGCCCTGAAGCGCGGCATCCCCAGTCTGATCGTCACCCGCGGCCTGCTCGGGGCGGCGTTCGCCCAGGCGGAGGTGTTCATCCCGCTGATGCTCACCCGTGAACGCGGCTACTCCACGGCCGCCGCCGGGGTGAGCCTGACGATCGGAGCCGTCGGCTGGGTCGCCGGATCCTGGCTCCAGAGCCGGGCCCCCCGGATCACTCCCGAGCGCAAGATCGGCCTGGGCGTGGTGCTGGTCGCGACCGGCGTGACGGCGGCCGCCGTGTCCGTCCTGCCGGAGGCGCCGATCGCCGTCCTGCTCACCGGCTGGGTGGCCGGCGGATTCGGGATGGGCGTCGCCTACCCGACCCTCTCCGCCCAGGTGCTGGCCCTGTCCGCGCCTTCGGAGCAGGGCGCGAACAGCTCGGCCCTCCAGCTCGGCGACCAGCTCTTCTCCACCACGGTCCTCGCCCTGGGCGGCACCCTGTTCGCGGCATGGGTCGCCTCCAGCGCGTCCGCGGCGTTCCTGTCGTCCTTCGTCATCGCCGAGGCCCTCGCGCTGCTGGCGCTGGTAGCGGTTCCCCGGACCGTCCTCCCTCTCAGGGTCCGGTCCGGCGGCACCTCCGTGGAGCGATCCGCGACCGGCGGCGCGGGCGCGACCGTGGAGGCATGAAGCGCACCGCAGCCACCCTGACGGTCCTCACGGCCGTCCTCGGCACCGCCTCCCCCGCCCTGGCCTCCCCTGTCCCGGCCTCGCCCGGTGGGCACGGCCGGGGGACCCTCGTCTCCGCGACCCACCTCACCACCGTGTCCAAGGCCAAGGCCGTCAAGCTCCTGAAGGCCGAGGGCTACGACCCGCGGACCGTCCGGTTCGGCGTCGACACCTACCGGCTCGTCTACCGGACGATCGACGAGAACGGCCGTCCCACCCGGGCGAGCGGCCTGCTGGTCCTCCCCCGCCGCAAGGCCACCGGGCTGAGGACGGTCTCCTGGACCCACGGCACGACCAGCTTCAAGGGCGACGCCCCGTCCACGAGCTCCGACGGCTTCGGCCTCGGCGCCCCGCTCACCTACGGCACCGCCGGATTCGCCACCGTCGCCCCCGACTACCTGGGCCTCGGCAAAGGTCCCGGGATCCATCCGTGGATGCACCTGCCCAGCGAGACCTCGGCCTCGCTCGACATGCTCCGGGCCGCCCGCCGTTACTCCCCGAAGGTCGGCCGCGACGTCCTGGTGACCGGGTTCTCCCAGGGCGCTTCGGCCTCGCTCGGGCTGTCCCGCGCCCTCCAGCGCGGGGAGGACCGCCGGTTCAGGCTCCGCGCCACGGCCCCGGTCAGCGGCGGCTACGACCTGGGCGGCGTGGAGATCCCGCAGCTTCTCGCCGGACGGCTCGACCCGAAGCTGAGCGTCATCTACACGACGTACCTCCTGGTGAACTGGAACCGCCGCGTCCACCTCTACGACGACCCCGCCGAGGTGTTCCGGAAGCCGTACGCGGCCAAGGCCGAGAAGCTCTTCGACGGGACCGTCCCCGGCGAGGTCATGTTCCCGGCCCTGCCCGGCACCATCGGCGAGCTGCTCACCCCGCACGGGCGGCGGCTGCTGGCCCGCCCGCCCGCGAACCTCGCCCGGGCCCTGCGCACCGAGACGGCGCTGACCTGCGGCTGGCGGGCCCGCACCCCCGTCCGGCTGTTCGTGATGCCGGGCGACGAGCAGGCCGCCTCCGCCAACACCGTTTCGTGCGCGGCCTCGCTGGCGGGCGAGCGGGTCGTGCGGCTGAAGCCCGCGGTCTACAACGGCTCACGCCATCTGGGCTCCAACGTCACGGCCACCGGGAAGATCGTCCGCTGGTTCCTGACCTTCCGCTGACGCGGGCTACCAGGCGAAGGCCTCGGGCGAGGGCCCAGGGCCGGGGAAGATCTCGTCGAGGGCGGCGAGGAACTCCCCGGTCAGCTCGAGATCGGCGGCCCGCACCGCCGAGACGAGCTGGTCCGCCGTGCGGGGGCCGACGATCGGCCCGGTGACGCCCGGCCTGGTCAGCAGCCAGGCCAGGCCGACGTCGCCGGGGTCGAGGTCGTGCTTCTCGCACAGGTCCTCGTAGGCCTGGACCTTGGCCAGGTTCTCGGGAACGTCGAGGTAGTCCTTGCTCCGGCCCGAGGTCGAGCGGGCGCCGCCGCCCTCGCGCCGCTTGCGCAGCACCCCGCCGAGGACCCCGCCGTGCAGCGGCGACCAGGGGATCACGCCGAGCCCGTAGGCCTCGGCCGCCGGGACGACCTCCATCTCGGCGCGCCGCTCGGCCAGGTTGTACAGGCACTGCTCGGCGACGAGGCCGACCTTCCCGAGCCGGGAGGCGGTCTCGTTGGCGCGGGCGATGCCCCAGCCGGGGAAGTTCGACGACCCGACGTACAGCACCTTCCCCTGCTGGATCAGCAGATCCATGGCCTGCCAGATCTCCTCGAACGGGGTCGCCCGGTCGATGTGGTGCGTCTGGTAGAGGTCGATGTAGTCGGTTCCGAGCCGCTTCAGCGAGGCGTCGGCGGCACGCCGGATGTTGAGCGCGGACAGCTTGTCGCCGTTGGGCCAGGGCGCTCCCTCGGCGCCCATGTTCCCGTAGACCTTGGTCGCCAGGACGGTCTTCTCCCGGCGTCCGCCGCCCTGGGCGAACCAGCTTCCGATGATCTCCTCGGTGCGGCCCTTGCTCGGGCCCCAGCCGTAGACGTTCGCGGTGTCGAAGAAGTTGATGCCCGCCTCCAGGGCGGAGTCCATGATGGCGTGGCTGTCGGCCTCGCCGGTCTGGGGGCCGAAGTTCATGGTGCCGAGCACCAGACGGCTCACCTTCAGGCCGGTCCGGCCGAGCTGCGTGTATTCCATGCCTCCCATCCCACCACCTGGAGTGCACTCCAGGTCAAGCCCGCCCGGCGGGCCCCGTTCACGCCATCGACAGGCGCTTCTGCTCCGCCTCGACGATCTGCCGGGCCAGGCTCGGCTCGGACAGGTCGACGGCCTCCGGCACCGCGTCGGCGACGTCGCTGCGGCGGGCATAGACGTCGAACAGCGTCCTCTTGTGCCGGAGCAGTTCCAGCATCCGCTCGTCGACGCTGTCGGCGACCAGCAGCCGGTGGACCTGGACCTTGCGGACCTGCCCCATCCGGTGGGCGCGGGCGACGGCCTGGCTCTCCATCGTCGGTTTCACCTGCGGCTCACAGAGGATCACCACGGAGGCCGCCTGGAGGTTCAGCCCGACCCCGCCGGCCTGGATCTGGGCGAGGAGCACCGCGTGGCCGGGCACGGCGGAGAACTCGTCGGCGAGCTCCTGCCTCCGCCCCGCCGCGACGTCTCCGGCGATCGGCCCGATCGCCCCGGGAAGGGCCTTCCCGACCGCGGCCAGCACGTCGCGGAAGAAGGAGAACACCACGACCTTGTGGCCGCCCTCGCGCGCCTCGGCCACCAGCTCGACCAGGCGTCCCAGCTTCTCCGAGGTGGCGGGCACGGCGTAGGCGGCCCGGCGCATCGCCATGAAGTTGCCCGCCTCGACCGCCTTCTTGTACGCGCGGAGGTCGTCGCGGCCGAACTCCTCCCACTCGTCGGTGTGCACGAGCTCGGGCAGCTCGGTGAGCACGTCCTCCTGGTTGCGCCGCAGGTAGGCGGGGCCGACCGCGCGCCGGAAGGCCCGCGCGCCCGCCGCGGCGTCTCCGCTCCTGACCTCCAGCGACGGCTGGAGCATCGTGACGAGGTTGCGGAACTCCTCCACCCTGTTCTCCATCGGGGTGCCGGTCAGGAACAGCACCCGCTCGGTCCGCTCCGCCCACGCCGCGACGGCCTTGGCGCGCCGGGTTCCGGGGTTCTTCACGTAGTGGGCCTCGTCGACGACCAGCATCCCGACGCTCGCGACGGGAAGCGCGTGCAGCCCGTCGATGGTCGTCACGGCGACCCCGCCGGTCCTGGTCCACTCGGCGAGCGCGGCCGCCCGGTCCTGGCCGTGCACCTTGTAGGCCTGGAGGTCGCTGCGCGACTCCAGCTCGCGAATCCAGTTGATCACCACGCTCGCGGGGCAGGCCACCAGGAAGTGGCTCACCCCCTCCGACCGCAGATGGGCGAGGGCGGCGATCGCCTGGATCGTCTTGCCGAGGCCCATCTCGTCCCCGAGGATCGCGCGGCGCTGGGCGAGGGCGAACTTCGCGCCGAACTCCTGGTAGCCGCGGAGCGAGACGCGCCGGTGGGTGGCGTCGAGGCGCAGGGCGTTGACCCGGTCGGCGATCTCGTGCGGCAGATACCCCTCGCCGCTGATCCGGTCGGGACGGCTGCCCGCGATCTCGACGAGCAGCGCGTAGTAATCGGCGGCCTGGAGCTCGAAGTCGATCCAGGCGCTCGTGCCGTCGGCGGGGGGCCTGGCGAGGTCGAGCGCGGCGTCGGCGACGAG
Organism: Actinocorallia longicatena; assembly: GCF_039534125.1. Classification (NCBI taxonomy): domain Bacteria; kingdom Bacillati; phylum Actinomycetota; class Actinomycetes; order Streptosporangiales; family Thermomonosporaceae; genus Actinocorallia; species Actinocorallia longicatena. The sequence goes on along the minus strand of NZ_BAAAUV010000005.1, from coordinate 508,656 downwards.
CAGCGGGGCCTCGCGGTCGGCGAGGACCTCACGGAGCCGCTCGAGCGCCTCCCCCGCGAGGTCGCGCCGTCGCTGCCCGGCGAAGAACGCCCTGATCCGCCCGCGGGCGGGCGCCGCCGCGTCGAGCAGCGGAAGGAGGGTCTCCTGCGCGGCGGTGGCGGCCTCCACCGCCCGCGGCAGGTCGGGACCGGCGTTGACCAGCCGGTACAGCGCCCTGACCAGCGTGGTCGTCTCGGGGGTGCGGTCGTCGACGTCGAGCCGGACCGTCACCGTCTCGGCCACGGCGTTCGCGATCTGCCGGGCGGCGGCGTGCATCTGCCCGGCGGTCTGCGCCCCGATCCCCGGCAGCAGCTGGAGGGCGTAGGGGGTCGCGTCGAGGATCGCCAGGACGCTGCCGTACCCGGCCTCCTCGACGGCCGTGAGCCGCAGCCGCCCCTCGGTGACGTCCTTCAGCCGGGCGACCGGGATCCGCTCCAGCTCACCCCTGGCCGCGGTCTCCCGCAGCGGGCGCAGCGCCCGCTGGACGTCCTCGCGCGCCTGGCCGTGCTCGTCCAGCAGCCCGCGCGCGATCGCGGAGGTGCGGTCGGCGGCGTCGAGCAGCGTTCTGATCTCGGCCCGCGGGGGCCATGCGGGAGCCATGCGCCGATTATCCCGGAAGTTCCCAGAGGCGCGGCGCCCCGTCCCACACGCCGCATGCCCGAGGTTTGTGAATCTGCCCGTCCCGGTCTGCTCAGGGCCGCGCCTCTGGGAATCTCAAGGAAATCGCGATCAAAGGCGAAGCGCCATCCCGGAACTCCGGGTACAGAACGATTGAACGTTCTAGAGTCAGAACATGGCGGGAATGCGACTGGCCACACCGTCCGGCGGCACCCTCGATCTCGACGCAGGGGGGCGGCTGGTCTTCGGCCGTGGTCCCGACGTCGATGTGATCGTCCGAGTCGGGCGGGGGCTCTCCCGCCGCGCCGGGCTGATCGCCGCACTGCCCGGCGGTGTCTGGATAGCCAACATCAGCCTCACCCACGCCCTGTACGCCGAGACCGCGGGCGAGCAGATCCGGCTGCCGCGGCTCGAAACACCCGGTGAGCCGCGCGGCGGGTGGTTCCTGCGCGACGGCGAGGCGCGGGTCGGGTCCAGATCGATGCTCGAGGACGGCCTCGCGCTGCGGCTGGAGGTGTCGGCGGGCGGCGAACCGGTGCCCGAGCCGCCGCCCGACGGCGAGTCGACCCTGCTGCCGCTGACCCTCGACCGGAACACCAAGCTCTTCCTGGTCGCGCTGCTGTGGTGCCGTCCGTGGATGCTGGACCCGTCGCGGACCACCGCGCTCCCCCGCACCCCGGAGATCGCCAGGGCCGCCCTGGAGATCACCGGCGCGAGCTACGAACTGGACCGGTTCTCGACCGATCCCGTCTTCCGCGAGCGGCTGGCCGACCGGGTCGGCGAGCATCTGCGGGCGCTGCGGCGCAAGCTCGTGGACCGGCTGCTGGTGCGGCGCGGGATGCGGCTGTCGGACGAGGTCGTGGTCGGGGTCCTGCTCGACAACGCCGCGATCGTCCCCAGCGACCTTCTGCTGCTGAGCGATCCCGCCTGGCTGTCGCGCCAGGAGAACCTCTGGTGGGACCGGGAAGACCACTGAGCGGGCCGGTCAGGGGTGGACGACGAAGGTCGTGCTCCGGTGGCCGGCCTTGCCCGTCACCGTCACGATGTGGTTCCCCTCGGGGAGCGCGCCCCGCCAGAACTCGTGGTTCTGGTTGACGGCGTAGTTGAAGGTGCCCTTCCTGTCGACGGCCGGGCGGGTGCGCGCGGTGCGTCCGCCGATCCTGACCGAGATCCGCTCGCCCGGCCGCCAGCCCGTCCCGTGCAGCACGAACACCGTGTTCTTGTCGCCCATCGGCTGGTTGACCACGACCTTCGGACGGCCGTCGGGCTTGGCCTCCTCCCCGGACGGCGGCGGGGGCGGGAGTCCCACCGGGTTCGGGGCGGTCGCCTGCTGCGGGGGCTGCTGCTTGGCCGGTTCCTCGTCGGCGAGGAGAGCGCCGGTCATGCCGCCGACCGCCAGCAGGCCCGCCGCTCCGGCGCCGAGCATCGCCCCGGTGCCCCAGCCGAGCCTGACCCGCCCCGGCACGGTCCTGATCTCGCCGGACCTGCCGGGGTCGGAGGGCAGGGAGGTGAAGGTCTCCTCGTCGGGGTCCTGGGCGGACTCGATGACCGCGACGGCCGCCTCGGGCAGCAGCAGACGGCCGAGGCGGTCTCCCGACTCGCCCTCGGTGAACGGGGCGAACTCGGCCAGCAGCTGCGCCGGGGTGGGCCTCTTGGCCGGGTCGCGGCTGAGGCAGGCGGTGATCATCTCGACCAGTTCCGCGGGCAGGCCGTCCAGGTCGGGCGGGCTCGCGGGCTGGCGGGCCAGGACGTCCTCGCCCCGCTGCGGGGCGTGGCCGGTGGCGGCGTAGACGAGGGTGGAGCCGAGGGCGAACACGTCGGCCGCCGGGGTGATGGCCCGGGTTCCGAGGGCCTGCTCGGGCGACATGTAGGAGGGGGTGCCGATCGGCTGGCTGCCCAGGGTGAGGGCGCCGCGCTCGGCGGCCTTGGCCACCCCGAAGTCGATGACGCGCGGCCCGTCGAGGGAGACCAGGACGTTGGACGGCTTGAGGTCCCGGTGGATGAGCCCGACGGCGTGGATGGACTCCAGGGCCTCGGCGCATCCGGCGGCCAGCCACTGGACGGCCGCGACGGGCAGGGGGCCGACGGCCCGCACCAGCCGTCGCAGGGTCGGGATCGGCAGGTAGACGGTGGCGAGCCACGGCGTCTCGGCGTCCGCGTCGGCCGCCACGACCGGTGCGGTGAAGGCCCCTGCCACCTTGCGGGCGGCGGCGACCTCGTGCCGGAACCGGGCGCGGAAGTCGGGATCGTCACCGAGATCGGCCCTGATCGTCTTGATCGCCACAAGGCGCCCGGCCGCCGACCGGCCGAGGAAGACCCGGCCCATGGCTCCGGAACCCAGCTCGCCGAGGACGGCGTAAGGCCCGATGCGTCGAGACATCCCCCCATCCTTCCCGAACGGGGGCGGGGACCGCCGCCGAATCAGCCGAGAAGGGCGATGAACTCCGGCAGCGAGATCAGCCCGTCGTGGTCGGTGTCGGCCTTGGCGAAGATGCGCAGGAGCTCATCGTCACCGAGGACGTCGCCGTTCCGCTCCCACAGGTGCGCCAGCTCCTGCGGAGTGATCATGCCGTCGTTGTTCGTGTCGACCACGTGGAAGGCCTCGGTGGCCTCCTGTTCGGTGAGAGCCATGGCCGAAGGCTAGCGGAAACCATCGTAAGTACAGACTTACCACAATGATCCGAGCGGGGTATGTTCGGCGGAACGGAGCCGAGGAGAGGAGCACAGGGTGGCGTTCAATCTGGCGGATCTGTTCGAGACGGTCGCGGACGCGGTCCCCGACCGCGTCGCGCTGGTCAGCGGCGAGGATCGGCTGACCTACGCCGAACTGGACGACCGGGCCGACCGGGCCGCAGCGGCGCTGGCCGCCGCGGGGGTCGGGACCGGCGACCGGGTGGCGATCCTCTCGGTGAACCGGGCCGAGTGGCTCGAGACCCAGATCGCCGCCTACAAGCTGCGCGCCGTTCCGGTGAACGTCAACTACCGGTACACCGCGGGCGAGCTCGCCCATGTGATCGCCGACGCCGGATGCGCCGCGCTCGTCGGGGAGCGGTCGCTGGTGGCCCGTCTCGGCCCGGCCCGCGCGGGCCTCACCGACCTGCGGTCGGTGTTCGTGCTCGAGGACGGCACGGACGAGGAGGTGCCCGACGCCCTGTCCTACGCCGACGCCGTCGCGGCGGCCCCGTCCGGGCGGGTGGCCCGGGAGCGCTCCGGCGACGATCTCTACCTGCTCTACACCGGCGGCACCACCGGCCTGCCCAAGGGCGTGATGTGGCGCAGCGAGGACATCTTCTTCGCCGCGATGGGCGGCGGGAACATGCTCGGCGAGCCGGTCACCTCACTGGAGGAGCTCGCGGCGAACGCGGTGGCCGGCGGCCTGTCGGTGATGGTCAACGCCCCGCTCATGCACGGCGCGGGCATGTGGGTGGCCTGGGCGACCCTGACCGGCGGCTCGAAGCTCGTCCTGTGGTCACGGACCTCGTTCTCGGCCGAGGGCGTGCTGGAGGTGGCGGCCCGTGAGGAGGTGCAGGCCCTGGTGCTCGTCGGGGACGCGATGGCCCGGCCGATCGCCGACGCCCTGGAGGCCGGGGACTTCTCCCTGCCCAACCTGTTCGCGATCACCACGGGCGGCTCGGTCACCTCGCCCGACGTCAAGGCGCGGCTCCACGCGTCGCTGCCGGGGCTGGCGGTCCTGCTGGACGCCGTCGGCGGCTCGGAGACGGGCGTCGCGGGCCAGGCGGTGCCGCCCGGACCCGACGGGACGCCGCGCTTCCTGCTCAAGCCCGACTCGGCCGTCCTCGACGCCGACCTCCAGCCGGTCAAGCCCGGCTCGGACGAGATCGGGGTCTTCGCGCGCAGCGGCCGACTGCCGCTGGGCTACTGGAAGGACCAGGCCAAGACCGACGCCACCTTCGTCACCGCACCCGACGGCACCCGCTGGGCACTCCAGGGCGACATGGCCAAGGTCGACGCCGAGGGCCATCTGGTCCTGCTCGGACGCGGCTCGACCGTCGTCAACACCGGCGGCGAGAAGGTCTTCGTCGAGGAGGTCGAGGCGGCGCTCAAGTCCCATCCGGCCGTCTATGACGCCCTGGTCGTGGGCGCCCCGGACGAGCGGCTGGGCAGCAGGGTCGCGGCGGTCGTCTCGCTCACCGAGGACGTCTCCGCCGAGACCCTGCGCGCCCACTGCCGGGAGCGGATCGCCGGCTACAAGGTCCCCCGGGACGTGCTGGTGGTGGACGAGGTCCGCCGGACCCCCTCGGGCAAGGCCGACTACGGCTGGGCCAGGAAGACCGTCACGCCTTCGTCCTGAGCTCCGCCTTACCGGGCTTCGCCTTCCCGGGCTCCGCCTTCCCGAGCTTCGCCAGGTAGACGACCGCGGGCCTGAACCCCCGCCGCTCGTACAGCTTGATCGCCTGCTCGTTGCCGGTGAGGGCGTCGATCCAGATGTCCTCGACGCCGTCCGCGGCCAGTTCCTCCTCCATCCGGTCCAGCAGCCGGGTGCCGAGGCCCTGGCCGCGTCCGGCGGGGACGATGCTCAGGGAGTGGACGTGCGCGAACCTGTCGTCGCCCGTCCAGGTGTCGTCCGGTTCGGTCTTGACCTCGACGAGCAGGTAGCCGACGAGTTCCCCCGCGTCCTCGGCCAGCAGCACGAACGATCCGTCGCCCGCCAGCCGGCGCAGGTAGGCCTCCCGGCGGGCCTCCCACGAGGCCTCGTCTCCCTTGTACTCCCAGCCGGGCTGCACCGATTGGTGATGGTGGTGCAGTTCGAGCCACAGCCCCCGCAGCCGTTCGACGGCTTCGGCCCCCGCCTTGCTGATCTCAACGCTCATCTCCCCAGCCTGCCAGGCCGGGACGCCCTCACAGGATCGAGGGCAGGCCCTGGCCGGTCTCCAGCATCGACTTCAGGCTCGCCAGGACCCGCTCCCAGCCGTTGCGGGTACCGGCCAGCTGCTCCTGCGGCAGGTCCTCGTGGGTCACCGACAGGCGCACGGTGTCGCCCGCGGGCTCGATCTCGAACGTCACGCGGGACCGCCGGGCCGGGTCGTCGGCGTCGGCGAGGCCGGCCCAGGTGTGGACGAGCCGGCGCGGCGGGTCGATCTCCAGGATGGTGCCGACGATCTGCACGTCGCCGCGCTCGTTCCCGACGTGCTCCCAGCCCGCCCCCTTCTCCCAGGTCGAGACGTTGCGGTGGCCCCAGTACCTGGCGGTCTGCTCAGGGTCGGTGAGGGCGCTCCAGACCCTCTCGGGGGTGCTGGCGATGTAGGTCACGTAGACGAGCTTCGGCTTCTCCGCGAGCTTCTCCACGGGCTTCTCCTTCTGGTCGGGGTCGTACTGTTCGAGGTCGTACTGTTCGAGGTCGTGCTTGAGGGTGCTGAGCGCGTCCAGGTCGGCGCGTTCGAACTTCGCGATCCACCGGACGTGGATCTCGTGGAGCGGCACCGGGTTGAGGTAGTGGAGCTTCTCCCGGCCCCGCCGCACGGCGACGACCAGCCCGGCGGCCTCCAGGACCGCCAGATGCTGGGTGATGCCCTGCCGGGTGATCTCCAGATCGCGGCAGAGCGCCCCGAGCGTCTGCCCGTTGCCGGCGTGCAGCCGGTCGAGCAGCCGCCGCCTCGTCGTATCGGCCAGCGCCTTGAAGACCTGGCCCATCTCATCGCCTTCGTGCACGTCATCGACAATAGGCAAGAAAATACTTGCCTGTCAATGCGCTTTCGAAAGCCTGATCGACTCTTCGAGGATCGGAGGGCCGCCGTCAGCTCAGGAAGCGGGGGTTGGCGTCGCGGAGCGGGACGCGGTTCTCCTGGACGGCCCGGAACGGACGGTCGCGGAGCTGGAGGTGGGGACGGTCCGGATCGATTCCGGCGGCGGCGAAGGCGGTGCGGATCCTGGCGCCGAGGGCGTCGGGCGAGTCGATCGCGTCGGCGCCGGGGGCCTCGATCGCGGCCCTGACGGCGGAGAGGCGGGTCTGGGTGAAGCTCTGAGAGCCGTCACCGGTGAAGCCGGAGGGGTCCTCGGCCCAGGCGGTGCCGCCGCCGAGCAGGGCGTAGAAGGGCCCGGCCTCGTCCACGGCGTCCCCGGGCGGGAAAGAGCTTTTGATCGCGGCGTCGAGGGCGGCGCCCACGGCGTCGGTGTCCGGGGCCTCGCCGGGCCGCTTGTTGTAGTAGACGATGAGCTTGTCCCGCTTGATCAGCACCGGCTCCGCCGGGACCGGGGTGGTCTTCAGGAACACCTTCAGCTCGCTGAGGTGCGGCGAGACGGCGTCGTCGTCGAAGAGGCGGGCGACCGCCAGGGCCGCGGAGACCGCCGCCCCCTGGTTCCGGACGTCGAGGACGATCCGGCGGGTGCGCCCGGCCGTGCTGGTGACGGTGTCGAACTTGGGACTGCCGTTGCGCAGGAAGAAGTAGTCGCCCTTCCTGGCCTCGCCCTCCATGGTCCGCGGGCGGGCGGTCGTCAGGCTCGGGTATCTGCCGAGCGGGTCCGGCAGGCCCGTCGCGGGATCCACGTACCGCTGCTCGTAGGGGTTCTGGAAGAAGTTCGCGAGCTCGGCCGCGAAGACGTCGGCGTCGGACGGGAAGACCCGCCCCCGCACGGCGTTCAGCGCCTGGCCGTCGATGTAGGACCACGGCGCATGGGTGAAGGCCCACCACCCCCCGGGCGTGAGCGCCTCCTTCAGATACCCGCTCCGGGCCGACCCGGCCCCCTCGTACATCGCGGCGAACGCCCTCTCCCGCTCCTCCGCCCCGAGCAGCCGCCCGCCGGGGAAGAAGTCGGCATAGACCTTGGCGACGAACCCCCGGTTCGCCGCGGCGGTCCGCTCCGCGTACGAAACGGCGACCGGCACCGGAGCCTCCCGGACGACCAGCGCCCGCTCCTCGACCTCCCGCCTGGTCACCTTGACGAGCTCCCCCGGCACGACACCCCCGGCCACGCCCTCCTCCGCAGCGGCAGCCGGAAGCTTCCGCAGAGCGGCCGTGCGCAGCGACACCTTGGCCGGGCCCGGCTTCCTCCCCAGAAACTGCCGGAAGAGCATCGGCTCCCCCGTCCCTCCGACGTCGATCCCGGAGATCGCCTTACGCGGCACCCGCACGACCCGGGGCTTCTCCGCCCCCGTCTTCTTCCCCACCCCCTGCCCACCGGTCCCACCGACACGCCGATCCTTCGAACGAGCCATCAGACACCCTCCCCACGGTGGAACAGGGCCGGACCCCAGCCCCTGCGCCCACTCTAGATTTCACCCCCCACCCCCGCGAGAGACCTGAACGTCAACTTGTGGTTGACGATTGGGGATCGTCAACCTATGGTTGACGTATGGATGAGAAGACTCCCCGGCTGGACGATCTGATCGATGTCGTCAAGAGGGAACACGAAGGGGACGCGCTGGAGCAGTTGTCCGGGGCGGTTCTGCTGTCACACCATCTCGGCGAGCTGGCCGATCATCTGATCGGGCACTTCGTCGACCAGGCCAGGAGGTCCGGGGCGTCCTGGACCGACATCGGGCAGAGCATGGGCGTCACCAAGCAGGCGGCGCAGAAGCGGTTCGTGCCCAAGGACGGGCCCGCGCCCGAGGCCAGTCCGTTCTCCCGGTTCGGCACCAGGGCCAGGAACGCGATCGTCAAGTCCCAGGAGGAGGCGAGGATCGGCGCACAGGAGCGGATCGGGACCGAGCACGTCCTGCTCGGGCTGCTGCACGAGCCCGACGGGCTCGGCGTCAGGGCACTGGTCGAGCAGGGGATCTCGCTCGACGACATCCGGGCTGCGGCCAAAGGTGTCCAGGCTCCGCCCGTGGAACAGGTACCGCATCTGATCCCCTACGGGCCGAAGGCCAAGAAGGTCATCGAGCTGACCGTCCGGGAGGCGCTGCGGCTCGGCCACGCCCATGTGGGCACCGAGCACATCCTGCTCGGCCTGCTCAACGAGGAGGCCGGTTCCGGCGGGGAGATCCTGCGCGGCCTCGGCACCGACCGGGACCGGGCCGAGGCCTACGTCGTCGAGGCGCTCACAGGAGACGCACCCACCCCGTGAGGCGCGACTCCTTGACCTGGAAGCGGATCTGCTCCCAGGTCCCCACGCCCCTGAGGTGCTTCACGATCCCGCCGTGCACATAGTCCGACACGATCACGCCGACGGCCGCCCCGCCGTCGGCGATGCGGCGCTTGAGCGGCCGGGCGTCCAGGAGCCTGGCCGTGGTGTTGATGGCCTCCCCCACCATGCCGTGGGTGTCGCCGGTGACCGGCCCGACGTGCAGGGCCAGCCTGATCTGGAGCTCCTCGCCGCGCGCCGCACGCGCGTTGTGGTCGCGGACCGCCTCCGCGAGGTCCTGGACCATCGGATGCAGCACGTGCACGGTCGGCACCGTCGGCGGGACGATCACCAGCGCGCCGTCGCCCCGGTCCTCGCGGTGACAGTCCGACCACGGCACCTTGGACTGCTTGCAGGCCCGCTTCAGCACCTCGTACATGACGTCCCGGACGACCTGCCGGTTGCCGTCGCTGCGGTGCTTGCCGTTGAACGCCGTGATGTCGATCATCAGCACGGTGCAGTTCTGCCCGGCGTAGGTGAACGGCTCCGGCGGCCTGGTCTCGGTCAGCCGCCCGTAGACGTTGTCCTCGACCAGCGCCCTGACGTCCGGATTGTCCATGATGAACCGGCCGAACTTGTCGGTGAGCACCACCAGCGCCTCGACCCAGCCCTGCGCGACGACCGAGGCCGACCGCTCCCTGGCCTCGAACGCCGCCCGCTCCCCCACCAGATCGCCCTCGCCCCTGATCGCCAGGACCTGCTCGAACTTGCCCTCCTGGTGCCTTATCTCGACCTGTCCCGACCGCAGGATGAACACCCGGTCGCCGCGCTCGCCCTGGCGGCAGAGGTCCACGCCGTCGGGGAAGCGCTCGATCCAGCCGTCCCGCAGCAGCCTGGCCCGCTGGTACTCGTCGAGCGACGGCCAGAAACGACCGCTGTCGTCCTTGAAGAGGCTGAACTCGGCGACGCTCATCTCGCGGCCTCCGGAAAGGGTGGGAACGGCCCTCTCATCCTAGGGAGGTGGCCGCCTGGGGGTCTGCACACGCTCAGACGCCGAGCGTGCTCATTGCGTTCCTGATCACTCAGGGGACCCGCATAGGTGCGGCCTGAGGGGTATCTGATCAGGCATGAGTCTTCCTGAATGGGACGGACGTCCCGATACCGAGGCCCTGCGCGAGATCCTGGACGGCCGGTGGGGCGCGGTGCGCCGGGCCGCGCGGGAGAAGATGGGGGCCGCTCCCCCGGCCAGCATGGCGGGCGGGGATCTGGAGACCCGCAGGGCTCAGGTCTTCGAGGATCTGCGCGCCCTGGCCGCCGACGGCCATCCCCGGATCGGCTTCCCCAAGGAGTACGGCGGCCAGGACGACGTGGGCGGCGCGGTCGTCTCCTTCGAGATGCTCGGTTTCGGCGATCTGTCCCTGCTGGTGAAGACGGGCGTCCAGTGGGGCCTGTTCGGCGGCGCGATCCAGGCGCTCGGCACCGCGCGCCACCACGACGCCCATCTGCGGGCGATCATGGATCTGGAGCTGGTCGGCTGCTTCGCGATGACGGAGACCGGCCACGGCTCGGACGTCGCGAGCCTCCTGACGACCGCCGTCTTCGAGCCGGAGACCGGCGAGTTCGTCATCGACACCCCGACCCCGGCGGCCCGGAAGGACTACATCGGCAACGCCGCCCGCGACGGCCGGATGGCCGTGGTCTTCGCCCAGCTCCCCCCGCACGGGGTGCACGCCTTCCTGGTCCCGATCCGCGACGAGAACGGCGAAGCGCTGCCGGGCGTCCTGATCGAGGACTGCGGTGAGAAGGGCGGGCTGAACGGCGTCGACAACGGGCGGCTCTCCTTCGACCATGTCAGGGTCCCGCGCGAGGCGCTGCTCAACCGGTTCGCGGACGTCGCGGCCGACGGCACCTACTCCAGCCCGATCGAGAGCCCCTCACGGCGGTTCTTCACCATGCTGGGAGCGCTGATCCGGGGCCGGATCAGCGTGGCGGGCGGCGCGGGCTCGGCCGCCAAGACGGCCCTCACCCTGGCGATCCGCTACGGCGAGCGGCGCCGCCAGTTCGAGCACCCCGCCTCGGGCGGCGAGGTCGCGATCCTCGACTACCGGGCGCACCAGCGCAAGCTGCTGCCGCCGCTGGCCACGACCTACGCGCTGCACTTCGCCCAGGAGGCCCTGATCCGCAGCCTGGACGAGTCCTTCGGCCGCGACATCGGCGAGAGCGACCAGCGGGAGCTGGAGTCGCGGGCCGCGGGCATCAAGGCCGCCGCCACCTGGCACGCCTCCGACACGATCCAGACGTGCCGGGAGGCCTGCGGCGGCGCCGGCTACCTGGCGGAGAACCGGCTGACCCGGCTCAAGGCCGACACCGACGTGTTCACCACCTTCGAGGGCGACAACACCGTGCTGCTCCAGCTCGTCGCGAAGGGCCTGCTGACCCGCTACCGGCACGACGTGGACGAGCTCGGCACCCTCGGCCTCGCCCGGTTCCTGGCCGAGCAGTTCGCGGAGGCCGTCATCGAGCGGACCCCGGCGCGCTCGGTCGTCCACCGGCCCGACCCGCTCGACCGGGAGTGGCAGCTCGACGCCTTCGCCGACCGGGAGAAGCACGTGGTCGAGGGGCTGGCGCGACGGCTGCGCAGGGCCGAGCACGCCGACGACGCGTTCGCGGTCTTCAACGAGGCCCAGGAACAGCTCCTGAAGGCCGCCAGGGTGCACGTCGACCGCATCGTCCTGGAGGCGTTCGCCGCCGCCGTGCCGCCGGGCGACGTCCTGCTCGGCCGGGTGTGCGACCTCTACGCCCTGTCGGTCATCGAGGCCGACCGCGCCTGGTTCCTGGAGCACGGCCGGATGAACGCCGAGACCGCGAAGGGCGTCGTCAGGACCGTGGACGAGCTGTGCGGATTCCTCCGCCCGCACGCCCGGGCCCTGGTCGACGCCTTCGCGATCCCCGAGTCCCTCCTCGACGTCCCGATGCTCGGAAACTAACCGTTGAGCGGGGCGGAGAAGGTGTCGCACTGATCGGGTTCGCCGCTGTCGTAGCCGGTGGTGAACCACTGGACGCGCTGGGCGGAGCTGCCGTGGGTCCACTTCTCCGGGTCGACCCCGCCGCCGCCGCTCTGCTGGATGCGGTCGTCGCCGACGGCGGCGGCCGCGCTCAGCGCCTGCTGGATGTCGGTCTTGGTGAAGGGCTCCTTGAAGAACTTGGTGTCGACGCCGTGCTTTGCCCAGACGCCGGCGTAGCAGTCGGCCTGGAGTTCGAGCCGGACCGAGCCGGAGTCGGCGCCCTCCCTGTCGCCGCCGACCTTCTGGTCGGTGCCGAGCAGGTGCTGAACGTGGTGGCCGTACTCGTGGCCGATCACGTAGGCCTGGGCGAACGGGCCCCCCTCGGCCCCGAACTTCGACTGGAGGTCGTCGAAGAAGCCGAGGTCGAGATAGACGCGCTGGTCGGCGGGGCAGTAGAACGGGCCGACGTCGCTGGTGGCGTTGCCGCATCCGGTCTGAACCGCCTGGGTGAACAGGATCGTCTTGGCCACCTGGTAGCCCTTGAGGTTGTCGCCCCAGTACTTCTGGATGCTGTTGACGACGCCGACGACCCGGCACTTCTCCTTCTGGTCGGCGTCGGCTCCGGTCTTGCAGTTCTCACTGAGGTCGGAGGCGGGCGCGGGCTGCCCGCCTCCGCCACCGCCGGTGAGGTTCCCCGGGTCGATCCCGAAGATCAGCGCGATGATCAGTCCTACGATCCCGACCGCGCCGCCGCCTATCGTGAGCCCGCCGCCGGGGATTCGGCCGCCGCCGCCCTCCCCGACCTGTGACGTGTCGAGCTTGGCATCATCGTCAAAGTCCATGTCCGGTCACTTTCTCCCGTTCGAGGGTGGGAGCCCCGTGCCCGGAAAAGGAGTGACCATGCTGCGACAGTCCGGACTGATCACCGCGGGCCTCGCCCTGGCCCTCGCCCTGCCCGTCGCGCCCGCCGCCGCGGCGCCGCCGGGACCGACCGCGACCGGCACCGGCGGCGCGGTCTCCACCGTGGACGCCACCGCGAGCCGAGCCGCGATCGACGTGCTCCGCAAGGGCGGCAATGCCATGGACGCCGCGGTCGCCGCCGCCGCGATGCTCGGCGTGACCGAGCCGTACGTGGCCGCTCTCGGCGGCGGCGGGTTCCTCGTCTACTACGACGCGAAGAGCGGGAAGGTCCACACGATCGACGGCCGCGAGACCGCCCCGAAGGCCATGAGGCCGGACGCCTTCGTGGACCCGGCGACGGGCAAGGCGATCCCGTTCGACCAGGCCGTGACCAGCGGCCTGTCCGTCGGCGTCCCCGGCACCCTCGCCCAGTGGCGGGCCGGGCTGAGCCGGTTCGGCACCCGGAGCCTCGGCTCCCTGCTCCAGCCCGCGATCAAGGTCGCCGACGGCGGATTCCCCGTTGACCAGGAGTTCTTCGACCAGACCAGCCTGAACGCCACCCGCTTCGCCAAGATCCCGGCGACGGCGAAGCTGTTTCTGCCCGGCGGGGCTCCGCCCGCGGTCGGGTCGACCTTCCGCAACCCCGACCTGGCCGGGACCTACCGGACGCTGGCCCGGCGCGGGACCGGCTGGTTCTACGGCGGCGGGCTCGGGGACGAGATCGTCAAGACCGTGCAGGAGCCGCCCTCGGGCCTGCGCCCCGGAGTCATGGACCCGGCGGACCTGAAGGCCTACACCGCTCCGTTCCGGGCGCCGACCCGCGTCGGGTACCACGGGCTCGAGGTGTTCGGGATGGCCCCGCCGTCCTCGGGCGGCTCGACCGTCGGGGAGGCGCTGAACGTCCTGGAGCGGTTCCCGCTGTCGAAGAGCGATCCGGTCCAGGCGCTGCACTACTACCTGGAGGCCTCGAAGGTCGCCTACGCCGACCGCGCCGCCTACGTCGGCGACGTCCCGGGGGTCCCGCTGAAGGAACTGCTGTCCGACGGCTACGCCGCGGAGCGGGCCTGCCCGATCAAGCCGGACACCGCGCTGACGGCGCCGGTGGCCCCCGGGACGCCGGACGGCACCTACGGCTGCCCCTCGCCGGCCGGATCGACCGCGGCGCTCCCCTACGAGGGCCCCCAGACCACCCATCTGGTCGTCTCGGACAAATGGGGCAATGTGGTGGCCTACACGCTGACCATCGAGCAGTTCGGCGGCAGCGGGCTGACCGTCCCGGGGCGGGGGTTCCTGCTCAACAACGAGCTCACGGATTTCAGCTTCGTCCCCTCGGCCACCGATCCCAACTCCGCCGCCCCCGGCAAGCGGCCGCGCAGCAGCATGGCCCCGACGATCGTCCTCAGGGACGGGCGGCCGTTCCTCGCCCTCGGCAGCCCCGGCGGATCGACGATCATCACGACGGTGCTGCAGATCCTGCTGAACCGGCTGCATCTCGGGATGTCGCTCCCGCAGGCCGTCGCCGCGCCGCGCGCCACCCAGCGCAACACCGCCGTGACCCTGGCCGAGCAGGGCTTCCTCGACCTGTACGGGCCCGCGCTGACGGCCAAGGGCCAGAAGCTGGACCTGTTCGCCGGGCCGCCGCCCTCCATCGGTGCGGCCACCGCGCTGGAGTTCCTGACCGGGCGCCGGGTGCAGGCCGTCGCGGAACCGGTCCGCAGGCACGGAGGGACGGCGCTGGTCGTCAGGCCGTAGGGCCCGTACCGGTCCCCGCCTCGGGCGCGGGCGCGGGGCCGGGCTCGCAGGGGCGGCCGAGCTGCTGGAGGATCGCCTCCGAGATCTCCCTGAGGTGCTTGGCCTGGTCGTGCCCGAGCGGATCGAAGACCGCCCTCCTGACGGTCTCGACGTGCCCGGGGGCCGCCGACTCGACGAAGGCCAGGCCCGCCTCTGTGAGGGTCGCGATCGTGGTGCGGCCGTCCTCGGGGTGGCGGCTGCGCTCGATGTAGCCCAGCTCCTCGAGCTTGCGGACGGCATGCGACAGCCGGCTGGGCGAGGAGTGCGCCGACTGGGCCAGCTCACTCATCGTCAGCGAGCGCGTCGGGGACTCCGAGAGCATCGCCATGGCCACGTAGTAGCTCAGCGGCACCCCCGCGTCCCGCTGGAGCTGACGGTCCATCTCCTCTTGCAGCAGCTGCGTCGCCCAGAGAAAGGCACGCCATGTCCGCTGTTCGTCGTCGTCGAGCCACCGCACCATGTCCCCCATCATACGAACGTCAACCTTCGGTTGATCGCCGCCCTGCGTTACCTTCCAGGCCACGTCCCGCCCCTACCGTCCGTCACAGTCGAAACGGGAGGTAGTCGGAATGGGACGCATCAGACGTTCGATCGCGGCGGGCGTCGCGATCAGCGCGGTCGCGACGGTGGCCGTGGCGGGCCGGTTCGGCGTGGCCGAGGCGGACGGCCGCGACGGCGCACGGCCCCTGGTCATCGCGCACCGGGGAGCGAGCGCCCACCGCCCCGAGCACACCCTGAGCGGTTACCGGCTGGCGATCGAGACGGGCGCCGACTACATCGAGCCCGACCTGGTGCAGACCAAGGACGGTGTGCTGGTCGACCGGCACGAGAACGCCCTCAGCCAGACGACCGACGTCGCCTCCCACCCGGAGTTCGCGGCCCGCAAGACCACCAAGAGCATCGACGGCGTCCCGGTCACCGACTGGTTCAGCGAGGACTTCACCTTCGCCGAGCTGCGGACCCTCCGGGCGATCGAGCGGATCCCCGGCATCCGCCCGGACAACCAGGCCTTCGACGGCCAGGACGTGATCCCCTCCCTGGAGGAGGTCATCGACCTGGCCCAGGAGCACGGGGTGGGCGTCTATCCCGAGACCAAGCATCCGACCTACTTCGCCTCGATCGGGCTGCCCTTCGACGAGCCGCTGCTGAAGACCCTGGCCGCGAAGGGCCTCGACCGTCGCGGGTCCAAGGTGTTCGTCCAGTCCTTCGAGCCCGGCATCCTCGAACGGCTGCGCAAGCGGACCAAGGCCCATCTGGTCCTGCTCGTCAACGGCTCGGGACGGCCGTACGACTTCACCGCCTCCGGCGACCCGCGCACCTACGCCGACCTCGTCGCCAAGAAGGGCCTGGAGTGGGTGGCGACCTTCGCCGACGGCATCGGACCGTCCACGAGCTGGATCATCCCGGTCGACGCGAGCGGGAAGACCCTGCCCGCGACCACGCTGGTCAAGGACGCGCACCGTGCGAACCTGACCGTCCACCCGTGGACCTTCCGGCCGGAGAACACCTTCCTGCCCGTGAACTACCGCCTGGGCGACCCGGCCTCCCCCGTCTACGCCCGCGCCCAGGGCGACGCTGCCGGCTGGCTGCGCGCCCTGCTGGCGACGGGCATCGACGGGATCTTCTCCGACGATCCCGCCCTCGCGGTGGCCGTCCGCTCGACCCTCTAGCCCTTCAGCTTGGCGAGTTCGGCCTCGAAGGTGGAGAAGACCGGTTTCGGGGCCGGGGGCGCGCCCTGGAGCAGGGCGGCGAGTTCCTCGGCCGCGCGGGTGACGCGAGGGGCGAGGGACTCGCCGTCGCCCCAGTCCTCGGGGGCGGCGAACACCGCGGTCGGGACGGTCCTGGCGCGCAGGTGGGCGAACATCGGGCGGATCGCGAAGTCCAGGGCCATGGAGTGGCGGGCGGTGCCACCGGTCGCGCCGAGCAGGACCGGCTTGCCGTCGAGTGCGTCGCGGTCGAGGACGTCGAAGAAGGACTTGAACAGGCCGTTGTAGGAGCCATTGAAGATCGGCGTGACGGCGATGAGCGCGTCGGCGGCGGTCACGGTCTCCAGGGCCGTCGCCAGGTCCGGTGCCGGGAAGCCCGTGACCAGGTTGCCGGCGACGGCGACGGCCAGGTCGCGCAGCTCGATGTGCACGGCCTCGAGGCCGGTCGCGGCGCCGGCCGCCTCGGCGAGGCGGTCGGCCAGGAGCTTGCTGGAGGACGGCAGGCTGAGGCCCGCCGAGACGACGGCGATCACTTCTTCGCCTCCTTCAGGAGCGCGTGGGCCGGGGCCTCCGCGACGCCCGCCGGACGCCCGTTGGCGAACTCCTTGCGCAGGACCGGGACGACCTCGGTGCCGAGGATCTCGATCTGCTCGAGGACGACGTCCAGCGGCAGGCCCGCGTGGTCCATGAGGAAGAGCTGGCGCTGGTAGTCGCCGAACGAGTCGCGGAAGGTCAGGGTCCTGTCGATGACCTCCTGCGGGGAGCCGACGGTCAGCGGCGTCTGCTCGGCGAAGTCCTCCAGCGACGGCCCGTGCCCGTAGACGGGGGCGTTGTCGAAGTAGGGCCGGAACCTCCGGACCGCGTCCTGGGAGTTCTTGTCCATGAACACCTGGCCGCCGAGCCCGACGATGGCCTGCTCCTGCGTGCCGTGGCCGTAGTGCTCGAACCGCTCCCGGTAGTGCCGGATCAGCTTCTGGAAGTGCTCCTTCGGCCAGAAGATGTTGTTGGCGAAGAAGCCGTCTCCGTAGAACGCGGCCTGCTCGGCGATCTCGGGCGAGCGGATCGATCCGTGCCACACGAACGGCGGGATGCCGTCGAGCGGGCGCGGGGTCGCGGTGAACGACTGGAGCGGGGTGCGGAACTTGCCCTTCCAGTTCACGACGTCCTCGCGCCAGAGCTGGTGGAGCAGCGCGTAGTTCTCGATGGCCAGCGGGATGCCCTGGCGGATGTCCTGGCCGAACCACGGGTAGACCGGGCCGGTGTTGCCGCGGCCCAGCACCAGGTCGACCCGGCCGTCCGCGAGGTGCTGGAGCATCGCGAAGTCCTCGGCGATCTTCACCGGGTCGCTGGTGGTGATCAACGTGGTGGCGGTGGAGAGGATGAGGTTCTCGGTCTTCGCCGCGATGTAGCCGAGCATCGTGGTCGGCGAGGACGGGACGAACGGCGGATTGTGGTGCTCACCGGTGGCGAAGACGTCGAGGCCGGCTTCCTCGGCCTTCAGCGCGATGGCCACCATCGCCTTGATCCGCTCGTGCTCCGTGGGAGTCCGGCCCGTGGTCGGATCCATGGTCACGTCGCCGACGGAGAACAGTCCGAACTGCATTTCCCTCACCCGATCCCAATCGTTTGAACTCTCAAGCGACAGGAACCATCCTACGTCGGCCGGTATTCCCGGCGGACCGCGGACGGCCCGCCGGGAGACGGGGGTCACCCGATCTTGATCGTGCCCGCCGCGAGGTCCTTCTCGATCTTGTCGATCTTCGCGGTCACCTCGGGGGTCGCACCGCACAGGATGAGGTCGGTCGTGCCGAGGCCGGAGGCGACCCCGAACGGGACCTGGGCGGCCTTGAAGGTGCCGTCGAGGACGGCCTTGACCGCGTACTCCAGCTCGGCGCCCGTGTCCTCCTTCATGTAACCGACCACGCCCGGCTCCGAGCCGCACGGCTTGGCCAGCGGGCCGCCGACCATGAACGCGCCCTTCTCCTGGACGGCCTGCGCCAGCCCCTGGTGGCCCAGGTTGAGCTGCTGGCCGAAGGCGTCGGCCCCGGCGCCGAGGTTGGCCTGGCCCGCCTGCTTGGCCTTGGCGACGTCGTTGAAGTCGCCGACGTACTGCGGCGCCAGCACGGTGACGTCCGGCCTGGCCAGCTTCGCCCCCGCCTCGAAGGCCTTGGCCGTCTTGACGATCGCGGGCAGCTCGACCCCGCCCAGGAAGGAGACCTTGCCGGTCTTGCTCGTGAGGGCGGCGAGGGCGCCCGCCAGGAAGCCGCCGTCGGCCTGGACCGGGTCGTAGTAGGCGAGGTTGGCCAGCGGGGCGGCGTCCGAGGGTCCGCCGATCTCGACGAACTTGACCTTGGGGAAGGCCGGGGCGACCTGGCGGACGACCGCGTCGGTCTGGCCGCCGAAGGAGACGACCAGGTCGGAGCCCGTGGCGAGGCGGGTGAGGACCTGCTGGTAGTCGGGGGCGGCCACCTGCTCGACCTTGGCGAGGGAGACCCTGCCGGACTGGGCCTTCTCGATCCGCTGGTATCCCTCGTAGCCGGACTGCATGAAGCCGTCGTCGGAGAGGTTGCCGGGGAACATGACCCCGACCTTGAGCTTGGCCGTGCCGTCCGCGGCGGGTTCGGCGTCCCCGCCGCAGGCGGTGGCGGAGAGGCCGAGGGCGGTCAGGACGGAGAGGGCGAGGAGCTTGCGCATGTGGGGATCTCCTGGGGAGGGAGTTAGTGGTATACCGCTAAGTCTGGAGAGGGGTCGTTTCAGGGACGTTTCGCGGAGGTAAGCACTCCGTCGCGGGCGATCGTCCTGCCCTCCTTGAGGACCAGGAGACGGCGTGCGCGGGTCACGACGGCCTCCGCCGCGCTCTCCGCGTCGAGGACCACGAGGTCGGCCGTGGCGCCCTCGTCCAGGCCGTGGCCGGTCAGGCCGAGCAGCTCCGCCCCGCCGGTCGTGGCCGTGACCAGGGCCTGGGCCAGGTCCTCGTCGGCGAAGAACCCCGAGCGGGAGGCGAGCTGATGGGCCCGGTCGAGCAGGTCGCCGTTCCCCCACGGGGACCACAGGTCGCGGATGCCGTCGCTGCCGAGGCCCAGCCCGGCCCCCGCGTCCCGCATCTTCAGGACGGGGACGACCGGATCGTCATGGGCGGCGCAGGTGGCGAGGCCGATGCCCGCGGCGGCGAGCGCCGCGATGAGCTCGTCCTGTGGTATGCCACTGAGCTCGGCGAGGGCGTAGCCGTGGCCGATCGTCACACGGCCCTCCATCCCGGCGCGGAGCGTGCGGTCGATGATCAGCTCGAACTGCCAGGCGCCGAGCGTCCCCGGGTCGTGCAGGTGGAGGTCCACCGGGACGTCGTGCGCGGTCGCCAGGCCGAAGACCGCGTCGAGGTGGGCGACCGGGTCCCGGTCGACGCCCGCGGGGTCGATGCCGCCCACCACCTGGGCCAGACCGGTGGCCAGGGCGCGGTCCATCAGCTCGAGGGTGCCCGGATTGGTGAGCAGGCCGTACTGCGGGAAGGCCACCTGCTCGACCGTGATCACCTTCTCCAGCGCGGCCGCGGCCTCCGCGACGGCGTGGAAGCCGTCGAGGCCGAACTCGGGAGAGACATCGGTGTGGGTGCGGACACTGGTCGTTCCCGCGGCGGCCATCGTGCCGAGCAGCTCGGCGATGCGCGGTGCGGACGGGACGCCGAAGTCGGCCCGCCGCGAACGCGTGTAGTCGATCTTGTCGCGGAGGCGCGGACCGGCCGTGTTGGGCGCCCAGGGGCCCGACCAGAGGGTCTTGTCGAGATGGCAGTGGGCGTCGACGAAGCCGGGGACGACCAGGCGTCCGGCCAGGTCGATCTCCTCGTCGGCGGGGCCGGGGGCGGTGAGGCGGCCGTCCCGGATCCACAGGTCGCGGAGCGCGCCGTTCACGCGGGCGTCGCGGAGTCTCAGCATCAGCCCGCCAGATCGATCTCGGTGCCGAGGCCGCGCCTGCGGGCCTCGTCGATGAGCAGCCGGGCGGCGGCCAGGTCCTGGAGGCCGACCCCGAGGGAGTTGTAGAGGGTGATCTGGGCACGGCCGGTGCGGCCGGGGACCGCGCCGATGAGGACCTCGCCGAGCTCGTCGGCGAAGTGCTCCTCGGTGATCGCGCCCTCGGCGAGCGGCACGAGGACGTCACCGGACTCGTGCAGCGCGGTCGCCCGGCTGTCGACGACCACCCGCGAGCGCACGATCCCCTCGGTGTCGATCTCCCGGTGGTCGGCGCGGGGCGGGGCGCCGACGGCGTTGACGTGCAGCCCCTCGGGGAACCAGGCGCCGCGGACCACGGGGTCCCGGGCGGGGGTGAGGGTGCACAGGACGTCGGCCTCGCGGACCGCCTCCTCCGCGGTCGCGGCCACCCGCGCGCCGGTGGCCTCGGCGAACGCCCGGGACGTCCCCGGCGTCCGGCTCCAGACCACGATCTTCTCGATCTCCATGACGTGCGCCAGCGCCTCGGCGTGGGCGAAGGCCAGCGCCCCCGCGCCGACGAGGCCGAGCACCCGGGCGTCGGGGCGGGCCAGCGCGGCGGTCGCGACTGCGGAGGCCGCCGCCGTGCGGAAGCGGGTGACCGCTCCCCCGTCGAGCAGCGCCTCGCAGCCGCCGTCCTCGGCCGAGACCGCCAGGATCGCCGAGCGCTGGACCGGCAGGCCGCGCTCCGCGTTGGCGGGGAGGTCGGCGAGCAGCTTCACCGTGGCGAGGCCGTCGGTGCGCGAGGCGGCGGCCATCGCCAGGAACGCCGCGTCCGAGCCCGGCAGGCGCAGCGCGGGCGGGGCGGGCAGGACGGCCTCCCCCGCCGCGAGGTCGGCGTGCGCCCGCCGGACCGCGCCGATCACCTCCGGATAGGTGATCATCCGCAGGACGTCGGAGCGGGTCAGGATCAGCGTCATCAGGCGCGGGCCTCTCGGACGAAGGGGACGGTCAGCGCGGCGGGCGACCGGCTCGCGCCGACCAGGCCGCTGACCGCCAGCAGGGCGAGCAGGTAGGGAGACATGATCAGCAGTGCGCTCGGCAGGTGGATCCCGAACGCGGGCGCGGCGAACTGCAGCGCCTGGGCCAGTCCGAAGAACAGGCAGGCCAGCAGGGTCGGCCAGGCCCGCCAGCGGCCCGCGATGACGGCGACGACCGCGAGGTAGCCGGCGCCCGAGGTGAGGTTGTCGGTGAAGGCGTGGACGTCGGCGAGCGCGAGCTGGGCGCCGGCCAGCGCCGAGGTCAGCCCGGCCAGCAGGATCGCGCCGTACCTGAGGGCGGCCACCGGAAGGCCCGACCGGTCGGCGGCCGCGGCGTCCTCTCCGACGGCGCTGACCGCCAGGCCGAGCCCGGTCCCGCGGCCGAACAGCACCGCCAGCACCCCGGCGAGCAGCAGCGCCGCATAACCCAGGACGGACTGCTCGAACAGCGCGGAGCCGAGATAGGGGATGTCGTGCAGCAGCGGGATCGCGACCGGGTCGAAGCCGGGCACCGACCGTCCCTGAATGAAGACCAGCCGGGCCCCGTAGGTGGTCGCGCCCAGGGCCAGGGCGTTGGCCGCGATCCCGGTGACGATCTGGTCGGCGCGGAGCGTCACGCTGAGCACGGCCTGGAGCAGCGCCACGAGCAGTCCCGCGACGATCGCGCAGCCGAGACCGACCAGGGCGCTCCCGCTCTGGTGCGCGCCGACCGCGCCCGCGAACGCGCCGGTCAGCATCATGCCCTCGACGCTGAGGTTGAGCGCTCCGGCCCGCTCGCTGACCAGCTCGCCCGACGAGGCGAGCAGCAGCGGCACGGCCAGCCGCACCCCGCCGTCCAGCAGTTCTCCCACGGCGCTCATCGGCCTCTCTCCTTCCGCAGGACCACCGCACCCGCGATGAAGATGATCAGAACGCTCTGCACGACCTGCACCGAGGAGGCCGGGACGCCCGCCTCGAGCTGCAGGTTGATCCCGCCGGACGCCAGGAGCCCGAACGCGAAGGCGATCCCGGCGACGGCCGTCACCGACCCCCTGGCCAGCAGGCCGACGACGAGCCCGGCGAAGCCGTATCCGGCGGTGAAGCCCTCGGCGAGCACGAACGGCACGGTCGCCACGAGCGCCGCCCCGGCCGTCCCGGCCAGGCCGCCCGCCGTGGCCAGCGCGCCGACCTGGAGACGTCCGACGCGCAGTCCCAGCCGGTTCGCCGCCGGGACGGACAGCCCGACCGCCCTGAGCCGGGTGCCGGTGGCGGTCCGCCGCAGCACCACCCCGACGATCACGATCGCCGCCGCGGCCACGGCCACCGCGACGGTCGCGGGCGACTCCGCGGAGCCGAGGAGCGGCAGCCGTGCCGCCTCGGCCAGCGGCGCCGACTGCGGCAGCGTGTCGGCGGAGGTCACCGGCTGGCGCAGCAGTCCCTCCTCGTGGACGACCAGCGACAGGAGGCCGAGCCCGACGAAGTTGAGCAGCAGGGTCGTGATGACCTCGCTGGTGCCGCGGGACGTCTTCAGCCATCCGGCGATCCCGGCCCAGCAGGCTCCGGCGGCGAACCCCGCCGCCAGCACCAGCGGCACCCCGATCATCCCGGGAAGGCCTTCCGGCAGGTGCACCCCTGCGGCCGTCGCGGCGATCCCGCCGACCGCGAGCTGTCCTTCACCACCGACGTTCACCAGCCCGGCCCGGTAGGCGACGGTGAAGCCCGCCGCGATGAGGCCGAGCACGGCGGCGGCGTTCAGGCCGCTGCCGAAGGCGTAGGGCGTCCCGGCCATGCCGTTCCACAGGGCGCCCGCGGCGGTGCCGACCGAGGCGCCGCCGCCCAGCACGAGCAGCACCCCGACCAGGGCCGCCGCCACGACGGCCCCGCCGTAGACGAGGGCGTCGCGGGCGGTGGCGAACCGTCTCAGCGCCGCGGTCATGCGCTCACTCCGACCATGAGATCGCCGATCTCGGCGCGCGCGGAGGGCGCCGAGCAGGGGACGGGGCCGAGCAGGCGGCCCCGGTAGGCGACCAGCACCCGGTCGCACAGGGCCAGCAGCTCGGGCAGCTCGCTGGAGACGACCAGGACGGCCGCGCCGCGGGCCGCGGCCGCGCGGATGCGGGCGAGGACGGCGTCGACGGCCGCGATGTCGAGCCCCCGGGTGGGCTGGGCCGCGACCAGGAAGCGCAGCGGGTCGAGCGCGAGTTCCCTGGCCACGACCACCTTCTGCTGGTTGCCGCCGGACAGCGTTCCCATGGGGGCGTCGGGTCCCGCGGCGCGGATCCCGTGCTCGCCGATGACGGCGGCGGCCGCCGCGCGCAGGGCGGCGCGGTCGAGGAGGCCGCGCCGCCGGAACTCCCCGAGCCTGCCGAGGTAGAGGTTCTCCGCGACGCTCATCGCGGGCACGCACCCCTCGTGGTGCCGGTCCTCGGGGACGATCCCGACCCCGGCCGCGGTGCGCTCGGCGGGGCCCGTCCCGGTGAGGTCGGTGCCCGCCACCTCGAAGCGGCCCTCACCGGCGAGGGCGCCGCTCAGTGCCGCCACCAGCTCGCTCTGGCCGTTGCCCTCGACCCCGGCGACGCCGACGATCTCGCCGGGGGCGATCCGCAGGTCCACGCCGTCGAGGGCGGCGCTCCCGTCGGCGCGCCTGACCCGCAGGCCCTCGATCCGCACGCCGGTCCCGTCCTCCGCGACCCCGGCGGGCCGCTCCTCGACAGGCCGCTCCTCGACAGGCCGCTCCTCGACGGGCTCCGTGCGCTGGGCGGGGACGTCGAGCCCGGCGGTGACCAGCGCGCTCAGCCCTTCCGGAGGACGGCCGATCATCAGGGAGACCAGCCGGTCGCGCCCCAGCTCGGCCAGGGGTCCCGCGCCCGCGACCCGGCCGCCGCGCAGGACGGTCGCGGTGTCGCCCGCGGTCTCGATCTCGCCGAGCTTGTGGGTGATGAGCAGGACGGCCCGGCCCGCGGCCGCGATCCGGCGGCAGGTGTCCATCAGCGCCCCGACCTCGGCGGGACCGAGGACCGCGGTCGGCTCGTCGAGCAGGACCAGCCGCGGGGAGCGCAGCAGCGCCTTGACGATCTCGACGGACTGCCGGTCGCCGACGGGCAGGTCGGCGGCGCGCGCGGTGAGGTCGATCCGCAGCCCGTAGGACGCCTCGATCTCCGCGACGCGCGCCCCGAGGTCGCGGTGCGGCAGCCGCAGGCGCAGGCCGTCGCGGAGCAGGAGGTTCTCCGCGACGGTCAGCGTGGGGACGAGGCTGAAGTGCTGGTGGACCATCGCGACGCCGCTCTTCAGGGCGTCGGCGGGGCGGCGCGGCCGGTAGGGCTCGCCGAACAGGCGCATCTCGCCCTCGTCGGGCGCCGCCGTCCCGTAGATGAGGTTGCAGAGCGTCGACTTGCCCGCGCCGTTCTCGCCGAGCACGCAGTGCACCTCGCCCGCGGCCACGGTGAGGTCGACGCCGTCCAGAGCGCGCACGGTGCCGAAGGTCTTGCCCATGCCGGTAAGCTCCAGGGCAGGATTCATGATGCCCTCCCTTAGTGGTATACCACTAAGTTCGCGCCCGGATGTGGCGTCCGCGTTCCCGCCGTGTTTCCGCCGTGAAAACTCCGGCCGCGTGCGGTTACTGTGAGGTCCTGTGAAAGAGACAGGTTCACTCCGCGACCATGCGTACGAGACGCTCAAGCGCCGCATCGTCGAGGTCGAGCTCGCCCCCGGCGCCCGGCTGGTGGAACGGGATCTGGCGGCCGAGCTGAACGTCTCGCGGATCCCGCTGCGCGAGGCGCTGCGGATGCTGGCGGCCGAGGGACTGGTGCTGATCGTCCCCGGCAAGGGCGCGCTGGTCGCCCCGTTCACCCCCGCCGACGTGCGTCATCTGTTCGACCTGCGCGAGGTGCTGGAGTCGCTGGCCGCCCGGCTGGCCGCGACCCGCGCGTCCGAGGCGTCGATGGCACCGCTCGCCGCCCGGATGGCCGAGGCGCGGTCGGCGACCGACGCCGGTGACGCCCAGCGGATCGCCTCGGCGAACGCCGCCTTCCATGCCGAGATCATCGCCCTGGCCGACAATCCCCTGCTCACCGGCATCATGGGCCCGCTCGCCGCCCGCACGGAGTGGCTGTTCCGGCTCACCGCCTCACGCGACCCCGCCGAGCAGTGCGCCGAGCACGAGGAGCTCTACAACCTCATCGCGGCCGGCAACGAGGCGGCGGCCGCGGCCTGCGCGTTCGCCCACATCGCCGCGGGCCGCGCACCCAGCCTCGCGCTGGCCGGCACCTGGTCGGACGCCGAGATCGACCCCGACGAGATCACCAGGACCCGGCGCAGGCGCACCCCCGCCGACTGAGGCGCCGGCTCCCCCGAGGCTCTAAAACCGCGTGCGGACGGGCGTTTCGCGGCGGTACGGTCTCAGTGATCACACGGGGAGGAATCATGGCGAAACTGAATCAGATCATCGCCGTGGAGAAGGGCGTCAAGGGACGGACCCAGCGGGCCGTGACGGACGCCTACCACAAGCTGCAGAAGGCGGCTCTGCTGTCCGGCATCTCGCGCACCTACCGTCCGAAGGACGAGGAGGGCGAGACGCTTCCCGCGGAGTCGACGCGCGTCCAGGTGAAGGCCGGGGACGAGCTCCGCGACGTGGCGGCGGCGCTGACCAAGCTGTTCGACGTCACCGCGACCAAGGACTGGGCCAACGGCGACGCCAGGGCCGACGTGGTCGTCGAGGGGACGACGATCCTGTCCGACGTCCCGGTGCCCTACCTGCTCTTCCTCGAGAAACAGCTCGTCGACCTGCACACGTTCGTCGCGAAGCTGCCGGTCCTGGACGCCGCCGAGGCCTGGCGGCACGACCCGGCCAGCGACGTGTGGCGCACCGACGAGACCCAGACGCACCGCACCAAGAAGGTCATGCGCAGCCACGTCCTGTACGAGGCGACCGAGAAGCACCCGGCCCAGGTCGAGTCCTACCAGGAGGACGTGATCGTCGGGTTCTGGAGCACGGTGCGCTTCTCCGGGGCGATGCAGGCGCAGCGCGTCAACGAGCTCCTCGACAAGGTCGAGAGGCTCCAGGCCGCGGTGAAGTTCGCCCGCGAGGAGGCCAACGGCGTCGAGGTCACCGACCAGCGGGTCGGCGACGCGGTCTTCGGCTACCTCCTGGGTTAGTTCCCGGTTACCGTGGAGACTCCCCCGCTGGAGCGCGGGGGCCCGCCCGAAAGGGCGGAAAAGCCCGCCCGCAGGGGCGGAAAGCTGAAGCTCAAGGTGAAGCTGATGCACGGTGACAGCAGGGGTTCGACACCCCTCCCCGCCACTCGCGGCGGGGTAGCCCAGGCGGTAGAGGCAGCCGTTCAATCTCAGATTCTCGCTCCAAGCTCAGCATCGCCGCTCATCGCCGGATCGAGGGAGGAAGGGCGGAAAGCGCAAGGCTGCGGGTTCAACTCCCGTCAGCCCCTCCACATGGGGCTGTAGCTCAATGGCAGAGCGATGCGCTGTGAGACTGACCCTCCTCTTAAAAGCCGCCGGCGTGCGAACGAGCGGCACCTCAGGGCCCCGGGGCCGGGTAAAGCCCCGGGGTCCACCAGCTTCTTAAGCAGGGCTCAAGCCCGCCTTAACAGCTCCGGACGCGTCTCGACTTCGAGGATCTGACAGGAAACATTCCTTTTAGATCCGCCAAGCCACCCAGAGGTGCGTCATGCCAAGCCGTTCCGCCGTTCTCGCGGCCGCGCTCCCGGTCGCGGCAGGACTCGTCGTCCTGACCGTTCCGGGCCGGGCCGCCGCCCACGGAACCCTGTCGAATCCGCCCAGCCGCGCCTACGTGTGCCAGCTCGAGGGCCCCGAGACGCCCGACTCCGACGCCTGCAAGGCCGCCGTCGCCGCGGGCGGCACCCAGGCCCTCTACGATTGGAACGAGGTGTCGCTGCTCGACGCGGGCGGCCGGCACCGGGAGGTCGTCCCCGACGGAAGACTCTGCGGCGCGGGCCGCGACAAGTACCGCGGACTCGACCTGCCGCGGACCGACTGGCCCGCCAGGAGCGTCGCGGCCGGGCCGTTCACGGTCACCCTCCACGCCACCGCGCCGCACGCCGGCAGCACGTTCGAGTTCTACGTGACGCGCGCCGGATACGACCCGTCCCAGCCGCTGAAGTGGGCCGATCTCGTGCCCATCACGACGTTCACCAACGTCGACCCGACCAACTTCACCAACTGGACGATCACCCTGCCGCAGCGGACGGGACGGCACGTCCTCTACATGATCTGGCAGCGGACGGCCTACAGCCAGGAGGCCTTCTACTCCTGCTCCGACATCGACTTCGGCGGCGCCTCCACCCCGACCCCGACTCCCACCCCGACTCCCACCCCGACCCCCACACCCACACCCACACCGACGGCGACCACCCCCTCGGGCACTGCCTGGACCGCGGGCACGGCGTACAAGGCCGGCGACGCCGTCACCTACGGCGGCCTCGGCTACCGGTGCCTCCAGGCGCACACCGCGCTGCCCGGCTGGGAGCCCGCGACGACGCCCGCCCTCTGGCAGAGGACCTGACGATGCGGCCCGGGAGGAACAAGAAGAGAACGCGGATCCTCGCCCTGCTCGTCCCGGGCCTCATGGCCGGTGCCTACTGCCTGTCAGCGGCCATGGCCGGCGAGCCGCCCCGCGGCTTCAACGAGGCCGACGTGATGTTCCTGCAGATGGCGGTCCGTCATGAGGCCCAGGGCGTCACGATCGTCCGGCTGGCCGCGGGACGCCCGGTCGCGCCCGCCCTGCGCACCCTGGCCGAGGCCATCGAGACCACCCAGCTCGCCGAGGTCGGCACCATGGCGGCCCGGCTCCGAAGCTGGCGGCGCCCGCCCGTCGCGCCACCGGGCTCGCACGCCGCCCACGGCGGGCAGCCGGAGACGGCGAAGGAGGCGATCGACGCCGCCGCGGCCGCGCCCGACACGGAGTTCGGGACGAGGTTCGTCAACCTGCTCATCGCCCACCAGGACGACGCGGTCCAGATCGCCCGCCGGGAACTGGCCCAGGGCTCCGATCCGGCCGCCCGCGCACTGGCGACGAGCATCAGCCGCTCCCGGTCCGCCCAGATCGAGCAGCTCCTCGGCCTTCTCCCCCCTTGAAAATAGAACAGGTTCTAGTAGGGTCGGGGCATGCGGTTCACCTACGCCGAGGCGATGACCGACCACTCGTACTACCTGCCGCTCGCGCAGGCAGCCGAGCGGGCCGGGTACAGCAGCATCACGGTCCCCGACTCCGTCCTCTACCCGGAGGAGTCGGACTCGACCTATCCCTACACCGAGGACGGGAACCGCGAGTTCCTC
The DNA here is from genome assembly GCF_039534125.1 of Actinocorallia longicatena. Classification (NCBI taxonomy): domain Bacteria; kingdom Bacillati; phylum Actinomycetota; class Actinomycetes; order Streptosporangiales; family Thermomonosporaceae; genus Actinocorallia; species Actinocorallia longicatena. The sequence goes on along the minus strand of NZ_BAAAUV010000005.1, from coordinate 480,328 downwards.
GAGGACAAGGACTTCATCGAGACCTTCATCCTCACGGCGGCGATGGGCGCGGTGACCTCGACCCTGCGCTTCACACCGTTCGTCCTGAAGCTCCCGATCCGCCCGCCGGTCCTGGTCGCCAAGCAGGCGAGCTCGATCGCCGCGATGACCGGCAACCGGCTGTCGCTGGGCGTCGGCCTGAGCCCGTGGCCGGAGGACTTCCAGGCCCTGGGCGTCCCCTGGGAGCGGCGCGGCAAGCGCATGGACGAGTGCATGGACATCGTGCGCGGCCTCACCAGCGGCGAGTACTTCTCCTACCAGGGCGAGTTCTACGACATCCAGTCGATGAAGATGAGCCCGGCCCCGACCGAGCCGATCCCCCTGCTGGTCGGCGGCCACAGCGACGCCGCCCTGCGCCGCGCGGTCGTGCGCGGCGACGGCTGGATGCACGCGGGCGGCGACGGCGAGGAGCTGGACGCCCTCCTGGTGAAGCTCGACCGCATCCGCAAGGCCGAGGGCAAGGCGGACGACCCGTTCGAGATCCATGTCATCTCCTTCGACGCCTACACCGTCGACGGCGTGAAGCGCCTGGAGGACAAGGGCATCACCGACGTGATCGTCGGCTTCCGCATCCCCTACATCAAGGGCCCCGACCTCGAGCCGCTGGACACCAAGATCCGCAACCTCGAGTCCTTCGCCGAGACCGTCATCGCCAAGTGCGGCTGAGCACGCGCGGATAGAACAGGTTCCATTTCATGACCCTTTCCGGCATCACCTGGGACGCCCCCGACGCCGACCACCCGGCCCGCCGCGCCGCCCTGGCCTCCCAGACCCACGTCTCCACCAAGGACAAGGCCGCCTGGCTGGCCCTGTTCACCGAGGACGCCCACATCGAGGACCCGGTCGGCCCCTCCTTCCTCGACCCGTCCGGCAAGGGCCACCAGGGCACCGAGGCGATCAGCGCCTTCTGGGACGGCTACATCGGCCTCATGTCCGGCTTCCACGCCCACACCACGGACTCCTTCGCCAACGGCCCGTCCTGCGCGAACGTCACCCGCCTCACCACCACCCTCGCCGACGGCTCCCAGATGACGGTCGACTGCATCCTCATCTACACCGTCGACGAGGCCGGCCTCCTCACCTCCATCCGCGCCCACTGGGAGCCCGACCGCGCCATAGCCACCCTCAAGCCCTCATCCTGAACCCGTCGGCCCGAAGGGCACCGGAACCGGCCGTTCCGGGAGACGTGCCGAGGCCCCGGAGTGCTCTCAGGGGGCGGGTAGGGTGCGGGGCATGAGTCGGCTGGATCCTCGGTCGGTGATCCGTGAGCATCCCTTTGCGGCTGATCTCGTGCTCGCGATCGCCGTGTACCTCACGACGCTCGCGGGCGCGGTCTTCCATGACGAGGAGGCCGCGGGGCCGCCCGCCGCGCAGGTGGTGGTGTTCGGGGCGGCGGTGTGCGCCGCGCTGGCCTACCGGCGGCGGTGGCCGCTCGAGGTGCTGGTCGTGGTCACGACCGGGACGGCGTTCTACCTGGCCTCCGGCGGCCTGAAGAGCCCGCTGATGCTGGCCACGATGATCGCGATCTACACGTTCGCCGTGCGGAGGTCCCGGCGGGAGGGCTGGACGACCGCCTGCGTGATCTCGGGGGTGCTGCTCGGCACCGCGATGCTGTTCGGCGCCAGGACCTGGTACGGGCCCGAGAGCATCGCGCTGGTCGCCCAGGCCGCGCTGGCGGTCTGCGCCGGGGACGCCGTCCGCAACCACCGCGCCTACATCCGCGAGGTCGAGGCCAGGGCCGACCGCGCCGAGCGGACCCGCGAGGAGGAGGCCAGCCGCCGCGTCATCGACGAGCGGCTGCGGATCGCCCGGGAACTCCACGACGTGCTCGCCCACCACATCGCGCTGATCAACGTGCAGGCCGGGGTGGCCTCGCACGTCCTGGAGGCCGATCCGGCGCAGGCGAGGCAGTCGCTGGCCCACATCAGGGACGCCGCCCGGTCGGCGCTCGAGGAGGTCAGGACCACGATCGGGCTGCTGCGGCAGCCGAACTCGCCCGTGGAGCTGGAGGTCGAGCCGTCGCCCGGGCTCGACCGGCTGTCCGACCTGATCGCCGGGCACGCGGCGGCCGGTCTGATCGTTGACCGGGAGACCGAGGGAACGGTGCGCGATCTGCCGCCGACCGTCGATCTGACCGCCTACCGGATCATCCAGGAAGCCCTCACCAACGTGCGCAAACACGGATCCAAGCCGTACGCCCTGCTGCGGCTCGGCTACCGCCTCGACGGCCTGGCGATCGAGGTCGTCAACGCCGCCGACCCCTCGGAGGGCGAGGGCCACGGCCTGCTCGGGATGCGGGAGCGCGCCCTGGCCGTCCACGGGACCTTCGCCGCGGGATGGTCGGGAGGGGACTTCACCGTCACCGCCCGGCTGCCCTACCCCGAGGCGCCCAGGACCGTCCGCTGCGGGGGCGGCCAGTGATCAAGGTGCTGCTGGCGGACGACCAGGCCCTGGTCAGGGCCGGTTTCCGGGTACTGGTCGATTCCGCTCCCGATCTGGAGATCGTCGGCGAGGCCAGGGACGGCCGCGAGGCCGTCGCCCTCGCCGAGCGCGCCGACGTGGTCCTCATGGACATCCGGATGCCCGGCTCGGACGGCCTCACCGCGACCGGCCAGATCACCCGGTCGCTCCCCCATGTCAAGATCCTCGTCCTGACCACCTTCGAGATCGACGAGTACGTGTTCGCGGCGCTGCGCGCGGGCGCCAGCGGCTTCCTGGGCAAGGGCGTCGAGCCGGTGGAGCTCCAGGAGGCGATCCGCCTCGTCGCCCGCGGCGACGCCCTGCTGTCGCCGAACGCCACCAGGGCCCTCATCGGCCGGTTCCTCACCGGCCCCGTCGAGGACGCGGGCGCCAGCGCGGCCCGGCTCGGCGACCTGACCGACCGCGAGCGCCAGAGCATGATCCTCGTTGCCGGAGGACTCTCCAACGAGGAGATCGCCGAGCGCATGTCGATCAGTCCCTACACGGCGAAGACGCACGTCAACCGGGCGATGGCCAAGCTCGGCGCGCACGACAGGGCCCAGCTCGTGATGATCGCCTACGAGACGGGGCTGGTCCGTCCGGGGGGCAACGGCCTCCACCTTCCGCAGTAGGACTACTGCGGCGGCAGTAGCGCAAGACCCTCCCACCGGCCGACGGGTCCACCCCCGTGCGGCGGCGAGGCTGGAGACTCCCGAACTTCTGTGGAGGTCTCCCTTGTCCGCCCTCGCCCGCTGGTGTGCCAGGCACCGGCTGCTCGTGGTCTTGCTCTGGGTCGCGGCGCTCGTCGGTCTCGGCGTGGCGTCCAGCGCAGCAGGCAGCAAGACCGACAACAGCTTCTCCCTTCCGGGCACCGAGTCCACGAAGGCCATGGAACTGCTCCAGACGTCGCTCCCGGCCCGGTCGGGCGCGAGCGCGACGGTCGTCTGGAAGGCCGACGACGCCCAGGCCCCGGCCGTCCGGGCGAAGATGGCCGAGACCCTCGACACGATCGCGCATCTGCCGTCCGTGGCAGGAGTGACCAGCCCGTACGCCAAGCAGGGCGCGGGCCAGATCAGCGCCGACGGCAGGATCGCCTACGCGACGGTCGACTTCACCGCGCAGGACGACGATCTGCCCGTCGCCGACATCGAGAAGGTCGTCGCGACGGCCGAGGCCGCCCGGGCCGACGGCCTCCAGGTCGAGCTCGGCGGCAACCCGATCAGCCAGGTCGAGCAGGCTCCGCCCGGCAGCGCCGAGCTGATCGGCATCGGCGCGGCGGCGGTCGTGCTGTTCCTCGCGTTCGGCTCGCTGTTCGCCATGCTCACCCCGATCCTGACGGCCGTCGCGGGCGTCGGAGCGGGCCTGATGTCGATCACGCTCCTCGGCCATGTGATCGGGATCGGTGAGATCGGCCCGATCCTGGGCGCTCTGATCGGCCTGGGCGTCGGCATCGACTACGCGCTGTTCATCGTCACCCGGTTCCGCAAGGGACTCAAGGACGGCCTCAGCGTCGAGGACGCGATCGTCAAAGCGATCGACACCTCGGGCCGGGCGGTCCTGTTCGCCGGCGGCACCGTCGTCATCGCCCTGCTGGGCCTGTTCGTGCTCGGCATGAGCTTCCTCAACGGCATGGCCATCGCCTCGTCCGTCACGGTCGTCTTCACGGTCATCGCGGCGATCACCCTGCTGCCCGCCATGCTCGCGTTCATCGGCCGCAAGGCGCTGTCGCGCAGGGAGCGCAGGCGCCCGGCGGGGACACCGGAGAAGACCGGGATCTACACGCGCTGGGCCGCGGTCGTGGAGCGCCGGCCGCGCCTGATGTCGGCGGTCGCGCTGCTGCTGATCGTGATCATGGCGCTGCCGACGCTGTCGCTGCGGCTCGGCTCCTCCGACGCCGGCAACAACAAGCCGGAGACGACCACCCGCCAGGCCTACGACCTGCTCGCCGACGGCTTCGGGCCCGGCTTCAACGGGCCGCTCCAGCTCGTCGCGGAGCTTCCGGGAGCGGGGGACCAGAAGGCGCTCGCCGCCCTGGTCGAGAAGGTGAAGCAGACCGAGAACGTGGCGGCGGTCGCGGCGATGCCGCTCAAGCCGGACGCGAAGATCGGCATCGTCCAGGTCGTCCCGGAGACCTCCCCGCAGTCCAAGGAGACCGCCGACCTGATCACCCACCTGCGCGAGGACGTGATCCCGCCGGCCGTCGAGGGCAGCACCCTCAAGGTCTACGTCGGCGGGTACACCGCGATCTTCGACGACTTCGCCGGGGTCCTCACCGGCAAGCTGCCGCTGTTCCTGACCGTGATCGTCGCCCTGGGCTTCCTGCTGCTGCTGATCGCCTTCCGCAGCGTCGTGGTGCCCCTGACGGCCGCCGTCATGAACGTCCTCGCCGCGGCGGCCTCGTTCGGCATCGTGGTCGCGTTCTTCCAGTTCGGCTGGGGGTCGGAGCCGCTGGGCCTGGGCTCCGCCGGTCCCGTCGAGGCGTTCCTGCCGGTGATCATGCTGGCGATCCTCTTCGGCCTCTCGATGGACTACCAGGTGTTCCTGGTCAGCCGGATGCACGAGGAGTGGGTCCATACCCGCGACAACAAGCGCGCGATCATGGTGGGCCAGGCAGAGACGGGCCGGGTCATCACCGCCGCCGCCACCATCATGATCGCCGTGTTCGCGGCCTTCGCGATGGGCGGCGAGCGGGTGATCGCCGAGTTCGGCATCGGCCTCGCCGCCGCCGTCGCCCTCGATGCCTTCATCATCCGCACGATCCTGGTCCCGGCCGTCATGCACATGTTCGGCAAGGCCAACTGGTGGCTCCCCTCGTGGCTCGACCGGCGCCTGCCCCACCTGTCGGTGGAGGGCCCGGCCGAGCCCCCGAAGGAGGAGGAACGCGAGCTCGTCCTCGCGGGCTAGCAATGTTCCGTCAGGTCAGGTGACCTTGCCGCGGGCGGAGAACCGGGGATCGCGGTGGGCGCCGTCCCGGATCACCTCGCTCAGCGCCTCCGCCGCGTCGAAGACGTCGACGTGGCGGAGGTAGAGCGGCGTGAAGCCGAAGCGCATGACGTCCGGGGCGCGGAAGTCGCCCACGACGCCCCGGGCGATCAGGGCCTGGACGATCGCGTGGGCGTCGGGGTGGCGCAGGGAGACCTGGCTGCCCCGCCGCTCGTGCGGGACGGGCGTGACCAGCTCGACCCCGGGGAGCCCTGCGGTCAGTTCGATGAACAGGTCGGTCATCGCCAGGCTCTTGGCGCGGACCTCGGCGAGGTCGACCGACTCGAAGATCTCCAGACCGGCGTCCACGGCGGCCATCGCCACCAGGGCCGGGGTGCCGGCCAGGAACCGGGTGATCCCTTGGGCGGGGGCATAGCCGGGTACGAAGTCGAACGGCCTGGAGTGCCCGAACCAGCCGGTCAGCGGCTGGTCCGCGGCCTCGTGGTGACGGGCGGCGGCGTAGAGGAAGGCCGGGGCGCCCGGACCCGCGTTCAGGTACTTGTAGGTGCATCCGACGGCGAAGTCGGCCTCGGCGCCGGTCAGGTCGACGGGGAGGGCGCCCGCCGAGTGGCACAGGTCCCAGAGCGCGAGGGCCCCGTGCCGGTGCGCCTCCTGCGTGACGGCCTTCATGTCGTGGACGGCGCCCGTCCGGTAGTCGGTGTGCGACAGCAGCACCACCGCGACGTCCTCGTCGATCCCGTCGGCCAGCTCCCGCATCCGCACGCCGGGGAACAGCCCCGCGACGCCCTCGGCGATGTAGAGATCGGTGGGGAAGGTGTCCCGCTCGACCACGATCACCCGGCGACCGGGGCGGAGCCGGAGCGCGGCGGCGAGGGTCTTGAACAGGTTGACCGAGGTCGAGTCGCAGACCACGACCTCGCCGGGACCGGCCCCGATCAGCGGGGCCACCCGGTCGCCGAGGCTCTGGGACCGTTCGAACCAGCCCTCGGTGTTCCAGCTCGCGATCAGGCCCTCGCCCCACTGGCGCTCGACCAGGTCGGCGATCTTGGCGGGGGTCCTGCGCGGGAGGACGCCGAGGGAGTTGCCGTCCAGGTAGAGACCGTCGGGGACGGTGAACTCGGCGCGCAGCGGGGCCAGCGGGTCGGCGGCGTCGAGTCTCAGGCAGTCCTCGCGGTTCACAGCTCGCCCCGCACGGCCCACAGCTCGGGGAAGGCGTCGCGGTCCAGGGCGGCCTTCAGCCAGGCGAGCCCGGCGGAGCCGCCGGTGCCGGGCTTGGCGCCCATGGCCCGCCGGACGGCCGTGTAGTGCCGCTGCCGCCACCGGTTCGACCGGTCCGCGACGTCCAGCAGCAGCTCGGCCAGCCGGACGAGGTCGGGCCGCGACTCGTAGACGACCCGCCAGGCCTTCAGCGGCTCGCCCTCGACCCCGCGCCTCGCCAGCAGGGCCAGCGCCTCGTCGTAGAGGCTCGGCTCGGTGCCCTTGGCGGTCCCCAGCAGGCGTTCGAGCCGGTGGAAGACCGAGGACTGCATGCCGGAGGCCGCGCCGAGCTCGTCGCGGAACCGGGCGTACTCCACCGGGGTCATCGTCGCGAGCAGGTCCCAGGAGGACACCAGCACGTCCTGGACGTGCAGCCCGCGCCGGAGCACGTCGAGGGCTCCGTCGAGATCGTCTTCGGCCAGCACGGTCCTGGCCTGCTCCCACTCGTGGGCCAGCAGCCCGAACAGCAGCTCCATCACCTGGGTCGTGACGATGAAGGAGAGCTCGGCGCTCTCCCCGGTCCTGGGCCTCTGCAGATCGTGCAGGACGTCCAGGCGGGCGTACTCGGAGTAGGGAGTGGTCTTCATTCCCCTCATTCTGGTCACATCAGCACCGCGATGGAATGGGTGTTCCACGGCGATACTCTGGATTGACCTGCCGATCACAAGGCGTTTCACCGATCTCCTTAAGGAATGAAAAGTGGATGACCTGGATCACAAGATCTTGGCCGAACTCCAGGGTGACGCCCGCCTGTCGCTCAACGAGCTCTCCCGCCGCGTCAACCTCTCCGCCCCCGCCGTGGCCGAGCGCGTGCGGCGGCTGGAACGCGACCAGATCATCCTCGGCTACCACGCCCAGGTGGACCTGACCAGGGCGGGCCTGCCGGTCACCGCGCTGATCCAGGTCCAGTGCTACGGCGCGCGCTGCCTGCTCCGCGACCCCGAGGCGAGGGCGTGGCCCGAGATCCGCCAGCTCCACCGGGTGACGGGCAACGCCTGCTGCGTCCTGCTCGCCGCCGTCGCCTCGATGGAGGCCTTCGAGGAGTTCATCGACCGGATCGCCGCCTACGGCACCCCCTCCAGCACGATGATCCTCTCCTCGCCGCTGCCCTGGAAGCCCGTCGTCCCGGCCCTCTGACCTGGGATTTGACGGTCTCCCGGATCTGTACAAACCCGCAACAAGAAATCCAGGGGTTCACGCACGAACCCGCCTATCGGATGCTCACCACGATCACTATCTTTCACAGTCCTGACCATGGTGGACCGGTGGAGGAGACCGACGATGCGCAGACTGCTGGCCGGACTGGTGCTGTTGCTCGCGGCCGTGGCGGGGGCCCTGCCCGTCCAGGCGGCGCAGGTCCAGGCCCCGCCGACGGTCACGCCCGCGCGCGCGATCCTCGGCCACGACGGCCGCTGGATCACCGACGACCAGGGACGGGTCGTCATCATGCACGGGTTCAACATGGTCGCCAAGGCCGCACCCCACGACCCGTCCCAGCTGGGGTTCGGCGAGAAGGACGCGCGCTTCCTCGCCGCCCACGGCTTCAACGTGGTGCGCCTCGGCATCGTCCTCGCCGCCCTCGAACCCGAGCCCGGCGAGTTCGACGACCGGTATCTCGCGAACATCGAGCGGACCATCGACGTGCTCGGCCGGTACGGCATCCACACGCTCGTCGACATCCACCAGGACCTGCTCAGCCCGAAGTTCAAGGGGTTCGGCCTCCCCGACTGGATGATCAAGACCGATGGGATCCCCACCGATCTCCTCAACACCGACAGCTTCAAGAACCTCATGTTCAATCCGGCCCTCCAGCGGGCCAACGACAACTTCTGGAACAACGGCGTGGTCCACGGCAGGGGCCTCCAGGAGTGGTACACCGAGGCCTGGATCCACATCGCGAAGGCGCTGAAGGGCAATCCGGCCGTCCTCGGCTACGACCTGTGGAACGAGCCGTGGCCGGGGACCGCGTGGCCGGGCTGTGTGCCGCCGTTCGGCTGCAAGGACTTCGAGTCGAAGAAGCTGGCCCCGTTCTTCACCAAGATGATCAAGGGGATCAGGACCGTCGACCGCGAGCACCTGACCTGGTACGAGCCGACCCTGCTCGCCCCGTTCGGGGCCCCGACCCACCTCGGCAGGCCCGGCGACGCGAAGTCCGGATACTCCTTCCACGCCTACTGCCCCGACCTCAGCGGCCGGACGCTCTCCGACCGGTTCTACGCGGTCTGCGACGAGGTCCAGAAGATCGTCTTCGACCAGGCGCTGAAGCAGCAGGAGCGGACCGGCGACGCGGTCATGCTCACCGAGTTCGGCGCGACCCCCAACGGCCGCGAGATCGAGTACGTGATCCGGCTCGCCGACTCCCGCAGGATGCCCTGGATCGAGTGGACCTACTGCCGCTGCAAGGACCCCACGGACGGCGGCACCGTCGACGGCCTCGTCCTCGACCTGACCAAACCCCGCTCGGGGGCCAACGTGAACGCCGCGCGGCTGAAGATCATGGACGAGCCCTACCCTCAGACCGTCGCGGGCGTGCCGGAGTCCTACGGGTTCGACCCCGCCACCAGGACCTTCCGCTTCACCTTCACGCCCGAGGGCACCGCCGAGACGCTCGTCCACGCCTCGCCGCTCCAGTACCCCGGCGGCTACACCGCCCAGGTCACCGGGGCGAAGATCACCTCCGCCCCGGACGCCGCCCGCCTCGTCCTGCGCGCGAACCGGGGGGCGAAGGCCGTCACCCTGACCCTCACCCCCCGCTGACCGGCACGCTCCGTCCCTAGACCACGAGGCCGAGCAGGAGGACGAACACCAGGCCGCAGACCGACAGCAGGGTCTCCATCACCGACCACGACTTGATGGTCTGGCCGACGCTCATGCCGAAGAACTCCTTGACCAGCCAGAAGCCCGCGTCGTTGACGTGGGAGAAGAACAGCGAGCCCGCGCCGATCGCGAGGACGAGGAGGCTGGTCTCGCCGGTGGAGAGCGTCGCGGTGAGCGGGGCGAGGATGCCGGCGGCGGTGACGGTCGCGACCGTCGCCGAGCCGGTGGCGACCCGGATGAGGACGGCCACGAGCCAGCCGAGGAGCAGCACCGAGAAGCCGCTGTCCTTGACCCAGTCGGCCACGACGTCGCCCATGCCCGAGTCGACGAGGATCTGCTTGAACCCGCCGCCCGAGGCGACGATCAGGATGATCCCGGCGACCGGCGGAAGCGACCGCTCGATCGTCTGGGCGATCTCCGAGCGGTCCATGCCGGTGCCGGCGCCGAAGGTCAGCATCGCGACGATCACGGCCAGGAACAGGGCGACCAGCGGAGTGCCGAAGAAGTCCAGGACCGTCCGGACGCCCGTGCCCTCGTCGGCGAAGATGTCGGCGAGCGCCTTGCCCATCATCAGCACCACCGGCAGGAGCACGGTCGCGAGGGTGACGGCGAAGGTCGGGCGGCGCCGGCCGGTGCCCGGCTCGTCGGCGTCGGGCTGACCGTCGGCGTCGGCGTCGCGGGCCTCGAACAGGTCGGGGGCGGGGATGTCGACCCAGCGGGCGGCGACCTTGGCGAACAGCGGCCCGGACAGGACGAGTGTCGGGACGGCGATGAGGACGCCGAGCCCGAGGGTGATGCCGAGGTCGGCCTTCAGCGCGTCGACGGCGACCAGCGGGCCGGGGTGCGGCGGCACCAGGCCGTGCATGACCGAGAGCCCGGCGAGCGCGGGGATGCCGACCTGGATCAGCGACAGGCCCGACCTGCGGGCCACCAGGAAGACGACCGGCATGACCAGCACGAGCCCGATCTCGAAGAACATCGGCAGCCCGATCAGCGCCCCGACCAGGGCCATCGCCCAGGGCAGGGCCCGCGGTGAGGCTTTCCCGACGATCGTGTCGACGATCTCGTCCGCCCCGCCCGAGTCGGCGAGCAGCCGGCCGAACATCGCGCCCAGGGCGATCAGCAGGCCGACGCCGGCCGCGGTCGATCCGAACCCCTTGGTGTAGGAGTCGATCATTTTCGCCACGGGCATCCCCGCGGCCAGCCCGACCGTGGCGGCGCCCGCCGTCAGCGAGAGGACCGGATGCAGTTTCACCCAGCTGATCAGAACGACGATCAGCGCGATTCCGATGAGGGCGGCCGGCACGAGCCGTCCACCCGAAGCCTGCGGCGCAGCCGCGATCTGAACGAACAGCCCTTGCACAGTCACGAACCGGCAGTGCCCACGACATTCTCCTCGAAACGGGCTTGCCTTTGACGCGCACGTCAGGAGTTACCGTCGTCGCTCCCCGTTCCCCGCGGGAAGAGGCAAGGAGGAGACATGCGTGAGATCCGGCTGGTCACCGTCCCCGACGGGCTGCCGAAACCCACGGACTTCGAGATCGCCGAGGCGCCCGTCCCCGAGCCGGGTCCCGGCGAGGTCCTGGTGCGCACCACCGCGTTCCACGTGTTCGCGGCGCTGCGGACCCTGCTCGGCGGGACGGTCCCCGGCGCGCCGTTCCCCGGCATCGAGCCGGACGGCACGCTGTTCGGCGCGGCCGTCGGCGAGGTCGCCTCCGGGCCCGGGCTCGCACCGGGGACACCGGTCCTGCACATGAAGGGGTGGCGCGAGTACGCGGCCGTGCCCGTCGCCGAGCTGCGGGTCCTGGACGGTACCCTGCCCGACCCGGTCCACCACCTGGGCTACGCGCCGCTCGCCTACGCGGCGCTGACCAGGGACGCCGGGGTCCGTCCCGGCGACACCGTCTTCGTGACCGGCGGCGCGGGCGGGGTCGGCTCGGCGGCCGGTCAGATCGCCCGGCTGCTCGGCGCGGGCCGGGTCGTCGGCAGCACGGGCTCGGCGGAGAAGGCCGCGCGGATGACCGCCGAGCTCGGTTACGACGCGGTGGTCCTGCGGACCTCGGCGGGTTTCGACGCCGATCTGGCCGAGGCCGCCCTCGGCGGCATCGACGTGCTGATCGACAACGTCGGCGGCGACCAGCTGCGCGCCGCCCTCGACCTCGCCAACCCCGGCGCCAGGTTCGTCCTGGTCGGCGCGCTGGACGGCCAGCTCGACCCCGGGGGAAACGGCAGGACGTCCCCGGTCACCCTCGACGCCTACCGGATCATCCTCACCCGGGCGACGCTGCGCGGCGTGGCCGGTCCGCCCGGGCCGGAGGCCGAGGCCAGGCTCGGGGCATGGCTCCGCTCCGGCGAACTGGTCCTGCCCGATGTGCGGTTCACGGGCATCGAACAAGCCCCCCGCGCGTTGCACGAACTGCTGGCGGGCCACCACCTCGGGACGGTGGTCGTCGAACTCTGAGCATCCAGGAGGACGTGTGCGGATCGGTGACGCGGCTGCGGCGGCGGGGACCACCCGAGGGCCCTGCGGTTCTACGAGGAGCGCGGCCTGATGCCTCCGCCGGCCCGCAGCGCGACCGGCCAGCGGGTGTACGGGCCGCGCGACGTCACCCGGGTCCGGCTGATCCGCCAGCTCCTGGAGCGCGGGTTGACGATCGAGGACGTCCGCTCGTGCGCCGACCGGCTGGAGCTGGTCCAGGGCGAGACGCTGCCGCCGCACAACAGCTCCGAGTGCTCGGTGAGCGGGGTCGTGGCCCGGCGGCTCTCGGTGCTCGACGCCGAGATCGCCCGGCTGACGGCCCTGCGCGAGAACCTGGCCGGGACCGTCCGGCCCGCCGGTCAGGACTGAATCGCCCGGACGGCCGCTTTCACCTGCTCCTCGACCGAGAGCTCGAGATCCACGACCACGCCGCGCTCGTCCGGTTCGAGGGGTTCGAGCGTGGCGAACTGGGACTCGACCAGCGACTCGGGCATGAAGTGGCCCTTGCGCCTGGAGACCCTCCGGTGGATCTCCTCGGGCGAGCCGTGCAGATGGACGAACCAGGCCTCGGGGGCGCCCTCCCGCAGCAGATCGCGGTAGCGGCGCTTCAGCGCAGAGCAGCCCATCACTCCCCCGGCCGGATGCTCCTCCAGCCATTTCCCGACCGATCGCAGCCAGGGTTCGCGGTCGGCGTCGTCGAGCGGCACCCCCTCCGCCATCTTCTTCACGTTCGCCTCGCTGTGGAAGGCGTCCCCGTCGGCGAACGGGATCCCCAGCCGCTCGGCCAGGGCCTTTCCCACAGTGGTCTTCCCGCACCCGGTCACGCCCATGACGACGATCCGGGGCAACACATCAGATTCCGGCACGCCCATCAGCTTCCCTCCTTCCCGGCATCGAAACGATCACTCAGTGTGATCGGCGGGGCCGGGGGTAGATCATCCCCGGAGGGGGAGCGCATGGTGAGGGGCCGGATCTCGGACGGGCTGCTGTTGCTGGTCGGCGGGGCGGCGGCGGTGGTCTGCCTGGGCGGGCTGCGGTCGGTGTCCTCGATCTCGGGGCCCTTCTTCCTGGCGCTCGTGCTGACCGTGGCGGCGACCCCGCTGCGCGTCGCCCTCATCCGGCGCGGCGCCCCGGGCTGGGCGAGCGCCCTGCTGCCCCTGCTGGCCGTGCTGGCCGGGCTCGGCGCGACCGCGGGGGCACTGGCCTTCTCGGTGGCGCGGCTGGCCACCGTGCTTCCGGAGTACCAGGACGACTTCGCCGAGCTGACCCGGCGGGCGTCGGAGTTCCTGACCGCCCGGGGGGTCGGCCAGGCCCAGGCGACGGCGGCCTTGTCGGGCCTCGACCCGTCGCGGCTCGCCTCCCTGCTGCAGGACTTCCTCACCGGGCTGCTGGGAGCGCTGTCGGCGGGGCTGCTGATCGTGGTCCTGCTGTACGCGATGAGCATCGACGCCGTGGGGCTGCACCGCGCCCTGAACCGGCTGGAGGGGCCGCGGCCCCGCCTCGTCACGGCGCTGCGCCGCTACTCGACGGACACCTATCGCTACCTGCTGGTCAGCACCGTCTTCGGGCTGATCGTGGCCGTCCTCGACACCATCGCCCTGGCCGTCCTGGACGTTCCGCTCCCTGTCCTGTGGGGGCTGCTGGCCTTCATCACCAACTACATCCCCAATGTCGGCTTCGTCATCGGCCTGGTGCCGCCCGCCCTGCTGGCGCTGCTCGACTCGGGCCCCGAGACGATGGCCTGGGTCATCGCCGTCTACTGCGTGCTGAACTTCGTCATCCAGTCGCTGATCCAGCCCAAGTTCGTCGGCGACGCCGCCGGGCTCTCGGTGACGATCACCATGGTGTCCCTCGCGGTGTGGACCTTCGTCCTCGGACCGGTCGGGGCGATCCTGGCCGTGCCGCTCACCCTGCTGGCCCGGACGCTCCTTCTCGACCACGATCCGGAGAAGGCGTGGGTCGGCCCACTCCTTTCCGCGGACTGAATTCCACCGCTCACCGAGCGTTTCCCAATCGAGACACCCTGCCGGTGATCTGAACGCTGAGCTGCGGCGTCCCAGATCTTGACACGGAGAAAGATGACGGGTGGATGTGGGGGAAATGGCGCGAATTGCTGTGATCGAGGTGACCGATGGCGATGCCGATCTCTTTCGCAAGGACGAACTGACCCGGCTGCTGCGCAGGGCTCTCTCGGAACGGGGTCTGCCCGCCGACTTCGTCTCGCTGATGCCGCCCGGCACCCCCTCGATGGCGACGGCGGCCCTCCTGGTCCCCCTGTTCGAGCCGCGGCCGGCGACGGCCCTCGCCGAGGCCGTCCGGGCGTGGCTGGCCGGGCGTCCCGGCACCCTGGTCACCGTGACGATCGACGGCGACACGATCGAGCTGGCGGACCCGGTGCGGAAACACGAGTTCACGACCTGGCTGCTGCGCAGATCCGGCTTCGACGAGCTCAGCTGAGACGCCAGGCCGCCAGCACCTGGTCGACCCTGGGCCTGATCCGCTCCCGGCAGACCGGCCGGGGCACCCCGGCCATGAGCAGGGCGTCGTAGTCGGTGTCCTCGTGCCGGACCGAGGCGACGACGGCGGCCGTCACGGCGCGCTCGTCCAGGGCGCGGCCCGCCGCGGACCGGCCGACCCTGCCGCTGCCGCGCAGGGCCGTGTGCTCGGCGATCCGCGCTGCCCGCCCGGCCGGGCAGCGCGGGAACAGCCGGCCGATCTCGGCGGCCATCCGCGCCTGGAACTCGACGTCCTGACCCGCCCTGCGCTCGCGGTCGCGCTCCCTGCGCCGCATCCTCAGATCCTCGTCGGCGAAGCACTGCTCCTCCGCGGCCGCCAGCCCCGCCTCCTCGACGAGCAGGCCCCGGCGCTCGTACCGCCTGCGGCGCTTGTTCCACACGGCCACGACCGCCGACAGCGTGCTCTCCTTCTTCGCGCGGCGGGTCAGCGCGGCGTCGCCCGCGGGCAGGAACACCAGATGGTCGAGGTCGACGCAGGTCAGGCAGAGGGTTCCGAGGTCGTCGGCCATGAAGTGGTCACCGCTCTCCCCGCACTCGGCGCAGGTTCCGGGGCCGAGCAGGACCATCAGGTCGGGGACCTTGTTCTGCTTGGCCGTCACCCGGGCCCGCTGGGCCTCGGTCAGGTCGGCGCGCACCCAGTGGACCCGGTAGGCCGGGTCGTCGGGGACGGCGAAGACCAGCTCACGGCGGTCGCGGGTGGCCGCGACGTACTCCGAGGTCTCGGCGGCCAGGCCCTGGGCCCCGGCCCAGGCACGCAGGATCTCCAGCATCTCGGCGCGGCGCTCGGGCGGCGCGCCGACGCGTTCGGCCAGCGTCTTCAGCCGTCCCTGCCGCCAGTCCTCGACGACCCTGGCCGTCACCCAGCCGATCGCGACCAGCACGTCCAGCGGCGCCACGTACTTCTGCCGCGCCACCGCGGCCTCCGCCGCGCCCTCCACCCGTCCCCGAAGCCTTCCGCCCATGCCCCCATTGTGGTGGAGCCGTCACGGGATCAGGACGGGCTTCACGACCTTCCCCTCGACGGCGTCGGCCTCGGCCTCGTTGACCGACGTCAGCGGATAGGTCCTGATCAGGCGGTCGAAGGGGAACCTGCCGAGCCGCCACAGCTCGATCAGCCGGGGGACGAACACCTGCGGAACGGCGTCGCCGACGATGATCCCCTTGACGGTCCTGCCGAGCAGCACCATCGGGTCCAGCCGGTACTCCGCCGACCCGACCCCGGCCAGCCCGCAGACGCCGCCCGCGCGCAGGCAGCCCACGGCGGCGGCCACGATCGCCGGGACGGCGGTGGTGTCGAAGGAGCAGCGGACGCCCTCGCCGCCCAGCCGGCGGATCCGCCGGGTCAGGTCCGGGTCGGCCCCGTCGAGCGCGTGGGTCGCCCCGAGCTCCAGGGCCAGGTCGCGCCTGGCCTCGTTGAGGTCGACGGCCACGATCGTCGTCGCCCCTGCGGCCTTCGCCGCCATCACCGCCGCCAGGCCGACCGCGCCCGCCCCGAAGATCGCCACGCTGTCCCCCACGCCGACGCCCAGCGAGATCAGCATGGCGCCCGCACCGGTCTGCACCCCGCAGCCGAGCGGCCCGAGCAGCTCCAGGGGCAGGTCATCGGCCACCGGCACCGTGTTCGCGACGGTGGCCAGGGCGTGGGTCGCGAACGACGACTGCCCGAACCAGCGGTTGTTCACCGCCGTCCCCCGCTCGTCACGGGCGCGGACCACGCCGTCGGCGGGGGTGCCGCGCATGTTCAGCGCCGTCATCCGCGAGCAGGCCGTGGGACGCGAACCCCGGCACTCGGCGCAGCCCCCGCACGAGTCGAAGGACAGCACCACGTGCTGCCCCGCCCGCAGGGAGACCACCCCGGGGCCGACCGCCTCGATCACGCCCGACCCCTCATGACCGAGGATCACCGGCTTGGCGATCCGGTCGCCCGGCGCCCGGCCGAGCAGGTCCGTATGGCACATCCCGGTCCCCGCGATCCGCACGAGCACCTCACCCGGGCCCGGCTCGGCCAGATCCACGGCCTCGACGGAGTAGGGGGCGTCGGCGGCACGCAGCACCGCGGCTTCGATTCGCACGACGCCAACCTATGAAACCGAACGAGATTCGGTCAACCGCGCCGCACGGTCAGGAGCGGAGTTCGCGTTTGAGGATCTTGCCGGTGGGGCTGATGGGGAGGGCGTCCATGATCCTGATCTCGCGGGGGCGCTTGTAGGAGGCGAGACGCTCGGCGCAGTAGGTGGTGATCTCCTCGGCCGCGGTCGCGGAGTCGGTGCCCGGGTGCAGGACGACGCAGGCGACGATCTCCTCACCCAGGCGCTCGTCGGCCTTGCCGATCACGGCTGCCTCGGCGATCGACGGGTGCGCGAACAGGACCTCCTCGACCTCGCGCGGGTAGACGTTGTAGCCGCCCCTGATGATGAGGTCCTTGATCCGGTCGACGATGAACAGGTAGCCGTCCTCGTCCAGGTAGCCCAGGTCACCGGTGTGGAACCAGCCGCCACGCAGCGCCGCGGCGCTCGCCTCCGGGCGGTCGTGGTAGCCCTTGAGCACGTTGTGGCCCTTGATCACGATCTCGCCGACATGGTCGGGGCCGGGCGGCAGGGACGCGCCCTTCTCGTCGACGACCGCGACCTGGACGCCCCAGATCGCCTTGCCGACGGAGCCGACCTTGCGCTGCTCGGCGCTGATGTTGAACGTCGCCGTGCTGGCCGTCTCCGACAGGCCGTACCCCTCGAGGATCACGACGCCGGGGAACTCCTCCTCGAACTCCCTGATGATCTCTTCGGGGATCGAGGCGCCGCCCGAGACCCCGACGCGCAGCGAACCCAGGTCACGGCCGGCCCGATCGGCCCTGAGCAGGGCGAAGTACATCGTCGGGACGCCGGAGAAGATCGTGCAGCCGTGCCGCTCGATGGCGTCCAGGACGGGTCCCACCTCGAAGCGCGGCACCAGGACGATCGTCCCGGTGTAGCGGACCGCGACGTTCAGCACCGACGACAGGCCGAAGACGTGGAACAGCGGCAGGACCGCCAGGCCGATGTCGTCCTCGCGGAAGCCGAACAGCTCGCCGCCGACCGTGCAGTTCATGTAGAGCTGGAAGTGGGTGAGCTCGGCGCCCTTGGGAGCCCCGGTCGTCCCGCTGGTGTAGAGCAGGACCGCGACGTCGTCGGCGGCCGTCGCGGCGATCTCGCCGGTGTCCTCGGCGAAGTACAGCTCGTCGAAGTGCCGGGTGCCCTCCGGCCGGACGTCGCCGCCCGGCAGGTTGACCACGAAGACCGGCACGTCCGCCGCGCCCCGGGCGGCCTCCTCGGCGAACAGCTCGAAGGTGACGAGCAGCCGCGCGCCCGAGTCCCGCAGGTGGTAGCCGATCTCCTGCGCCTTGAGCAGCGGGTTGATCGGCACCGCGACCAGCCCGGCCTTGAGGATCGCGAAGTACAGGAACAGGAACTGGGGCAGGTTGGGCAGCTGGATCGCCACCCGGTCGCCGCGTTCCAGCCCCAGGCCCGCCAGGCTGGTCGCCACCCTGCCCGAGATCTCGTCGACCTGGGCGTAGGTGAAGGTCAGCTCGTTGACGTGGCAGAGGGGCTTGTCCGGCTCGGCCAGCCGGGATTCGCGCAGCATCGTCGCCAGGTTGAAGCTCATTGCCGCAACCTAGGCGCCCCAGGGACCGCTGGCAACGGTCCCGCCGCAGGTCTGGGCGCCCGCACTCCGCCCGGCCTCCGTTCGTATGCGCGCCTCCACGCCGTGAAGTAATCTTCGCGGACGGGCGAGGCGCCGGGCGGGAGGTGCGGAATGCGGAAGATCGTCTTTGTCGGGGTGGGCGATGTGCAGCTCCTGCGCGGAATCGTCTCCGACCTGCTGCTCAGCGAGGACCTTCGGGGCGGCCTGGAGATCGTCCTGAACGACTCCGACGCCGGCCAGCTCGCCACGGCCGAGGCCCTGGTGCGGTCCCTGGACGCCGAGGCGGGCTCGCGGGCGGAGATCGTCGCGGTGCCCGAGCGGCGCCGGGCCCTGGCCGGGGCCGAGTTCGTGGTCAGCCATCTGGACGTCGGCGGCTTCGACGCGACCCTGCGCGACTTCGAGATCCCGCACCGGTACGGCCTGCGTCAGACCATCGGCGACACGATCGGGATCGGCGGGATCTTCCGCGGGCTGCGCACTCTCCCGGTCTTCGTCGAGCTCGGCCTGGAGATGGCCGAGCTGTGTCCCGAGGCCTGGCTGCTCAACACCAGCGATCCGATGACCATGGCCGGTTACGCGATCCAGCAGGCGACCGGGTTCGACCGGTTCGCCGGGGTCTGCCACGCGGTCTGCGACACCCACGCCCATCTCGCCGACCTGGTCGACCGCGGGCTCGACGAGGTCGACTTCGTCAGCGCCGGGCTCAACCACCAGTCGTTCGTGCTGGAGTTCTCCTCCGGCGGGCGGTCCCTCTACCCCGAGCTCGACCTGGCCCTCGACGCCGATCCCGAGCTCGGACGGCACGTCAGGGTGGAGATGTACCGGCGGTTCGGCTACTTCCCGACCCAGTCCAGCGAGCACTCCGCCGAGTACGTCCCGTGGTTCATGCGGCACACCGGGGAGACCTCGCGGCTGGGCGTCCCGGTCGAGGAGTACCTGCGGCGGGCGGGCAAGAACCTGCACGTCTACGAGGAGACCCGCCGGGCGCTGTCGGCCGGGCGGCCGCTGCTGATGCGGTGGCAGCACCAGGAGCCGGCCGCCGCGGCGATGCTGGCGGTGCTCACCGGGCGGCCGAAGGAGGTCTACGTGAACGTCCGCAACGCGGGCCTCATCGGCAACCTCCCGCAGGACGCCTGTGTCGAGGTGCCCGCCCTCGTCGACGCCGGGGGGATCAGGCCTCAGGCCGTCGGGGAGCTGCCCGTCCAGCTCGTGGCGCTCAACCGGGCCTTCCTGAACGTCGTCGAGCTGACGGTCGCGGCGGTCCTCACCGGCGACCGCAGGCACGTCTACCACTCGGCGATGGTCGACCCCAACACCGCCGCCACGCTGCCGCTGCCCGCCATCGAGTCCCTGTGCGACGAGCTGATCGACGCCCACGGTGACCTCATCCCCGAGGGCATCCGCCGGGGCGCCCGATGAGCGAGGCGGTGCCGACCGAAGTGCGGCGCGAGCGGATGCTGACCCTGCTGACCGAGCAGGAGTTCGCCCGGGTGGCGGAGCTCGCCGAGGTCTTCGGGGTCTCGACCGTGACGGTCCGCGGCGACCTGGACGTGCTGGAGGAGCAGGGCAGGGTCAGGCGGGTGCGCGGCGGCGCGATGGCGGCCGTCCCGACCCCGTCGGCGGAGCCGTCGTTCGAGCTGTCCCTCGGCACCGCGGCGGTGGAGAAGGCGCTCATCGCCAAGACCGCCGCCCGGCTGGTGACCTCGGGCGAGAGCGTGCTCATGGGGGCGGGCACCACGACCGCCCATGTGGCGCGCGAGCTGGTCGCCCGCACCGAGCTGACCGAGATCACGGTGTTCACGAACGGCCTGCGGACGGCGCTGGAGCTGGAGCCCGCGCTCCCCCGCTTCTCGGTGATCGTGACGGGCGGGAGCCTGCGCCGGGCCCAGCACTCCCTGGTCGATCCCCTCGGCGGGAAGATCCTCGAAGGGATCAGGGCCAGCACGGTCTTCCTCGGCTGCGGCGGCGTCCACCCCGAGGCGGGGATCACCAACGTCAACCTGCCGGACGCCGAGATGAAGCAGCGGATGCTGCGGGCGGCGACCCGCCGGGTGGTCGTCGCGGACTCCGCCAAGCTCGGGGCGATCGAGATGGCGCCGATCTGCGCGCTGAGCGAGATCGACCTGCTGATCACCGGGGAGTCGGCCGATCCGGACCTCCTCGCCGTCCTGCGGGACCGCGGGCTGGAGATCCGGATCGCCTCCTGATCAGCGCAGCGCCTCGGGCAGCAGATCTCCGTGGGCGGCGGTGAGGTCGTCGCACAGCCGCCAGATCGCGTCGAGGGACAGGCTGGCGGAGGTGTTCGGGTCGACCATCATGGCGTGCCGGACATAGTCGGGACGCCCCTCGAGCGCCGCCCGGACCGTCAGCTCGTTGACGCTCACGTACGCCCGGTTGAGGGCCGCGAGCTGCGGCGGCAGCGCGCCGATCCGGGTGGGCATCACCCCGGTGGCGTCGACCGCGCACGGCACCTCGACCACGCAGCCCGCCGGGAGGTTGGAGATCAGCCCGTCGTTGACGACGTTGCCGTAGACCACGCGCGGGGTGCCGGTCACGATGCTGTGAATGATCTGCGGGGCGTACTCGTCCGTCCCCGCGAGCTCCAGCTCGATCCCGCCCCGGACGGCCGCGCGGGTCCGCTCGTACTCGCGGGTGTTCTCCTCGCTGACCCGCACGTACTCCCCCACCGGGATGCGCAGCCGGTCGATCTCTCCGTCGTGGCGGAGCATCCAGGGCAGGTACTCCGCCGAGTGCTCGCTGGTCTCGGTCGGATAGCGGCCGAGCCTGCGGTACATCTCGATCCTGACCCTGCGGCGCAGCTCGGGATCGCGGTCGACGAGAGCGTCCAG
The DNA here is from genome assembly GCF_039534125.1 of Actinocorallia longicatena. NCBI lineage: Bacteria > Bacillati > Actinomycetota > Actinomycetes > Streptosporangiales > Thermomonosporaceae > Actinocorallia > Actinocorallia longicatena. The sequence goes on along the minus strand of NZ_BAAAUV010000005.1, from coordinate 459,290 downwards.
GCGGTCGTACAGGTTCTCGCCGCCGCGCTCGAAGCGCAGCACCCACGCCTGGTGGTTGACCCCGCCCGCGACGTAGGACACCTCCTCGTAGGGGACGCCGACCAGGGCGGCGAGGTCGTGCATCGTCCAGTAGACCGAGTGGCACAGGCCGACGACGTTGCGGACCTTGCCGCTGAGGTACCAGACGTTCATCGCCATGGGGTTGGTGTAGTTGAGCAGCAGGGCGTCGGGGCAGACGGCGTTCATGTCGGCGGCCAGGGCGTCCAGGACGGGGAAGGTGCGCAGGGCGCGGAAGACCCCGCCGACGCCGATCGTGTCGGCGATGGTCTGGCGCAGGCCGTAACGGGCGGGGATCTCGAAGTCCGTGACGGTCGCCTTGTGGCCGCCGACCTGGATCATGTTGATCACGAAGTCGGCGCCGTCCAGGGCCTCGCGCCGGTCGAGCGTCGCGGTGATCACGGGGGCGGCGCCGCGGGCGGCGGCGATCCGGTGGGCCACGGCGGAGGCGACCTCCAGCCGCTCGGGGTCGATGTCGTGCAGCGAGATCCGGGCGTGTTTCAGCTCCTCATGGCCCAGCAGGTCGCTGAGCAGGCCCTGCGTGAAGACGACGCTTCCCGCTCCCACAAAGACGATCTTCGGTCCGTTCATCGGGCGACTTCCTCCCAGGTCGGCTGTGCCGCGGTGCCCCCGGCGGCGCGGGTGGACAGCGAACCGCAGGCGACCGCGGTCTCCAGGCACTGCTCCAATGGCAGGCCGCGGCGCAGGGCGGCCAGGAATCCGGCGTTGAACCCGTCCCCCGCGCCGACGGTGTCGACGGGGACGACCGGAGCGGCGGGAACGCGCAGCGGCGCCCCGCCTGCGAGGGTCAGCGCCCCCTCGCCCCCGCACTTCACGACCGGCAGCGGACCCCGCGCGGCGATCGCGTGGAGCGCCGCTTCGAGGTCGGCGGATCCGGCGATCGCCAGGGCCTCGCGCTCGTTGGGGAGCAGCACGTCCAGCTCGGGCAGGACCCTGTCGAGCCCCTCCCATCGGCCGGACGGATCGTCGTTGGTGTCGAGCGAGGTGGTCGCGCCCGCCCGCCGCGCCGCCGCGAGCAGGCCGGGCAGCCCCGCGGCCAGGCGCGGCTGGAGGAAGAAGGACGCCACATGGACATGGGCGGCCCGCTCCAGCAGGGCGGAGGGGACATCGGCGGGCTCCAGCCGGTCGAGGACGCCCGCCGCGGTCAGGATCGCCCGGTCGTCGCCGTCGACGAGCACGACGGTCAGCGCCGTCGGCGCGGTCCGGTCCACGACGCAGGCGGAGACGTCGACCCCCGCGCGGGCCAAGGCGTCGAGCACGAAGGTCCCGGCGGCGTCGGCCCCGACCCGGCCGGCGAAGGCCGTACGGAGCCCGAGCCTGGCGGCCCCGCAGGCGGTGATGGCGCCGGAGCCGCCGAGCGTCAGCTCTCCCGTGTCGACCAGCGTCTCTCGCTGCCCGAAGGCGGGGGAACGGGGCGCCCCCGAGACGATCACGTCCGGATTGACGTCCCCGACGACGAGGAGGTCGAAGTCTTTCGAAGCCATGTCGGGAAGGTGTCAGGACCTTCGTTAACTTGTCAATACTTTCGATTCCGCATTCCCATAAGCCTTGACAAGCTTTCGAAAGCCCTCCAGATTTACCCCCAACAACCCCCAAGGAGGTCAGGTGACGGCGCTACTCAACCGCCCCGCCGCACGGGTGGGGCGAGCCAGGGCACGCGGGAGCGGCGACGGCCGCACGGCCCTCGCGTTCCTGGCCCCCGCCCTCATCGGCTTCGGAATCTTCTACGTCTACCCGGCGGTGCGCGGCGCCTGGTTCTCCCTCACCGACTGGAACCTGCTCTCCGACCCCGAGTACGTCGGCCTGGACAACTACCGGGAGCTCGTCCACGACCCGCTCTTCTGGAACTCGCTCAAGGTGACCGCCGCGTTCGTCGTCATCAACATCGGCATCCAGATCGGCGGCGGGCTGCTGCTGGCCACCCTGCTGCACCGGCTGACGCGCTCCCTGGTGCTGCGCTCGCTCGTGGTCGTCCCGTGGCTGGTCCCGAACGTCACGACCGGGCTGCTGTGGATGTGGCTCCTGGACGCCAACCTCGGGTTCGTCAACCACCTGCTGACCGGCGCCGGACTCGACAACCAGGGCTTCCTCACCTCGCCCGACCTCGCGTTGCCGACCGTCGGGGTCATCAGCGCCTGGAGCGGGACGGGCTACACCGCCCTGCTGCTCTACGCCGGGATGCTCCTGATCCCCAGGACGACCTACGAGGCCGCGGCCATCGACGGCTCCGGGGAGCTGCGGACCTTCCTGCGCATCACCCTGCCTCTGATGCGGCCGATCCTCGCGTTCGTCATGGTCGTGTCGCTGATCGACTCCTTCCAGCTCTTCGACGTCGTCGCCGTCACCACCCAGGGACGGCCCGTCAACGCCACCCGGGTGGTCTACTACTACATCTACGAGGAGGCCTTCACCCACTTCAAGATGGGCTACGCCTCGGCCCTCGCGCTCAGCCTGGTCGTCATCCTCGGCTCCCTCACCTTCCTCCAGATGCGCCTGCTGCGCGCCAGCACCTCGGACCTCGCATGAGGGCCGCCGGCCGCGCCCTGTCCTGGGCCTGCCTGGTCCTGGCCCTCGTCCTGTCCCTGTTCCCGCTGTACTGGATGTTCCGCACGGCCATCACCCCGGCCGCCGACCTGCCCACCGACAGCGCGGGCCTGCTCCCGAAGCACCCGACGGCGATCAACTTCAAGCGGGTCCTCGGCCTGGTGAGCCAGGAGGACGCGCGGGCCGCGGGCGGTTCGGGCGCCAAGCTCGACTTCCTGCTCTACCTGCGCAACTCCGTCGTCTACACCGGGCTCGTCACCGTCGTGCAGACCCTGGTCTGCGCGATGGCCGGATACGCCTTCGCCCGGCTGCGCTTCCGCGGCAGGGACGCCCTGTTCGGCTTGTTCGTCGGCGCCCTGATGATCCCGCCGATCTTCACCCTGCTGCCGAACTTCGTGCTGGTCAAGGAGCTGGGCTGGCTGAACTCCTTCCAGGGCCTGGCCGCCCCCAACCTGCTGATGACGCCGTTCGCGGTGTTCTTCCTGCGCCAGTTCTTCCTCGGCATCCCGCGCGACGTCGAGGACGCCGCCCTCATCGACGGCGCGAGCCGATGGTCGATCTTCTGGCGGGTCGTGCTGCCGATGTCGAAGGGCCCGCTGTCCACCCTGGCCCTGACCACCGCGGTCTGGACCTGGAACGACTACCTGTGGCCGCTGCTCGTGGCCCCCGGCGAGAACACCCGGGTGCTGACCGCGGCGCTCGGCATCTTCCTCAAGCAGTCCCCCAACACGGCGCCCGACTGGACCGGCCTCATGGCCGGCTCGGTGCTCGCCGTCATCCCCGTCCTGCTCCTGGTGGTCTTCTTCGGCCGCCGCCTCGTCGACTCGATCCAGTTCTCCGGCCTGAAGGGATAGGCAGTTCAGTGAAGAAGACCATCTTGGCGGTGGCCGCGGTGCTGCTGGCCGCCGCGTGCGGCGGGAACGCCTCCGACGACAGCGGCTCGGTCACCCTCACCTACGGGCTCTGGGACGACGTGCAGCAGCCCGCCTACCAGGCCTGCGCCGACGCCTTCACCGCGGCCAACCCCGGCGTCACCATCAAGATCCAGCAGGCGGCCTGGGACACCTACTGGCAGAACCTGACGACCCAGATGGTCTCCGGCGGCGCACCGGACGTCATCACGATGCAGGCCTCCTACTATCCGCAGTTCGTGAAGAACGACCAGCTGCTGGACATCCAGCCGATGGTTGACGCCGACAAGATCGACCTGGCCCAGTACCGTCCGGGGCTGGCCGAGTCATGGGTCAAGGACGGCGAGCGCTACGGCCTCCCCAAGGACTGGGACACCATCGCGGTCGTCTACAACACCGCGCTCGCCCGGAAGGCCGGGGTCGATCTGTCGGACCTCACCTGGAACCCGGCCGACGGAGGGACGTTCGAGAAGGCCCTGGCCAGGCTCACCGTCGACAAGAACGGCAAGCGCGGCGACGAGCCCGGGTTCGACAAGAGCAGGATCGCGACCTACGGGATCGTGCCGGAGCTCAACGACGGCTCGCAGGGCCAGAACGGCTGGGGCGACCTGGCGGTCTCCAACGGCTGGTCCTACATCGACAAGAACCCGTTCGGCACGAAGTACTACTACGACGATCCGCGGCTGCTGGAGACCGTCGCCTGGTTCAAGTCCCTGATGGACAAGGGCTACGCCGCCCCCTACGACAAGACCAGCACCCTCGGCATCGACGCCGTCCTCGACTCGGGCAAGGGCGCCCTCGGCATCACCGGCTCCTGGATGATCAATACCTATCTCGGCTCGGAGAAGCAGAAGTACGCCTTCGCCCCGCTCCCGACCGGGCCGCAGGGCCGCAAGTCGGCCTTCAACGGGCTCGCCGACGTCATCTACGCCGGGACGAAGCACAAGGACGCCGCCTGGAAGTGGGTGAAGTTCCTCGGCTCGACCGGCTGCCAGAACATCGTCGCCGACAAGGCCGTCGTCTTCCCGGCCATCACCACCGCCACCGACCGCGCGCTCGCCGCCCACACCAAGGCCGGCCGCGACGTGAAGCTGTTCGTCGACGAGGCCGACGCCAAGGACGGCACCTTCCTGCTTCCGGTGAGCGACTACGGCGACGAGATCAACCAGATCGTGGCGACCGCCATGGAATCGGTGTGGCTGGGGCAGAAGGACCCGCGGACCGCGTTGACCGCGGCCAACAAGGAGGTCAACGACCTGTTCGCCGCCAACTGATCCCGGAGGCGCGGCCCCTCCGAACAAATCTCACATACCGGACGTCTAAGACTGCACCCATTCCCCGCCGCAGATCGCAGGTCGTCCATGCGCAGAAGAACCGTCCTCACGGCGGCGGCCCTGGCCGCCGCCGTCACCGTCCCCGCCCTCCCCGGATCCGCCTCCGCCGCACCGCGTCCGGCGAAGCCCTACGACTTCAACGGCGACGGCCGCAGCGACCTGGTCGTCGGCGCCCCGATCGAGGACCTGTCGGAGGAGTCCGCCGCTCCCGGCCTGGTGACCGTGCTGTACGGAAAGCGGACGCAGCGCATCACGCGCGACAGCAAGGGGCTGAAGCGGCTGAAGCTCGGACGGGGGTTCGGCACGGCGCTGGCCGCCGCCGACCTGGACCGGGACGGCTACGCCGACCTGGCGATCAGCGACGGCTCCACCGGCCTCGCGATCCTCTACGGGTCGAGGAAGGGCCTCGGCCCCCGCGCGGTGAAGCGGGCGCTGCCCCCGGACGGCTACCCGCAGCTCCTCGTCGGGGACTTCTCCGGCGACCGCAGGCCCGACCTCGTCGCGCCCTCCCGGACCGGCTTCCGCGTCTTCGCCAACGGCGGCAGGGCGTGGAAGGACGTGAAGCTCTCCGCGGACGGCCTCTACAGCGGCACCGCAGGCGACTTCGACGGCGACGGCAGGGACGACCTCATCGCCCTGCGCGGCTCGATCAACGACGGGGCGTCCTTCCTGCTCAGGGGCACGCGGAAGGGGCTGTCCGCGCCCGTGCCGCTCCGGCTGAAGAACGCCTGGAACGGCCGGTCGGCCGATTTCAACGGCGACGGGCGCGACGACTTCGCCGGCGGAACCGACGGCGGCTCCAGGATCCAGGTCCTGCTCTCCCACCGTGGCGGGCTCGCCGCGCCGACGGGCTTCGACCAGGGGACGCCGGGCGTTCCCGGCGCGGCGGGCGGCGTGTTCGGCTCCGCCCTGGCCGCCGGTGACGTCAACGGCGACGGCTACGCCGACCTCGTCGTCAGCGACCACGAGGAGAGCGTCCGCGGGAAGCACTCCGGCATGGTCCTCATCGTGTTCGGCGGCAGGAAGGGGCTGCGGACCAGGAGCGTCCAGGTCCTCACCAAGGCGACCAGGGGCGTGCCCGGCTCCCCCGCCGACGGCGACGGCTTCGGCAGGGCGCTCGCGCTGGTCGACCTCAGCGGCGACCGCCGTCCCGAACTGGTCGTCAACAGCAACAGAAGGCTCTACGTCTTCGCCAACCGCAAGGGCCGGATCACCACGAAGGGCCTCCGGAACCTCACCTCGCCCGGGCCGCTGCTGCTCCCCTAGGGGGCCTGCGGTTCAGGGCCGACTCGACGTGGCCGAGGGCCAGGCGGACGGCGCCGAGGGCGACCCCCTCGTCGCCGAACGCCGAGACCCTGATCTCCGGCGTGCGCAGGCACCAGCGGTCCAGCTCGCGCCGGAGCGGTTCGACGATCAGGTCGGCCGAGCGGGAGAACCCGCCGCCGATCACGACCAGTTCCGGGTCAAGGGTCAGGACCAGCGCCGACGCTCCCACCGCGAGATCACGTACATAGCGATCGACGGCCTCGGCCGCCTCACGGTCCCCCGAGCGCGCCGCGGCGAAGACGTCCGCGACGGCTCCGGGGGCCGTCCAGGCCTTCAGATGGTTTCGGGCGCGTGACCAGCCCGCCGCGGGCAGCGCCCCGATCTCCCCCGCGGCGTTGGCGAAGCCCCGGTGGAGCCTGCCTCCGATGATCAGCCCGGTGCCGGTGCGCAGGCCCGCCAGGAGGAACACCACGTCCTCGGCATCGCGTGCGACGCCCGTCCAGGACTCGGCGAGCGCGGCCAGCCTGCAGTCGTTCTCGACCAGGACGGGGCCCTCGACCAGGCGGCCCAGATGGGCCGCGAGGTCCACTCCGGTCCATTCCGGCAGCGCCTCGGAGAGCGTCACCCGGCCCGCGCCGTCGACCAGGCCCGTGGTCGCCACGCCCGAGGCCCAGATCGTGGAAGGTGCGCGGCCCGCGGCGGCCAGGACCCCGTTCACGGCGTCGTCCACGGCGGCCAGCCGCTCCCGGCGCCCCAGCCCGGGACCGACCGCGACCCGGCGGGTGTGCAGCACGGCGCCGTCGAGGTCGGCGACCTGGGCGAGGATCTTGTGACCGCCGACGTCGACGCCCAGGACCCGGCCCGCGTCGGCCCTGAAACGGTAGCGGCGGGCGGGACGCCCCACGCTCCCCGCGGTCGGCTCCGCCTCGCCGACCCAGCCGCGTTCGCGCAGCTCGCGGACCACGTCCTCGGTCGAGGCCCGGGACAGTCCTGTGCGCCTGGACAGCTCGGTCAGCGTGAGCGCCGGTCCCCCGCGCAGCACCCCGATGACCGCCAGGCCGTTGAGGTGCCGGAGCGTGGAGAGGTCGCCCCCGGCCAGATCTTCGGTCACCGGTCTCCCTTGAGATTCCGCGTCGCCGTGCCTAATAATGATGGAGTCCAGTGTAACTAACCGGAAGGATCCCATGTCCCGGGTGAGCCTGGCCGTCGTCGGCGCCGGACTGCGCGGCCAGACCTACGCACGGCACGCGGTCGCCTCCGGCGCCGGGCGGGTCGTGGCGGTGGCCGAGCCCGACCGGCACCGGCGCGAGAGCGCCGCCGCCGAGTTCGGGCTCCCGCCCGAGCGGGTCTTCACCGGCTGGGCCGAGCTGGCCGGTGCGGGACGGCTCGCCGACGCGGCGATCATCGCGACGCAGGACCGGATGCACCTCGAACCCGCGGTGCGGCTGGCCGATCAGGGCTACCACCTCCTGCTGGAGAAGCCGATGGCGACCAGCGACGCCGAGGCCGCCCCGATCGCGGAGGCCGCCGAGCGCAACGGCATCATCCTCGCGGTCTGTCACGTGCTGCGGTACACCGTCTACACCCGTGCCCTGAAGCGGCTGCTGGACGAAGGGCGGATCGGGCGGCTGGTGAGCGTCCAGCACCTGGAGCCGGTCGGCTGGTGGCACCAGGCCCACTCGTTCGTGCGCGGCAACTGGAACAGCCGGGAGACCTCCGCGCCGATGCTGCTCACCAAGTCCTGCCATGACATCGACTGGCTGATCCACCTGTTCGGGCGGCCGCCCGTCCGGGTCAGCTCGTTCGGCGGGCTGGCCCATTTCACGCCGTCGCAGCGCCCGGAGGGAGCCGCCGACCGCTGCCTGGACTGCCCGCTCGAGCCCTCCTGCCCCTACTCCGCCAAGCGCCTGTACCTCGGCTGCCTGTCCGATCCCGAGCGGCACTTCTGGCCGCTCGGCGCCGTCACCGCCGGACGCACCGAGGACGACGTGCTGGCGGCGCTGCGCACCGGCCCCTACGGCCGCTGCGTCTACGCCTGCGACAACGACGTCTTCGACCACCAGGTCGTCAGCATGGAGTTCGCGGACGGCGCCACCTGCTCGTTCACGATGACCGCCTTTACCCCGATGGAGCATCGCAAGACCCGGCTGTTCGGCACGCACGGCTGCGTCGAGGGCGACGGCCGGACGCTGCGCGTCACCGACTTCCGGACCGGCGCCGAGGAGGTCGTCGACACGGCCACCGAGGCGGGCCCCTCGGCCGCCGACGGCCATGGCGGCGGCGATGAGGCACTCACCGAGGCCTTCCTCGCGGCCGTCGCCTCCGGTGATCCCTCGCTGCTGTCCAGCGACGCCGCGACCAGCCTCGCCACCCATCGCGTGGTGTGGGCCGCCGAGCACGCCAGGACCACCGGCACGGTCGTCCGGCTCGACGCGGTCTGACCGGCCGCCCGCGCTCACTCCTGCGCGTCCGGCCGGAATCCCGCCAGGGTGAAGCGGATGAGCCGGTCGGAACGGTCCGGGCCGCTCTGCTCGCGGGTCCAGGCGGCCGCGCTGGTGAGGGCGAGGACGTCCTCGCCGGTGACGTCGGAGCGGAGGACTCCCGCCTCCCTGGCCCTGGCGATCAGGCCGTCGCCGTACCCTGCCATGCGCACGCACGAGTCGTGGAGCTCGGAGGCCTCGTCGTCCAGGCCTCCGGCCAGCATCGCCGCGAGCCCGCCGTAGCGGGCCGAGTGCTCGGCGACCGCGCGGATCCAGCGGGCCGGCCCCTCCTCCGGCGGCCCCGCCAGCAGCTCGTCGCCGAGACCGAAGATCTCCTCGTTGCGCTCGCGCACCAGCGCCCCGACCAGCGAGCGGCGGGTCGGGAAGTGGCCGTAGAGGGTGCCGATCGCCACCCCGGCCCTGCGCGCGACCAGCTCCAGTGACGCCTCGACGCCCTGCTCGGCGAAGACCGCGTCGGCCTCGGCGAGGATCTTCTCGCGGTTGCGCAGGGCGTCGGCGCGGGGACGGCGGGCCGGGCTCATCGGCATGATCCCTTCCAAGTCGAGGCATCCTCGAGTTACTGTTCTCGAGGATGCCTCAGTTTAACGGACGGGAGATCGTGATGATTCTGGTGACCGGGGCGACGGGCTCCATCGGCGGCTTCCTGGTGCGGGACCTCCGGCGGGCGGGCGTCCCGTTCCGGGCGATGGTCAGGGACGAGGCGAAGGGCAGGGCGCTCGGCTGCGCCTTCGTCGTCGGCGATTTCGACGACCCCGGCTCCGTCGCCCGCGCCATGGAGGGGGCCGACCGGCTGTTCCTCAACGCCGGAGGGGCGGTTCCCGTGCCCGGCGAGCAGCCGATGGTCCGGCAGCAGAAGACGGCCGTCGACGCGGCCGTCAAGGCCGGGGTGTCGAAGGTGGTGAAGGTGTCGGTCTGGAACGCCAGGCCGGGCGGGCGGCTGGCCGAGGGCGCCCACTGGGAGATCGAGGAGTACCTGAAGGCCGCCGGCCCGGCCTGGGCGATCCTCCAGCCCAGCGGCTTCATGCAGAACTTCGTCACCGGCGCCGGGGCCTTCACCGCGGGCGGCGGGCTCGTCAACGCCTACGGCGACGCCCGGGTCTCCTACATCGACTGCCGGGACATCGCGGCCTGCGGCGCCGCGCTGCTGACCGGCGACGGCGTCGGCACCCATGTCCTCACCGGACCGCAGGGGCTCACCGGCGCCGAGATCGCCCGGGCCCTGTCCTCGGCCCTCGGCGAGCCGGTCGGCCTGGTGGACCTCACCCCCGCGGAGCTCGCCGCCGCCCTCCGGGAGCAGGGCCTGCCGGAGTCCTTCGCCGACGACCTCCGCGTGCTGTCCGAGCAGGTGGCCGCCGGTTCGCTGGCGGCCACCACCCCGGCGGTCGAGGACCTGACCGGCCGTGCCGCCCGTTCCTTCGAGCACTTCCTGGCCGACGAGACGGAGGCGCTGCGGGCCGGGTTCCTCGCCGCACGGGCTCAGTCCGGAGGCCAGTAGAGGTCGGCGAGGATCAGGTCGGCGGCGCGTTCGGCGATGACGACGGCCGGGGGCGCGGGGTGGCCCCGGGTGACCACCGGGGCGGCGGAGGGGTCGGCGACCCGGAGCCCGGTGACGCCACGGACGCGCAGCCGCTCGTCGAGGACGGCGTCCGGGTCGTCCGGCGCGCCGGATCTGGCGGTCCCGGCGGGATGCGCGAGCGTCTCGGCGGTGGCCCGGACGTGCCTGGCCAGCTCGGCGTCGGTGGAGTCGGGCGCCGGCGAGCGATCCGCGGTACGGGACCGGAGCGCGTCCTGCTCGGAGATCCACAGCGCGGCGCGCAGCCCGTGGACCAGCACGGCGAGGTCCTCCGGCTCGGTGAGATGGGCCGGATCGACCAGGGGCGGATCGTCCGGGTCGGCTGAGACCAGCCGGACGGTGCCGCGGCTCTGCGGCTGAAGGACCACCGGGGAGAGCAGATAGCCGTCGCGGCCGTCGTCCTGGGGCCCGGTGCCGAGCAGGTCCCCAGATCGGGGGCGCAGAACTCCTCGTCGCGCCGCCGACCACCACATAGTCGTACCTGGACATGGAACGGCCCGCCTTCGCTAGTTCCGGCTCTGCTGCACGATGTCGTTGATCTCCGGGACGACCGCGTCGGCGACGCGGATCTCGCGGTCGATGAGGCCGCTGGCGAAGTAGAGGTCGGCGGCGCGCTGCTGCTCGGCCACGAACTCCGCGCTGACGGGATGCAGCCCCCAGGGACGGGTGACGAGGGCGTGCTCCCACGCCTCGGCCGTCTGCCCGGGGAACAGTTCCGCGGCCTCGCGCGGATGGGCCTCGGTCCAGCGGTCGGCCTCCTGGAGCGCCTCGACGATCGCCCTCAGCTCGCCGGGGTGCGCGGCCGCCCACTCCCTGCCGGTGAACCAGAGGGACCGGTGGGTGAACAGGGTCTCGGTGGCGACGAGGTCGTGAAGCTCCGCCTCGGCCTCGACCTCACGGAGATAGGGGTAGGAGCCGACCCAGACGTCGAACTCTCCGTCGAGGAAGCGGCGGGCCGCGTCGTCGTAGACGTCGACCGGCTCGATGTCCTTCCAGGTCAGCCCGGCCTTCTCCAGCGCGAGCAGCACCAGGGTCGTCTGCCAGGAGCCGTGGCCGAGGCCGACCCTCCTGCCGCGCAGGTCGCCGGGCGAGGTGATGCCGTTCCCCCGGAGGGTCACGAGACGGCCGTTCTCGTGGCGGGGCTCGGAGATCGCGACGTAGACGATGTCGTGGCCCTTGCCCTGCGCGGTGATGGGCGGAGTGGCCCCGGTGCCGATGAAGTCGTACCCGCCGTCGAAGAGGTGGTCGCCGTGCAGCGACGGCAGGCCGAGCCTCGGGTCGACGCGTTCCCCGGACTCGAGGTCGCGCAGGTTCACCCAGGCGACGTCGGGCAGGGAGCGTTCCAGGATGCCGCGGTGCCGGAGCACCCAGAGCGAGTTGTTCTGCGGGAAGAACCCCACACGGGTCGTCATGTCAGATGCCTTTCAGGAGCGGGAGGACGTGGGCGCCGACGCGCTGCGCCTCTTCGAGATGCGGGACGCCCGCGAGGATGAGGGCGTCGGCGCCGAGGGCGATCAGCTCGTCGAGACGGGCCGCGACCTGGGCGTAGGAGCCGACGAGACCGAACGCGGGGCCGTCGCGGAGCTCGCTGAAGCCGCCCCACACGTTCGGGGCGACCTCGCGGGCGCGGAACCCGTCGCCCGCGTCGGCCAGGAAGGCCGCGGAACGGGCGACGCCGATGGAATCGCCGCCCTCACGGCCCGCCGGGGACGGACGGTTCGCCCAGCCCTGCCGGATCTCCTCCCAAGCCTCCTCCTCCGTCTCGCGGGCCAGGACGTCGACACGGACGCCGAAGCGCGGCGGGGTCTCGCTGTGCGCACGGACCTGGTCGAACTTCTCCGCGAGGGCGTCGAACGGCTCCAGCCAGGACAGGTAGTAGTCGGCGTGGCGTCCGGCGGCGGCGATCGCGGCGGGCGAGGAGCCGGAGAAGAAGATCTCCGGCAGCGGCCGGCCCGCGAGAAGCTCGGGGAGGCTCTCGTCCTCGACCTGGTAGAAGCGCCCATGGTGGGTGAAGCCGCCGGCCCACACGCCCTTGAGGACGTCGAGGAACTCCGAGGTGCGGGCGTAGCGGTCGTCATGGTCGACCTTGTCGCCCCACCAGAGCTGGGCCGGGCCTCCCCCGCCGGAGATGATGTTGAAGACGACCCGGCCGCCGGTCGCGAGCTGGAGCGAGGCGGCCATCCGGGCGGCCTGGACGGGATGCAGGAAGCCCGGCTGAAAAGCGATCATGAACCGGTAGGTGCTGGTCTCCCGGGCGAGGGAGGCCGCGGCGGCCCACGGGTCGTCGGTGTGCGGGAAGGACGGCAGCAGCGCCCCGGTGAAGCCCGCCGCCTCGGTCGTCCTGGCGACCTCGCCGATGTAGTCGAGGTGGGTGAACCCGTCGGGACGGCCGCCGCGGACGCCCGGAGCGATGCCGCCCGGCTCGAAACCGCCGCGGACGTGCGCACGGCTGCGGAGCGAGGACTGGTCGCCCTCCATGTGGACGCGCCAGTAGAGGTCAGCCGACACGGGATTCTCCGATCCGGTAGGCGTCGCGCAGCGGCTCCCCGCTCGTGACGAGGTAGATCCCGGCGCGGCCGAGATGGTCGCCGAGTTCTTCCGCCGTGACCCGCAGAGCCGCGGTCACCCCGGCCGGGAGCAGGGCCTCGATGTCGTCGGCCGGGTCGAACACGTGGACGTCGGCATGGCGGGCCGACAGCTCCAGCTCGGCGGGCGAGGTCCCCGACAGGTAGACCCGCGGAAAGGGCCCGGCGGCGAGGACGGGCCCTAGCCCGCCCTTGAGGACCGAGAAGTGACGGCCCTCGAAGCTGAAGTCCGGAGCGGTCCAGACGCCCTTGGCGACGGTCAGGAACTCCGCGGTGACGTCGGGGGCGGCGCCCGCCAGGTGCCAGCCGAACCGGCCGCCGGAGAACCGCTGGAGGGAGGCGGAGAACTTCGCGGCGTAGACCGGGGTGGAGACGCGGGGTGAGAACGCGGCGGCGGTCAGGGTGTACCGGGTGGCGCGCAGCGCCCCCGCGGCCACGACCAGGCTGTCCAGCCCGCCGGGGTCGGACGGCGCATACAGGCCGTCGAGACCGGACAGGTCGGCGCCGCGCGCGACCCGTTCCAGCAGGTCGAACGGCCCGCGGGCGGGCAGGGTCAGATGGATCTCCGTCATGGGGTCCTCTCAGACCTCGCCGAGCGGTTCGGCGGAGATCAGCGGCGGTCGGGTGCGGGGGTTCCAGTCCTGGCCGGTGGCGGCGAGGAACTCCGGTGGCGGCGGGTGGAGCGGTGCCAGCGCCTCGTCGGGCAGCAGGGTCCGCCAGGGTTCGGCGGCGGACCGCTCCGCGAACTCCTCCTTGATCGCGGCCAGCGTCTCCGGCCGCTCGATCAGGTCGAGCGCGGTGGCCGCCAGGTAACGCGCGGCCGACAGGGCGCCCGCGTGGCCGATGGCCGATCCAGCCGACGCGGTCGCCGCCGGGCCGCCGGAACCGAGCGTCGCGGTGAACGCCGAGGGGAAGCCGCCCGTGCCCCACGCGATCTCGAACCCGTGGGAGCGCAGGAGGGCGGCGGTGGCGCGGGCCGATCTCCACTCGCGCAGCGACGGCTCGGCGTACCCCCACAGCTCGTCGGCGAGACCGGTCACCTCCGCCCCCGCGACGTCGATCCACCGCCGGGCGATCTCCTTGGCCCTGCTCATACCGTGACCCCCAGGTCGGCGAGGAGGGAGCGCCGCAGCTCCGCGAAGTCCGCGGTGCCGCGGTCGCGCGGCCGGTCGAGCTCGACCCGGACGTCGGTGACGAACTCCCCGCCGCGCAGGACCAGGACCCGGTCGGCGAGGGCGATGGCCTCCTCGACGTCATGGGTGACCAGGACGACGGCCGGCCGGTGCTTGACGACCAGATCGCCGATGAGCGCCTGCATCGTCAGCCGGGTCAGGGCGTCGAGCGCGGCGAACGGCTCGTCGAGCAGCAGCAGGTCGGGTTCGCGGACGAGGGCGCGGGCCAGCGCGACGCGCTGCGCCTCGCCGCCAGAGAGCGTCGCGGGCCAGGCCAGGGCGTGGTCCTCCAGGCCGACCTCGGCGAGGGCGGCCAGCCCGGTCGGCCGCGCCCCGCGGCCCTGGCCGAGCACGACGTTGTCCACCACCCGCTTGGACGGCACCAGCCGCGGCTCCTGGAAGACCACGGTCCTGGTCCGCGGGACGAGCACCGATCCGGCGTCGGAGCCCTCGATCCCGGCGAGGATCCGCAGCAGGGTCGTCTTGCCGGTGCCCGAGGCGCCCAGCAGCGCCGTGAACTCCCCGCGACGGACCTGGAGGTCCACCCCGTCGAGCACGGCCCGCTCGCCGTACACCTTCCGCAGCCCGGTGACGTCGACGGCGAGGCTCATCGGACCGCCACCGCCTTCCGCCACGGCATGACCAGGCGCTCGGCGAGCCTGAGCACGAGGTCGGCGAGCAGACCGACCAGCGAGTACAGCAGCACGCAGACGGCCAGGACGTCGGTGCGCAGGTAGTCCTTGGCCTGGTTCATCAGGTAGCCGAGCCCCGAGGTGACGTTCAGCTCCTCGGCCGCGATCAGCGCGATCACGCTCAGCGTGGACGCCAGCCGCAGCCCGGCGAAGATCGACGGCAGCGCGCCCGGCAGGACCACCTGCCGGACGATCTGGAACGGCGAGAGCCCGAAGGTCCTGGCCGCCTCGACGACCTTCCGGTCGGTGTTGCGGACCCCGCTGTAGACGTTGATGTACATCGGGAACGTGCACGCCACCGTGATGAGGATGATCTTGGAGATCTCCTCGATGCCGAACCAGACGATGAACAGCGGCACCAGTGACAGGAACGGGATCGCCCGCAGCATCTGCATGGAGGAGTCGATCAGTTCCTCACCGAGCCGGGTGAGGCCCGCGACGGTGCCGATGACCAGGCCCGCCGACGCGCCGAGCGCCAGCCCGATCGCCGCGCGGGTCAGCGACACCCGCAGCGCCTCCTGGAGCTGGCCGTCGGCCCACAGGTCGCGGCCCGTCCGCAGCACGGTGCCGGGGCCGGTCAGCACGTCGGGCGTGAGCACCCCGGAGACGACGGCGAGCTGCCAGAGCCCGATCAGGGCCAGCGGGCCGAGCGTCCGCAGGACCGGGCCCGCCCAGCGGCGGCGCGGCCCTGACGACCGGGCGGCCCGCGGGGCGACCAGCTCCGGGGCCGGCCGGCCGGTGCCCCTGAGGACGGCCGTCATGACGCGGCCGAGACGTCGACCGTGTACTGGGCGACCTCGAGCGGGGCGGTGATGACCTTCTGGTCGAGGAAGAACTTCGCCACCGAGTCGAAGCGGGTGACGTCGGCCTGCTCGACGTTCTTGACCGGTTCGCCCTGCTCGCGGATCGCGACCAGCTTGTCCTTCAGGGCGCCGGACGCGGCCTGCGGGCCGGTCGAGGTGAAGACGTTCTGGTAGGCGGCCGGGTCGGCGATCTCCTTGGCCGAGCCCTCCTTGAGGAAGCCGAAGACGGCCTTCACGACGTCGGGGTGGGCGTCGAGGACCTTGTTCGAGGCCACCCAGAGCGCGTAGTTGTCGGACTTGATCTGGCCGCCGTCGACGAGGATCCGGGCGTCGAGGCCCGTGACGGCCGGGGCGAGGAAGGTCGAGAACGTCGCCCAGGCGTCGACCTTGCCCGAGCCGAACACGGCCGCGGTCTCGCCCGGCGGCAGGTAGACGCGCTTGACCTTGTCGACCGGGACGTTGAAGGTCTCCAGCGCCTTGAGCAGCAGGTACTCGCTGCTGCCGCCCTTGCCGACGGCGACGCTGCGCCCGGCGAGGTCGGCGACGCTCTTGATCGGCGAGCCGTTCTTGACGATGATCCCCTCGCCCGCCCGGTCCGGCGGGATGACTGCGAAGATCTTGAAGCTGGGCTTGACGGACAGCGCGGCGATCGCCGAGGTGATCGAGCCGATGGCGAGGTCGAGCGAGCCCGAGTTGATCGCCTGGGCGGCGGGGGCGAAGGTCGGGAAGTCGCCCGCCCACTGGACCCTGGCGTGCACCTTCTTGAGGGCCGCGTCGAAGCTGCCGTCCTTCTTGGCGGCCGCGAGGTAGCCGTCGTTGCCGGGGTCGGGGATCCGGACGACGACCGTCCCGGAGGCGCCGGCCTCGTCCCCGGAGGAGCCGCACGCGGCGGTGAAGGGCAGGGTCAGGGCCAGCACGAGGGGCAGGACTGCGCGAACACGCATCGGGGATCTCCTAGAGGGATTGACGGGCCGCGGCGAGGGGGGCCGGGTCGGACCAGGCACGGACGTCCACCGGGGCATCGGTGAAACCGTGGGCGAACAGGAAGCGCTCCTGCTCGGCGAGCAGGTCCAGGCGCTCGTCCGAGAGGTCGGGGTGGAGCGGCTGGTGGGCGTAGGCGGTGGCGGTGGCGGCGCTGCCCGCGCCGGTCTCGGCGGCGAGGATCCGCTGGAGCTCACGGGGCCGGGCCGCGGCCCAGTCGGCGGCGCGGAGCAGCACGGTGAGGAATCGGATGACGAGGTCGGGACGCTCGTCGAGCAGCCGCTGGTGGACGGTGATCGGCCGTGGGGTGCCGTTGTTGATCCGCGAGCGCGGGTCGGGCAGCGCGTCCAGGTCGAGGGCGACGACCGCGCCGAACCGCGCGGCCGCCTCGACGGCCAGCGCCCCCTTCACGTAGACGGCGTCGACCTCGCCGTCGCGCAGCGCCCGGAGCTCGGCCTCCCACTGGGGGGCCTCCGGTCCGGCCTTGACCTCGACGCGCTCGGCGGTGGCCAGGTCGAGGACGCCGTCGAAGCCCTTGAGCGCCATCGCCCGCCAGAAGTCGATCGCGATGTCGCGGCGCGGGACCGCCAGCCGGCCCTCCCGCCAGCGCCCGGTGTCCTCGGGACGGGTGAGGACGGCCTGGCGCTCCTCGATCCAGGTCAGGCCGAGCAGACGGGTGTCCTGGCCGCGGGCGCGCGCCCACAGTGCGGGAACGTTCCCGCCCTCGCGGAAGAGGTTCGTGAGCGTGTGGCTGAAGTGGTGCGCGGCCTCCTCGGTGCGGTCGGCGTCCTGGAGGGAGCGCACCTCGATGCCGTCGGGGCGGAACTCCCCGGCGAGCCAGCCCAGGTCAGCGGCGATGCCCGTCGCGGTGGGGACGGGACACCGGGTGAACCAGAGGGTCTGCGGAGGGGGCTGGTGCGACATGCCCCGAGCAAATCACTACTATTCTGGTAGGACAAGTTTGATCCCATCATATGGGAAAGGTGACCGATGACCTCAGGGGCCCAGGCCGTCGAGCGGGCGCTCGGCGTGCTGCACTGCTTCCGCGACAACGGGCCCGCGCTCAGCGCGTCGGAGCTCGGGCGGCGGCTCGGCCTGTCCGGCTCGACCGCGCACCGGCTGGCCCGCACCCTGGTCGCGGCCGGCTTCCTCGAACAGGACCCCCGGTCGGCCCGCTATCGCCTGGGCCCGTCGATCACCGAGCTGGGCCAGCTCTCCTTCCACCAGCGGCGCCTGCATCTGGCCGCGCCCGAGCTCGGCCGGCTGGCCCGCACCACCTCCGCGACCGTCGACCTGGCCGTTCGCAGCGGCAACGAGGTCCTGATCCTGGTCGGCGGCACCGTCCGTCCCGACACCGGCATCGGGCTGCGCCGCCCGCTGCACTCGACCGCCATGGGCAAGGTCCTGCTCGCCTGGTCGCCCCCGGCCGATCTGGCGGTGCTCGGGCCGCTGACCGCGCTGACCGACCGGACCATCGTGGACCCGGGCGAGCTCCGCGACGAGCTCGACCAGGTCCGCCTCGACGGTTACGCGGTGAACGACGGCGAGTCGGAGGCGGGGGTGCGAACCCTGGCGGTGCCCGTCCGGGACGGTGGCGGGAACGCCCGCTACGCCCTGGCGGTCCGATCCACCCCCGCCGTCCTCACCACCGGCAGGCTGGACTGGTTCCTCGACCGCGCCGTCTCGTGCGCCAGGACCCTTGAGGTGCTGCTGCTCCCCCTGGAGGACCGCCGCCCGCTGTGACCCGGGACCGGTCAGGAGGGAATGCCGCCTCCGCAGGTGACGGCGATGTGGATGTTGTTGCCGGTGCCGCCGAGTGTGCGGTCGGTCGAGCAGGGGACGAGCCCGCGCCCGAGGAACGATCTGACCCGCTCGGGCCCGCCGGCGATGCGGCCGACCACGTTGACCAGGAAGGTCACCATGCCCTCGGGGAGCGAGCCGCACCCCTCACCGTCGTCGCCGACCTTGCCGGGCAGCGACAGGGGGAGCCGCACCCTCTCCGCCAGGGTGACGGTGACGAAGACCTTGCAGGACGAGCCCGGCGGCGCGGTCTCGGCAGCGGCCGCGGCGGGTGCCGATAGCACGCCCGCGGCGAGCGCGGAGGCCAGGAGTCCGGTAACGGCCGCTCTGGAGGTGCTCGCAGAGATGTCCATGCGGATATTCCTTCCCCGGACGGGCGTTCGAAGGGGATGAAAGCCATCAAAACTTGGCAGATCCACCGTAATTACCACCGGATCTCGGGGTCCGGTTTCGATGATCGAATCGGTTGGGATGTCGATCAGCTGAAATCTTTTGCTTGACCGTTGTTATAAGTCGGCCTACCGTCCCGGTTTATGAAGGACATCAGCCGGGAATCGGCCGATATCTCGCCCCTTCTGGTGATGAAGGGGATCGTCAAGCAGTTTCCGGGCGTCCGGGCGCTCGACGGCGTCGATCTCGACGTCCGGGCCGGAGAGGTCCACTGCCTGCTCGGCCAGAACGGCGCGGGCAAGTCCACCCTCATCAAGGTGCTGGCCGGAGCGCACCAGCCCGACGAGGGCGAGGTCCTTCTCGGCGGCGAACTCGTGCGCCTCAGCGACCCGACGGCCGCGATGCGGCAGGGCGTCGCCACGATCTACCAGGAGCTCGACCTCGTCGACGGGCTGAGCGTCGCCGAGAACATCTTCCTCGGCCACGAGCACGCGCGTTTCGGCTTCACCCGCCGCGGCGACGCCCACACCGCGACCCGGGCGCTGCTGTCCCGCCTCGGCCATGGCGAGATCAGGCCCGGCATGGAGGTGGGACGGCTGTCCCCCGCCGGAAAGCAGCTCGTCAGCATGGCGCGGGCGCTCTCCCACGAGGCGCGGGTGATCGTCATGGACGAGCCGTCGGCCGCCCTGGCCCACGACGAGGTCGCCAACCTCTTCCGGATCATCCGCGAGCTCACCGAGCAGGGCGTCGCGGTCGTCTACATCTCCCACCGGCTCGAGGAGATCCGCGAGATCGGCGACCGGGTGACCGTGCTGAAGGACGGCAGGACCGTCGCGGTCGGGCTTCCGGCCCGTGACACCCCGGCCCGCACGATCGTGTCGCTGATGACCGGCCGCGACGTGGAGTACGTCTTCCCGCCGCGCCCGGCCGGCGGGACGGCCGACGGCGAGGAGATCCTCAGGGTCTCCGGGCTCTCGGTCCCCGGCCGGGTCAGGGACGTGTCGTTCACGGTGCGGGCGGGGGAGATCGTCGGCCTCGCCGGGCTGGTCGGATCCGGCCGGACCGAGATCCTCGAAGCCGTCTACGGGGCGCGCAAGGCGACCGGGAAGGTCGAGTTCCTCGGCCGGCCGCTGCGGCTCGGCAGCACCCACCGTTCGGTCCGGCTCGGCATGGGCCTGGTGCCCGAGGAGCGCAAGGCCCAGGCGCTGCTGCTGGACCAGAGCGTCGCCCGCAACCTGACCCTCGCAAGCCTGCGCCGTTTCTCGCGCTTCGGCTGGACCGACGCGGGCCGCGAGCGCGCGGAGGCCGTGAAGATGGTGGCCGCGCTCGGGGTCAGGCCCGCCGATCCCGACCGGCCGGTCCGGGTCCTGTCGGGCGGCAACCAGCAGAAGGCCGTCCTCGGCCGCTGGCTCGTCGAGGGCTGCAGGCTGCTGCTGCTGGACGAGCCCACCCGCGGGGTGGACGTCGGCGCCCGCGCCGAGCTGTACGCCCTGGTCCGGCGGCTCGCCGACGACGGCGTCGGCGTGCTGCTGGTCTCCAGCGAGGTGCCCGAGGTGCTGGGCCTCGCCGACCGGGCGCTGGTCGTCCGGGACGGCCGGATCGTGCACGAGGCGCCCGCCGCCGACCTCGACGAGCACCGGGTCCTCGACCTCGTCATGGACTCCCTCCCCACGATCGAGGAGCACGAGTGATGACCGTGATCCGCCGCGTCCCGCACCTCGGGCTCACCGGGGTGCTCGTGCTGCTGGCGATCATCGGGATGGTCACCGCGCCGGACAGCTTCGCGACGACCTCGAACATGGTCAGCCTGCTGGCCCTGGCCTCGACGATCGGCGTCATCACGGTCGGGATGACCTTCGTCATCATCGGCGGCGGCATCGACCTGTCGGTCGGCGCGGTCATGGCGCTGGCCTCGGTCTGGGCCACGACGGTCGCCACCCAGTCCTACGGCCCGGTCGTGATGTCCGTCTGCGCGATCGCCGTCGGGACCGGGGCGGGTCTGGTCAACGGCTTCCTCATCGCCTACGGCCGGATGGTCCCCTTCATCGCCACCCTCGCGATGCTGGTCGCCGCCCGCGGGCTGGCCCAGCGGATGTCGGACCGCAAGACCCAGCTCGTCAAGGTGGACAACTCCCCGATCGTCGACCTGTCGACGACGCGGCTGCTCGGGCTGCCGATCCTCGTCTACATCTTCGCGGCGATCGTCGTGGCGGGCTGGGTGGTCCTCAACCGCACCACCTTCGGCCGGCGCACCTACGCCGTCGGCGGCAACCCCGAGGCGGCGCGGCTGGCGGGCATCGACATCCGCAGGCACACCCTCCTGCTCTACGGGCTGTCCGGGCTGTGCTGCGGCATCGCCGCGATCGTGATCATGGCGCGGACCACGACGGGGTCCTCCACCCACGGCGACCTCTACGAGCTCGACGCCATCGCGGCCGTCATCATCGGCGGCACCCTGCTGACCGGCGGCCGCGGCACGATCACCGGCTCGATCCTCGGGCTCTTCATCTTCACCGTGATCACGAACCTGTTCATCCTCAACGGGCTGAACACCAGCGACCAGCTCGTGGCCAAGGGCCTCATCATCGTGGCCGCCGTGCTGCTCCAGCGGCGCGGCACGGCGGGCGCCTGAGCAGCACCCCACCCCCCAAGGAGAAATCATGTCCCCTGCGATCGAACCGCCCGCCAGACGAGGTTTCCTGCTCGGCGGCGTGGCCGTCGGCGCCGGCCTGCTCGCGGCGGCCTGCACCAGCAACTCCAGCGACGACGACCCCAAGCCCGCCGCCGCGGCCGCCGCGCCCGGCGGCGACAACGACAAGCCCGGTACCAAGGTCGTCATCGGCTTCTCCGCGCCCGCAGCCGACCACGGCTGGATCGCGGCCATCGCCAAGAACGCCGCGGCGACCGCCAAGCAGTACAGCGACGTGGACTTCAAGTCGGTCGAGCCGACCAACGACATCAACCAGCAGATCTCCGCGGTCGAGTCGCTCATCCAGCAGAAGGTCGGCGCCCTCGTCCTGCTGCCCAACGACGGCGGCCAGCTCAACCAGGTCGCCCGCAAGGCCATGGACGCCGGGATCCCCGTCATCAACCTCGACCGGATCTTCCCCGACAAGCTGTCGTACCGGACCTGGATCGGCGGCGACAACTACGGCATGGGCGTCGCCGCCGGCACCTACATCGGCAAGAAACTCAAGGCGGCCAACACCGCCAACCCGGTCATCGTCGAGATCCAGGGCATCGCGACCCTCCCCCTCACCCAGGACCGCAGCAAGGGCTTCGCCGACGCCCTCAAGACCTTCGGGTTCTCGGTGACGGCCAAGCAGGACGCGGCCTTCACCGTCGAATCCGGCACCAAGGTCGCCTCGAACCTCCTCCAGGCGCACAAGAAGATCGACGCGATCTGGAACCACGACGACGACCAGGGCATCGGCGTCCTGGCCGCCATCAAGGAAGCCGGACGCAAGGAGTTCTTCATGGTCGGCGGCGCCGGATCCGCCAACGCCATCCGCGACATCCAGAAGGGCGACACCGTCCTGGAGGCGACCGTCACCTACTCCCCCACCATGGCGTCCTCCGCGATCAAGCTCGCCCGCCTCGTCGCCCAGGGCAAGGGCATGAGCGACCTGGTCGAACAGCAGGTCCCCCAGTCGATCACCCTGGCCTCGGAGACCATCACCAAGGAGAACGCCGAGAAGTACCTGCCGCTGGGGTTCGAATCGTGACGAAACAGCCCATCGGGGTGGGCATGGTGGGGCACGCGTTCATGGGACGCGTGCACTCCCAGGCCTGGCGCAGTGTCGGGGCGTTCTTCGACCTGCCCGTGACGCCGGTTCTCTCGGCCGTCGCGGGCAGGTCGGCGGACCGGGTCGCCGCGGCCGCGGCGACCCTCGGCTGGGCGGCGGCCGAAACGGACTGGAAGGAGCTCATCCGCAGAGACGACGTGCAGATCGTGGACATCTGCACACCGGGCGACACCCACGCCGAGATCGCCCTGGCGGCGCTCGCGGCGGGCAAGCACGTGATCTGCGAGAAACCGCTGGCCAACACCGTCGCCGAGGCCGAGGCCATGGCCGCGGCGGCGCACGACGCCGCGGCGCGGGGCGTGCGGAGCATGGTCGCCTTCAACTACCGGCGCGTCCCGGCGATCGCGATGGCCCGCCGGCTCGTCGCCGACGGCAGGCTCGGGGAGATCCGGCACGTGCGCGCCCAGTACCTCCAGGACTGGATCGTCGATCCGGAGTTCCCGCTGGTGTGGCGGCTGCGGAAGGAGCGGGCGGGCTCGGGCGCGCTCGGCGACATCGGCGCGCACATCGTCGACACCGCCCAGTTCGTCCTCGGTGACCTGCTCACCGGGGTGTCGGCCATCACCGAGACCTTCATCGGGGAGCGTCCCCTGGCCGAGGGATCGGCGGGACTGTCCGGCGGCGCGGGCGGAGCGGAGCGCGGCCCCGTCACCGTCGACGACGCGGCGCTGTTCCTCGGCCGGTTCGCGGGCGGCGCGCTCGCGTCGTTCGAGGCCACCCGGTTCGCCTCCGGACGCAAGAACGCGATGCGGATCGAGGTCAACGGCTCGCTCGGCAGCCTCGCGTTCGACTTCGAGGCCATGAACGAGCTGTCCTTCCACGACCACACCCTGCCCGCCGCCGAGGCCGGGTTCCGCAGGATCCTCATGACCGAGCCCGGCCACCCCTACGCGGGGGCGTGGTGGCCGCCCGGTCACGGACTCGGCTACGAGCACACCTTCACCCACGAGGTGAAGGACTTCCTGGAGGCCGTCGCCGCCGGCGAGGACCCCCGGCCGTCCTTCGGCGACGGGCTGCGCGTCCAGCGGGTGCTCGAGGCCGTGACCGTCAGCGCCGCCGACGGGAGCCGCTGGACGGCCATATGATCCAGAACATGCGCGCGACGCGGGGAGACGCCGATTTGGTCACCGGAACCGTAGGGGCGGGAGCCCTGCTGTCGATCCTCCGCCAGGGCGAACCGCGCACCCGCGCGGAGCTCGTCCAGCTCACGGGCCTGGCCCGGTCGACGGTCTCACTCCGGCTCGACGCGCTGCTCGACCAGAACTGGGTGGTCCCGGTGGAGGACGCGATCTCCTCCGGCGGCCGTCCGGCCACCGCCTTCGCCTTCAACACCGCGGCCCGGATCGTCCTGGCCGCCGACCTCGGCGCCACCCACGCCCGGCTGGCCGTCACCGACCTGGCCGCGACGGTCCTCGCCGAGCACAGCGCCGACGTGCCCATCACCGACGGGCCGGACGCGGTGCTGACCTGGCTGATCGGGGCGTTCGAGACCCTCGTCGCGGAGACCGGCCACACCCTGGATGAGGCATGCGGGCTCGGCCTCGGGCTGCCGGGGCCCGTCGAGCACACCTCCGGGCGCCCGGTCAATCCGCCGATCATGCCCGGCTGGGACGGCTTCGACGTCCCCGGCTGGCTCGGGGGGCGGCTGCGCGTCCCGGTGCTGGTCGACAACGACGTCAACATCATGGCGCTCGGCGAGCACTGGGCGGCGGCGACCCTCGCCGACCACCTCCTCTACGTCAAGATCGGCACCGGGATCGGCAGCGGCATCATCACCGAGCGGCGGCTGCACCGGGGCGCCCGAGGCGCCGCGGGCGACATCGGGCACATCCGCGCGGCCACCGCCCCCGAGGGCCTGGTCTGCCGCTGCGGCAACACCGGCTGCCTGGAGGCGATCGCCGGCGGCGGCGCGCTCACCGCCAGGCTGCGCGAGCTGGGCCTGGACGCCACCGACAGCCGCGACGTCGTCCGGCTGGTCAGGGCGGGCAACGGCCAGGCCATCCAGCTCATCCGGCAGGCGGGCCGCGAGATCGGCGACGTCCTGGCAGGGATCGTCAGCTTCTTCAATCCCGGCGTCATCATCATCGGCGGCGACATCAGCGAGGCCGGCGAGCACCTCCTCGCCGGCATCCGCGAGATCGTCTACAGCCGCTCCCTCCCCCTCGCCACCCAGCACCTCCTGATCCGCACCTCCGAACTGGGCGACCGCGCCGGCGCGATCGGCGCCGCCGTGATGGTCATCGAATCCGTCCTCTCCCCCCAGGCCGTCGACCAGCCCGCCTAAAGTGGCGTCATGGACGCTGAACTGGAAAAGGTCTCGTGGGAGCTCGGCGATCTGATCGGCGGCGATGAGCCGCGGAAGGCCGTCGACGGGCTGCTGGCCGAGGCCGGAGAGCGGGCGGAGGCCTTCGCCGCGGCCCACGCCGGAAGAATCGCCGACCTCGACGGGCCCGGGCTCGTCGAGGTGATGCGGGAACTCGGCGCGATCAGGGAGCTCACGACCCGCGCGGGCACCTACGCCCAGCTCGCCTTCTCCGTCGCCACCGCCGACCCGGCCAACGGCGCGCTGCTCCAGCGGGTCGAGGAGAAGGGCACCGGGATCAGGACCGCGCTCCTGTTCTTCGGCCTCGAGTGGGCCGCCCTCGACGACGCCAAGGCCGAGGAGCTCCTTGCCGCCGACGGCCTCGACTTCGCCCGTCACCACCTCGTCACCGCGCGCCAGCACCGGCCGCACCTGCTGACGGAGCCGGAGGAGAAGATCCTCGCCGAGAAGGCGTCGTCCGGCCGGAACGCCTGGGTGCGGCTGTTCCAGGAGCAGACCGCCGCCCTCCGCGTCGACCTCGGCGAGGGAGAGCCGGTCGCCCTCGAGGTCGGGCTCTCCCGGCTGGCATCGCCTGACCGCGAAGTGCGGCGGCACGCGGCGGAGCGGGTGTCGGCGGCGCTCGAACCCGGGCTGCGCACGCGTGGCTTCGTCTTCAACACGTTGCTCGCCGACAAGGCGGCCGACGACCGGCTGCGCTCCTACCCGCACTGGCTGGCCTCGCGGAACGTGGCCAACGAGGCGTCCGACGAGTCGGTGGCCGCGCTGATCGAGGCCGTCAGGGGCCGCTACGAGCTGCCGCGCCGCTGGTACCGCCTCAAGGCCGGGCTGCTCGGCCTCGACCGGATCTCCGACTACGACCGCATGGCCGCCGTGACCGACGGCGACGAGTCCGTCCCGTGGGCCGAGGCGCGCGACCTCGTCCAGGAGACCTACTCCGGGTTCTCGCCCGAACTCGGCGGGATCGTCCGCCGCTTCTTCGACGAGCGCTGGATCGACGCCCCGGTCCGTCCCGGCAAGCGCGGCGGCGCGTTCTGCTCCTACGGGACCCCCGAGGTGCACCCGTACGTGATGCTGAACTACACCTCGACGCGCAGGGACGTGCTGACCCTCGCGCACGAGCTCGGCCACGGCGTCCACGGCGTGCTCGGCTCCCGTCAGGGCCTGTTCCACATGTCGACGCCGCTGACGCTCGCCGAGACCGCCTCGGTGTTCGGCGAGACCCTCGTCTTCGAGCGGCTGCTGCGGCACGCCCCGACCCCCGAGTCTCGGCTGTCGCTGCTGGCCGAGTCGATCGAGGGCTCGATCGCGACGGTCTTCCGCCAGGTCGCGATGAACCGCTTCGAGCACCTCGTCCACACGGGCAGGCGCGAGGAGGGCGAGCTGTCGGTGGACCGCTTCGGCGAACTGTGGGCCGAGTCGCAGGGCGAGCTGCTCGGGGACGCCGTCGAGCTGAGCGAGGGGTACCGGACCTGGTGGTCCTACATCCCCCACTTCATCGGCACGCCCGGCTATGTCTACGCCTACGCCTACGGCCAGCTGCTGGCCCTGGCCGTCTACGCCCGTTACGAGGAGGAGGGCGAGGCGTTCGTGCCGCGCTACCTCGAGCTCCTCTCGGCGGGCGGCTCGCGCGGGCCGGAGGAGCTCGGCGCGATCGTCGGCATCGACCTCGCCGACCCCGGCTTCTGGGACCGCGGTCTCGACCTGGTCGAGCGCAAGCTCGAAGCGGCAGAGGCAGCCGCCCGCGACGCCGGGCGGCTGTGAGCCCCGCCCTTATGCGCCCGGTCCCGCGAGGGTCAGGAGGCCGTCCCGCTGGACGGCCTCCAGCGACAGCGCCTTGTACCCGGCCTCGGGGAACAGGACGGTGATCCGGTCCTGTTCGGTGCTCATCACGGTGCCGGCGCCCCAGAGGCCGTGGACGACCTCGGAGTGCAGCGGGAAGGGACCCCGCTCGGCGGACGGTGCCGGGACCGGCGCGGCGGGCGCCTCGCGGCAGGTGTCGCAGGTCCCGCAGGCTCCGGGGTGGGGTTCGCCGAAGTACTCCAGCAGGAAGCGGCGGCGGCAGCCGGAGGTCTCGGCGTAGGAGCGCATCATGTCGATGCGCGAGTCGTCCATCCGGCGGCGGCTGCGGTCCAGGGCCAGCGCCTCCACGACGGCGTCCTGCGGGGCGGGCCCGCCCCGCAGGTACCGCAGCTCGCCGCCGGGCGTGACCTCGATCGCCTCCGCCCGTTCCAGCAGGTTCACCAGGCCGGTGAGCTTGGAGTGCGACAGGTCGAGATCGGCGCGGACGCGGGCGGCGGCGACCGCGCCGCCGTGCTCGCGCAGGAGCGTGGCGAGCTGGAGGAGACGGGCCTCGTCGGGGCGGCCGGCCACGAAGAAGCGGCGGAGCCCGAGATCCTCCATCCGGTAGAACAGGATCGCGTCGGCGGGCTTCCCGTCGCGTCCCGCCCGGCCGATCTCCTGGTAGTAGGCGTCGGGCGACTCCGGCGGCGCGGTGTGCAGCACGTACCTGACATCAGGCTTGTCGATGCCCATCCCGAACGCCGAGGTCGCCACGACCACGTCGAGTTCGTCGGCCAGGAACCGCCGGTGGACCTCCTCGCGGAGGGAGGCCTTCAGGCCCGCGTGGTAGGCCGCGACCCGGCGTCCCGTTCCCGCGAGCTCCTCGGCGTAGGCCTCGGCGTCCTTGCGGGTCGCGGTGTAGACCAGGCCGAGCCCGTCCCGGCCGGCGACCTCGTCGAGGACGGCCCGCCGCTTGGCCGCCTCCTCGACCTCCTGCCTGACCTCGAGGAAGAGGTTGGGCCGGTCGAAGCCCCGGATGATCTGCCGGGCCCCGGCGAGCCCGAGGACCTCGACGATGTCGGCGCGCACCAGCGGCGAGGCCGTCGCGGTCAGGGCGAGGACCGGCGGACGGCCGAGCCGGTCGATGACCGATCCGAGCCGCAGGTAGTCGGGGCGGAAGTCATGGCCCCAGGACGAGACGCAGTGCGCCTCGTCGATGGCGATCAGCGCGGGCCCCGCGGCGGCGAGCCGCTCCACGACGTCCGGCTTGGCGAGCTGTTCGGGGGCCAGGAACACGTAGTCGGCGTGGCCGGCGCGGATCCGCTCCAGCGCGGCGTCGCCGTCGGAGCGAGCGGAGTTCACCACGACGGCCCGGCCGCCGCGCCCGTTGATGGAGAGCATCTGGTCGCGCTGGAGTGCGATCAGCGGCGACACCACGATCGTCGGGCCCGGCAGCAGCTGGGCGGGGATCTGGTAGACGGCCGACTTCCCGCCGCCGGTCGGCATGACGACCAGCGCGTTCCTGCCGAGGAGCACCTCGGCCATCGCCTCGGCCTGTCCCGGCCGCAGATCGCGGTAGCCGAACACGTCCCGGGCGACCCGGCGGATCCGCCGCCGCCCGCCGTGCCGGACCCATCTCTCGCGCCAGCCCATCGAGCCTCCCTCAGCCGACGCCGCATTACCCCGCCCGGCCCCGCTCATGCGGGTTTCCCCAAAAATGATCAGACGCGTCTTTGCCGGGGCGGGAGCTAGCGGTCCCCGCCCGAGGGCAGGGTGCTCTGCGAGCCGCTTCGGCGGATTCCGGACGGAGGAGTTCAGAATGGGTGACTTGGAAGGCAAGGCCAACGAGCTCAAGGGCAAGGGCAAGGAAGCCCTCGGCAAGATGACCGGCGACGACGAACTCCAGGGCGAGGGCAAGGGCGACCAGGTCAAGGGTCAGGCCCAGCAGGCGACCGAGAAGGTCAAGGACGCGGTCGGCGATGCGGCCGACAAGGTCAAGGGCATGTTCAAGCGGGACTGACCCGCTCCCGGCCGGGCATGTTGATCATGTGATCGATGAGGGGGGACTGCGGCGGTCGACGCTGCGGGCGGGGCACCGGCTTCTGGTGGTGGTGCTCGCCGCCATCGCGGTGTGGCTGCTGTACGAGACGCGGACCGTCGCGATTCCGGTCGTGCTGGCCGTCTTCGTGGCGTCCGTGCTGATCCCGCCGCGCCGCTGGCTGATGGGCCGGGGCCTCAACAGGGCCCTGGCCACCACGGTGGTCTGCCTGGCCGGGCTGCTGCTCGCCGCCGGGCTGTTCCTGCTGCTGGCCCGGCCGACCGCCGGCAGCATGGACGAGCTCAGCGGCAGCGTCGACCAGATCCGCGACAAGGCCAGGGACGCCGCCGCGACCTTCGGCCTCGACGACCGGCACGTCGCCGACCTGATCGCCCAGGGACGCTCCTGGCTGACGAAACAGTCCGGCAAGATCGCCAGCGGGACCATCAGCGGGATCAGGACCACGGGAGAGATCCTCGTCGGCACCGTCCTGGCGCTGGTTCTGGCGATCTACCTGACCCATGGCGGGCGGAGCCTGCTGCACTGGCTGGCGGAGCTGTTCCCCGCGGGCGGCCGGGAGCGGCTGGTGTCGGGCGTCCAGCTCTCCTTCGACGTCATCAGCCGGTACATCCGGGGCATCGCCGTCGTCGGCTTCGTCGACGGATTCTTCATCGGGCTCGCCCTGTGGATCCTCCAGGTGCCGCTCGCGCTGCCGCTGGCCGTCCTCACCTGGGTGGGGGCGTTCCTGCCGATCGTCGGGGCGTTCCTGGCCGGAATGCTCGCGGCGATCGTCGCGTTCGTGGCCAAGGGCTGGCTGGTCGCGCTGATCGTGGTGATCGTCACCATCGCGGTCCAGCAGCTCGAGGGCCACATCCTGGCGCCGCAGATCTACGGCCGGGCGCTGGAGCTGCCCGGCGCCGTCATCCTGGTGGTGATCGCGTTCGGCGGCACCGTCGCGGGGATCACCGGGGCGTTCCTCGCCGCCCCGGTCGCCTCGGTGGCCGTCGCGCTGATCCACAGGTTCAGGGCGGCGGACGGCGCGCCGCCGGAGGGGTCAGGTCCACCAGTGGCGCAGGGCGAAGCCCTGGCCGCGGGCGACGACCTCGGCGATCGCTAGCACGCCGCGGTCGCCCGCGACCTGGAGCCGGTACTGGCGCGCGCCGCCCGGCTCCTGCCACTGCTCGATGACGCGGACCGGGTACCGGCGCCCGTGACGGGTGATGCAGACCGGCCCGGCGGCCGCGACCTCGGCGATGATCTGTTCTTCTTCCCACATGCCCGCGAGCGTACTCCGGGAGCTCGCTCAGGTGTTCGAAACACGCCGGAGCATCTGCGTGAGCTGATACCGCGTGTCCTCGAGGAGCGCCGCCCTCTCCTCCCCTGCGGGCGCCGCCTCCAGCTCGGCCACGACGGCGCGCATCGCCACGATGCCCGGATCGTCGTCGCCGGTGCACTCGAAACGGCACCACGCGGCGGCCCTGCTGGTGCGCACGTAGGGGTCGAGCGCGTCGCACTCCTTCCACAGCGCGGCGGACCGCGCATAGGCCGCGGCCGCGCTGTCGGGCCCGGCGGAGTACTCCAGCGCCTCCCCCGCCGACCAGGACAGCTCGGCGAGGAAGCGGGTGAACCGGGGATCGTCCTGGACGATCAGCGCCGCCTGAAGGTACTGCTCCGCCGCCTCGTCGTACCGGGCACCCGCCTTGAGCGCGTCGCCGAGGGAGCGCCGCGCTCCCGCCAGGGAGACGCCCTGGTAGGGGATCTCGATCCGGTCGGCGACCTGGTCGTAGAGGCTCAGGGCCTCGTCGTGGCGGTCGAGGGCCTGGTAGGCGCGGGCGGCGATGAAGGTGTTGTGGAGGGTGTCGGGCTCGGCCAGTTCCGACCAGAGACCGGCCGCCTCCAGCGCGGCGGCGACCACGTCGAGGTGCCGGTCCTGTCGCTGGAGGATCTCGACCCGAAGCGAGGCGATCGCGGCCATCAGGTCCGGCTCGGCCGCTCCGCGCCCGTACTCCGCCGCTCGCAGCGCGAGGGTCTCGGCTTCGGCCGGATCACCGGCTTCGAGGGCGAGCTGGGCGAGGATCGCGGTCCGGTCGGCGGCCTCCCACGGGCGTCCGGTCTCCAGGGCGAGCCTGACCGCCTCCTCGAGGGCGGGGCGGGCGGCGTCGGTCTCGCCCCTGCCGAGCAGGATCCTGGCCAGGCCGTCGTTGAGCCGGGCGATCTCCTCCGGCACGTCCAGCGCGGCCGCCAGGGCCAGCTCGGCCTCGAACGCGGCGGTGTCCTCCGCCGCGAACCAGGCGTGCCTGAGGTGGGAGCGGACCCTGAGATAGGCGGCGGGGGTCAGGACGCCGTCGGCGAAGGCCTTCTCCGCCGCGGCGACGGCCCGCTCGACCATGCCGGGACCGTCCTCCCGCCCGGCGGCCGCCAGCATCGCACCGGCGGCCGACCTGCACTGCAGTTCCCGTGCGGTGTCGGCGAGGGCGCGGTAGAGCTCCGCCGCCGCCAGCATCGCGACGACGGCGGCCGGCGGCTCCTCCGCGGCCAGGCCGAGGGCGGCGGCCCGCGCGAGGTCGGCGGCCACATCCGCGGGCGGCTCCTCCTGCCGGGCCGCGACCCGGCTCCAGGCGGCGACCGCGCCGGGATGGTTCGCCGCCGAGAGCCGCCGGGCCTCGGCGACCAGGGACGTGAAGGTCTCCTCCGGAAGGCCGGCCTCCACCGCGACGGGCGCGGGCAGCCGGGTGGCGACCGCTCCCAGCGGGAGGCTCGCCAGCAGCGGCGGCGAGGACAGGCGGGCCTCGACCCCGGCGCCGAACACGGTGTCGCCGTGCCGGGTGTCGTACTTCGCGGCCAGCTCGGCGATCTCCGCCTCGATCTCCGCGCTCAGCCCGGCGGCGTCCCGGCCGCCGATCGTGAGCCCGTCGTGGCCGAGGGCCCGCAGCCGCCGCAGCAGCACCGCGGCCCCGCTGAGGAAGCCCAGGCGGGGCGCCGTGTCGGCGCCGCGCTCGTCCAGCCACGCCACGTGCTCCGCCAGCAGCTCGACGCCCCGCGCCTCGTTGCCGGTCAGCGCGCAGAACTCCAGATGGAACCCGACGGCCTCGCGTAGCCCGGGCTGGAGGCGGACCATCGGATAGCCGCGCAGGAAGGCCGAGCGCGCCTCGTCGATCCTGCCCGTCCGCACCAGCGGGAGAAGGGCCTTGGCGAGCACCCGGTGCGGTTCCTCCATGCAGTGCCGCTCGCCGTCGAGGATCGGGGCCCAGTGCTCCAGCGCCCCCTCGTCGTCGCCGAGATGGGCGCGCAGGCTGCCCCAGTCGTTGCGCTCGCAGGCGTCGCAGTCGGCCATCTCGTCGCGTTCGGCCGCGAGGGAGGCGTCCATCATGGCCTCGGCCTCCGCCCGGTCGCCGCGGTACTCCGCCAGGAGCGACCGGAAGGACAGGATCGGCCGGGCGCTGTAGCCCCTCTGCCGGTACCGGGACTCCAGTTCGCCCAGCCACCGCTCCGCGGTCGCCAGCGGGACCGCCGGGTTGCGGACCAGACCGTAGGTCATCCACTTGAGCTGCCAGTGGATCGTGTGGGTGTGGGAGGACAGTTCCAGCGGGAACTCGTCGTAGATCTTGAGGATGCGGCCGAAGGCGACGGGCAGCCTGTCGCGTTCGCCGCCGTACTCGTAGGACCTGACCAGCGTGAGAAGCACGTCGGCCTCCAGCTTCCGGTCGAACCCGGCGCGGGCGGCCTCGGCCAGGGTCTCGAGCCGCTCGGCCTTCACCCGTCCTTTGGGCAGACGGTCGCACTCGGCGAGGCCGGCGCGGATCTCCTCGGCGTTCATCAGTCCTCCAGCGAGCGGGAAGCCCAGGTCAGCAGGTCGTCGAAGGTGCGGTTGAGCAGCGCGGCGTCGACCTGCCGCAGCGGCCGGTGGGTCATCAGCAGCGCCTGGCCGTAGAGCGCCTCGACCGCCGTCGCCAGCAGCGCGCGCTCCTTGATCGTGGCCAGCCGCCGGACGACGGGGCTGCGGTGGTTGAGGACCAGCCGTGCCCGCGGCGCGCTCTCCTTCAGGGCGCCGAGCAGGTCGGCCCACAGGTCGTCGGAGTCGGCCTCGAGCTCGGCGCGGGTCCGCTCGGTGCGGGCCTCACGCGAGTCGAGGTGCAGCGCCGACACGGTGACCGGGTCGAAGGCGCGCAGCACCACGTCGCAGGAGAGCGGGTCGAGCGCGGCGCGGGCGGCGGCGAGGAAGCCCGACATCGCCAGCTCCTCCTCCGCGGGGACGGGGTCGAGAGCGTCGGCGACCGCGTCGGCGGCGAGCTCCTCGGTCCGCACCCCGTCGACGATCCGCGGCAGCAGCGCGGCGAGCTCGGCGTCGTAGGTGTAGCCGCCGTTGACGATCCCGACGCCCTGCGCCGCCGCGATCGGCGCGATCTGCCGGAACTCCTCGACGCTCCGGCTCACCCGGACGACCGTGTGGCGGCGGGCGAACTCGGCGAGCGGCACCTGGCCGTCGGTGGTCTCGAACGGCAGATGCGGAAGCATGATCCGGAACAGGTCGAGGTCGTGCCTGGCCAAGGCCTTGACCCCGAGGCTGTGCACCGCGAGGAAGGCGACGAGCCTGCCGGGGTCGGTGGCGGCGAGCCCCGCCAGCCAGTCGCGCAGCTGGAGGCTCAGATTCTCCCGGACGGCCAGCAGCGTGTCGTCCTCGTAGAGGCTCTCGCGTGACGCGGTGGGCCGGAGCGTGTCGGTGTCGATCACGCAGCGGGCGAAGAAGGCCCACTCGGGCAGCAGCCCTGCCACGGAGTCGCCGAGCAGCATCCCCTTGAGGTAGATCCGGTGCCGGGAGCCCTCGGCGGGGCTGGCGGCGCGCGGCAGGATGTAGGCGGCGCCGCGCACCCCCGCCAGCGGGACGTCCAGCTCGACCACGTCGAGGGCGCTGAAGCCGAGCACGTCGCGCCCGTACTCCAGCAGCGCCACCCGCCGGTCGGCGGGTGAGGCGAAGCGGCGGTCCCAGACGGGCGGGCTGTCGGTGGTGCGGACCTCACGGCCCTCGGCGGCGACGGTCACCTCGTACGGGAGCAACGCGCCGTAGTCGCGGGCCAGCTGGACCACGGTCTCCGGCCTGAACCACTGCTCCGCGTCGGAGCGCGGGGTCAGGAAGACCGAGGTGCCCGGGGCGCGCTCCTCGTCGAGGACGGTGACGGTGTAGGTGCCGTCGGACGCCGCCCGCCACTCCACCACCGCGTCACCGGTCACCGAGCGGGTCACCACCCGGATCTCCTCGGCGACGGTGAAGCAGGCCAGCAGGCCGATGCCGAACTGGCCGAGGAACTCGCGGCGGGCGCCCTCGAGGTCGTCGCGCTTGGAGGAGCGGCCGATCGTGGCGAGGAACCGGTGGACGTCCCCCTCGGTCAGGCCGATGCCGGGATCGTCGATCCGCAGGCCGCCGCCGGCCAGGGAGATCCGGATCGCGGACGGCGCCCCGGGTTCGGTCCGCAGCCGTGCCGTGACGGCGTCCACGGCGTTCTGCAGCAGCTCGCGGACATAGACCCGCGGGCTCGAGTACAGGTGGTGCGAGAGCAGATCGACGAGTCCCCGAAGATCCACCTGAAAGGCGTGCGCGGCCGCCCCATCGTCCGTCATGCGCGAGATCGTATCGGCCTAGCCGGACAATCCAGGACAGAGTAAATCGCCGCGGACGGGAACCGCCGCCGGCGGCGCCGCACCCGCCGGCGAGGCTCCCGAATCCACCATCCCCCTCAGGCGGGCCGTCAGGCGGGGCCGTCCTGTTCGAGTTCGACCTGGCGGTTCCAGTCGCGCTTGCCGGCCTGCCAGCCGTCCTCGTCGTGGTCGAGGCGCCAGTATCCCGAGATGGACGCGCGGTCGCGGGGCACGCCCCGCTCCAGGAGCAGCAGCCGCCGCAGTTCCTTCACGAAGCCCGCCTCGCCGTGCACGAAGGCGTGCACGTCGCCCGCGGGGAAGTCCAGCGCCGTCACCGCCCGGACGAGCCGCTCCCCCACCGGAGAGGAGCCCCGGTGCAGCCAGGTGACCACGGCGTCGGCGGCGGTCTCCAGCTTCTGCTCCTCCTCCGGCCCCGCGACCTCGACGAACACATGGGCGCGGGCGCCCGGCTCGAGGCGCTCCAGCGAGGCGGCGATCGCGGGCAGAGCGCTCTCGTCACCGGCGAGCAGATGCCAGTCCGCGGCGGGGTCCGGGGCGTAGCCGCCGCCGGGACCGCCGAAGGTGATCTCGTCTCCGGGGCGGACGCTCGCGGCCCACGGCCCGGCGAGGCCGACGTCGCCGTGATGGACCAGATCGACCGTCAGCGCCGGCTCACCGGCGTCCCAGGCCCGGACGGTGTAGGTCCGCGTCCGCGGCCGCTCCCCCTCCCCTTCGGCGGGAAACTGCAGCTTGATGTAGTGGTCGGTGTACTCCCCGATCACGAGCCCCTCCAGGCCGGGGCCGCCGAGGACGACCCTGATCATGTGCGGCGTGATCCGCTCGACCGTCCGCACCTGCGCGGTGGTGACCCGGCGGGGCCTGCGTTCCGGACGTTCAGCCATGCGACGTTCCTTTCAACGGCTCGGGCGGAGCGACCCCGAGCTTGTCCGCGGCCGTCTGAAGCTCGCTCCAGATCTTGGCCGCGACGGGGACTCCATCGGCTGCGCGGGTCTCGGCGACCGAGGCTCCGCGCTCACCCGGGTAGAGGATGTCGATCTCCTCGTCCGCCCGTGGCAGTCCCTTCAGCGTATCCACCGTGGCGGCGGCCGCCGCGGCGAAGTCCCCGCCGTTGCCGAACGCCGCGGGGTCGAGGGCCAGGAGCAGGGCGTTCTGCCGGTGAACCCGGCCGTCCGGGTCGTCGCCGTGGAAGGCGGACAGGATCGGAGCGCCGAGCAGGACGCTCGTGATGAGCTCGAACGAGAGGGACATTCCCGCGCCCTTGGCGCCGCCCAGCGGCAGCGGCATCCGGGCGAGGGCCGGGTCGGTCGTCGGGACGCCCTCGGCGGTGGCGGCCATGCCCTCCGGCAGGGGCCGTCCGCTGGTGCGGTACTGGGCGATCTTGCCGAGGGCGATGCCCGCGGTGGCCATGTCGAGCAGGACCGGTGTGCGTCCCTCGACGGGCACGGCGACCGACAGCGGGCTGGTCGCCACGGCAGCGCCCTTGACCCCGGTGTAGCTCATGTTCGGCATTCCCGCGACGAACGCGATGCCGACGAGTCCCTGGGCGGCGATCAGCGAGGTGTAGTAGCCGATGGCGCCGGTGTGGACGGTCCCGCGCACGCCGACCGCACCGATCCCGTTGGCCTGGGCGCGGCCGATCACCTTGGCCGCGGCGAGGGAGAGGGCGACGGGCCCCGGCGCGCGGTCGGCGTCCAGGACGGCGACCGCCGGGGAGTTCGAGGTCAGCCGGATGACGGGCGTGGGGTTGGCCTCCCCCGAGTCCAGCAGTTCCAGGTAGCGGGGGACCCGGGCGACGCCATGGGAGTCGACGCCGCGCAGGCTCGCCCAGACCAGGACGTCGCCGATCGTGCGGGCGTGCTCGTCGGAGACGCCCGAGCGGGCGAACAGGGCGGTGACGAATCCGGTCAGTTCCGCGGCGGGGATCACGGCTTTCGGCGCGGGAGGCATCAGTACTGCTCCAGGGGTGTCAGCGGAGGAAGTGTCAGCGGATCAGGTGTCGTGAGATCGGGTGTCGTGAGATCAGGGGTCATCGGGAGACCGCGATGTTGACGATGGCGGTGGTGCCGCCGCGCACGGCCTTCAGCGCGCGGTCGAGCGCGGGGACGAGCTCAGTGGCGTGGGAGACGCTCTCGCCGTGCATGCCGAACGGTTCGCCGAAGGCGGAGAGCTCGGGCTGCCCGCCCAGGTCGACCCCGAGGAACTCGCCGGTCTCGACGGCCGCGCCGTCAGGGTAGAAGCGCAGGTGGTTCATCTTCATGGACAGGTACTTGCGGTTGTTGAAGATGACGATGAGCAGCGGGAGGCCGTTCTCCCTGGACGCGTCCAGGGAGGGGATGACGGGGTTGTAGAGGAAAGCCCCGTCGCCGACCGTGAAGACGACCGTCCTGCCGGGTTCGGCGAGCTTGACGCCGAGCGCGACGGCGATGCCCTGGCCGAGGCCGCCCTGGACGTAGAAGTAGGAGTCGGGTTCCGTGCGCCGCAGATGCCGTTGCACGACCCTGCTGTGCGTGATGGTCTCGTCCACGACGATCGTCTCGTCGCCCTCGAGCAGCTCGCGCAGCCGCAGCGCCACCAGGACCGGATCGATCCGGTCGCCGGCCGCGGCGCGCGCCTCCACCTCGGCGGCGGACTCCGTCTCGGCGGCGTGGCGGGCCGCCTGCTCCTCGTTTGCGGGCCGCCGGGCGGCCTCGAGCGCCAGGCCCTGCTCGCGGGCCCCGCTCGCGAGGGCCCTGAGCGTGGCGGGGACGCCCCCTTCGAGGTAGTGGTCGGCGTAGAGCACCTGGTGGGCGACGTGGGGCCGCTGCGGGACCTCGTCGATCACCACGACCGCGGCCCGGGCCGGGCGCCTGCTCGGCGGATAGAACGGCGCCCGGCAGTTCACCAGGATGATCAGGTCGGCGGTGTCCATGAACGGGCCGATGTCGCCACCGGCGTGCAGCTCATGGGTGCGCGGGAAGTTGGCGCACACGGCCGACTGCGGTTCGACCACGGGGATCCGCAGGGTCTCGGCGAAGTCGACGAGCGCCTCCATCCCGCCGGCCTCGCGGCCGGCGGTCTCCGTGACGATCACCGGGGTGGCCGCGGACGCGATCAGGTCGAGGACGGCCCGGATCTCCTCCGGGGCGCTGACCGTCGAGCCCTTGGCGGCCACCGGCTTCACCTCCTGCTCGTCCCAGGGGTCGAGCAGGACCTCCAGCGGGATGTTGAGGTAGGCGGGCCCGGCGGGGGCCCGCTCGGCCATCTCGGCCGACCGGGTCACCATGGCGGCCAGCGTCGCCACGCTCGCCGCCTGGTTGGACCACTTCACCCACGGCTGGGCGAAGGAGTGCGGGCCGCCGACGACGGACAGGTTCCGGTACCACTGGCCGCCCGGGTCGGGCCCGTCGCCGTCGCCGTAGGTGCTGGACTCCGACGAGGCCACCACCATCGGCACCCCCGCCAGCAGCGCGCCGTGGACGGCCATCGATCCCTGCAGCAGGCCGGGGCCCGCATGCAGCAGGACGCCCTGGGCACGGCGCGTGACCAGGCCGTAGCCGGTGGCCATCCCGACCGCGACGGTCTCGTGCTTGAGGTCGAGATAGCGCGGGCACGGCAGTCCGTCGCGGTGGCGCCTGGCGAGCGACTCCCAGACCGGCGCCCACTCCGACCCGGACGCGCAGAACAGGTGGTCCGACCCGATCGCGTTGAACGCGCTGATGACGGCGTCGCCGCCGTCGGCGGTGTATGTCATGAGATGGTCTCTTATCCTTCGATCGGCCAGTCGAGGACCTCGCAGATGCCCCGTCCCATGATCCAATCAAGCTCGTCGGCGG
Organism: Actinocorallia longicatena; assembly: GCF_039534125.1. Lineage (NCBI taxonomy): Bacteria > Bacillati > Actinomycetota > Actinomycetes > Streptosporangiales > Thermomonosporaceae > Actinocorallia > Actinocorallia longicatena. The sequence goes on along the minus strand of NZ_BAAAUV010000005.1, from coordinate 421,247 downwards.
TGAGGTCGAAGTGCTTGGTGAACTGCTCGATCGTGTCGGTGTAGGTGAGGCCGTGGCCCATGAGCCGGGTCAGGTCCGTGCCGAAGAAGCAGCGGCGGGGCCCCATCTTGTCCACCATCTCGCGCACGTACTTCTCGATGTTGAGGTTGGGGAAGGGCGCGGTCGAGTAGCCGGGGAGCGCGGAGACCTTGACGTAGATGTTCGGGTGCCCGTGCAGGTCGGCGGTCTCGGCGACCCAGTAACCGATCGCGTCGTCGACGCAGCGGGCCATGATGCCCATGTGGTCGATGATGATCTTCAGCTCGGGATGCTTCGCCGCGATCGCGCCGAGCTCCGCCTTCCACACCGGGGCGTGGACCATCGTGGGGATCCGCAGCTCCTCGGCGATCGGCCAGTACCAGTCGTTGGTGCCGTCGATCATCCAGTTGCGGTCCTGCGGCCGGTGGAAGGTGAGCCGGGTGCCCTTGATGTGGGGGTTCTGGGCGAAGTCCCTCAGCATGGCCGTGCCCTCGGCGGGCTTGTTCTGCGGGATGCGCGCCATGATGCCGAAGCGGTCGGGGTGCGCCTCGCACGCCTCGAGGGCGTAGTCGATGCGGTCGCCCTCCCACGACGGCGGCAGGATGAGGGCCCGGTTGACGCCGGCCTCGTCCATCAGCTCCAGGCACTCCTCGTAGGAGAAGGGGTCCTCGCGGTGGCCGTTCAGCCGGATCCGCTCGCGCGCCCCCGGGACCCACGGGCGGTCCGGGGTCTCTTCCTTCCAAATGTGCACCTGGGAGTCGACGACGAACATGGGGATGTCCTTCCTTTTCTTCGGCGGTTTCACTGCCGGGTCATGAATGAAACACTAGGGACGTCCGGCCGTTTTGCGGAGTCCGTGCGGCGCAATCGGTTGTTGCGCGGAGCGACCGGTCGCTCAGCCGTCCCCGAGGGCGTCCAGGATGTGCTCGGCGATGGCCATGGAGGAAGTCGCCGCAGGTGAAGGCGCATTTCTGACAGCGGTGATCCGGCCCATCCGGTGAATGCGGAAGTCCTCGACGAGAGTGCCGTCGCGGTCGAGTGCCTGCGCGCGAATGCCGGATCCCGCCCGGACCACGTCCTCGGCACCGATCTCCGGAACGTACTTCTGCGCGGCCTTCATATAGGCCTTCTTGGAAATCGATCCGTGCATTTCTCCGAGGCCGGTCCGCCAGTGCCGGGCGGCCATTCTCCAGAATCCCGGCCAGGCCGCGACGCTCCGTAGGTCCCGCGCGGAGAACCGCGCGAGCCGGTAGCCCTCGCGGGCGAACGCCAGCACGGCGTTGGGCCCGACCTCGACCTCGCCCGACACCCGCGGGGTGAAGTGGACCCCGAGGAAGGGGTAGCGGGGATCGGGGACCGGATAGATGAGCCCGCGGACGAGGGAGGCCTTCTCCGGCAGGACGTTCATGTACTCGCCCCGGAACGGGATGATCCTCGGCCCCGGGTCGTCCCCCGCCAGTCCCGCGACCAGGTCGCTCTGGAGGCCCGCGCAGATGATCAGGCTGTCCACCTGGACGGTCTCCGCGCCCGAGGCCACCTCGACCCCGCCGGTGGTGGACGTGATCCGGGTGACGGGGAAGGAGGTGCGGATCTCTCCCCCGGCCGCGACGACGTCCCCGGCGAACGCCTCGGTGACCGCGGTGTAGTCGGTGATCGCGGTGCGCGGGGAGTGCAGCGCCGCCAGGCCGGCGGCGTGCGGCTCGATCTCGCGGATCTGCGCGGCGCCGATCCGCCGGAGCCCCGGCACGGCGTTGGCTCCCGCCCGTTCGGCCAGCGCGTCCATCCGCGCGACGTCCTCGGGGGTGACGGCCACGACGAGTTTGCCGCACTCCACGTAGGGCAGCCCCTTCTCCTGGACGTACTCGCGGAGCAGAGCCGCGCCTCGCGTGCACAGGGCCGCCTTGAGGCTGCCCGGCGGATAGTAGATGCCCGCGTGCACGACTCCGGAGTTGTGGCCGGTCTGGTGGACGGCCACCCGGCCCTCCTTCTCCATGACCACGACACGGGCGCCCGGCCGTCGCCGGGTGATCTCCCGGGCGATCGCGAGGCCGATGATCCCCGCCCCGACGATTCCCACCACCTCGTCAGCCACGCGGGGCCCCGAGGTTGATCGCGAACGCCTTGACCCTGGTGTAGAAGCGCAGCGCCTCCGCGCCCTGCTCCTTGAACGGCGAACCGGAGTCGCGGAACCCGCCGAAGGGGTGGTGGACGTCCCAGCCGGTCGTGGTGGTGTTGACGGCGATCTGCCCGCACTCGGCCTCGTCGACGAACCGATGGGCGGTGGCGAGATCGCGGGTGAACACCCCGGCGGCGAGGCCGAAGGCGGAGTCGTTCACCTCGGCGATCGCGTGGTCGAAGCCGTCGACGGGGCGGACCACGATGACCGGCCCGAACACCTCGGTCCGCCAGACGTCCATCTCGGCGGTGACGTCGAGCAGGATCGTCGGGCTGACGTAGCAGCCGTGGGCGAGCGCGGGGTCGGCCGGTGCGCCGCCGCCGGTCTGGACCCGCGCGCCCTGCTCGACGGCAAGCGCTATGTCCGCCAGGACCCCGTCGCGGTGGGCGGGGCTCACCAGCGGCCCGACCCGGGTCGCCGGGTCGCCGCCCGGGCCGACCGGCAGGGCCTCCGCCCGCTCCTTGAGCAGCGCGGTGAACCGCTCGGCCACCGGCCGTTCGACGAGGACCCGGCTGGTCGCGGTGCAGCGCTGGCCGGCCCCGCCGAAGGAGGCGGCGACCACGGCGTCGGCAGCGGCCTCGAGGTCGGCGTCGGCGAACACGACCGAGGCGTTCTTGCCGCCCAGCTCGCCCTGGAACCGGATGTTGCGCTCGGCGAACCGGACCCGCAGCCGGTCTCCGACGGCGTTGCCGCCGGTGAAGGTGACAGCGGCGATCCTCGGGTCGCCCAGCAGCGCCTCCGACAGCTCCACGGTCCGCCCGGTCACGACGCTGAGGACGCCCGCGGGCAGACCGGCGTCGTCGAGCGCCCTGGCCAGGTGGAGGGCCGAGCGCGGGGTCTCGGTGGCGGGTTTGAGCACGGCGCTGTTGCCCGCGGCCAGCGCGGGGGCGAGCTTGCGGGCCGGCGTCAGCAGCGGATCGTTCCAGGGAGTGATCGCCAGGACGACGCCGAGGGGTTCGTGCTGGTAGCCCGCCCGGGTGTTCGGCCGGACGTCGTGCAGGAGCGTGCCGTACCCCTCGCGGGCGACCCCCGCGTAGTACTCCAGGAAGTCCGCGGCCTTCAGGGTCTCGCCCGCCGCCTCGGCCAGGGTCTTGCCGTTCTCGGCGCTCACCTCGGCGGCGACCGCGTCGGACCGCTCGCGCAGCAGGGCGGCGGCCCGGAAGAGGACGGCGGCCCGCTCGAACGGCGAGGTGCGGCGCCAGACGGCGAAGCCCCGCTCGGCCGCGTCGTAGACGGCGGCGACGTCCAGGGCCGTCAGGGCGGGGACCTGGGCGATCGGCGCCCGGACGTCGGCAGGGTCGAACACGTCCACCCAGGTCCCGCCGCCGACCCAGCGCCCTCCTGCCAGGGTCTCCGACTGCTGCACGGGCATGGGTGCTCCTTTGAGAGGGGGAGGTCGTATCGCGTGCGGACCACGCGCCGACCGCCCACGATAGGAACCGCGGCAGGGACCGGCTACGGGCTGCGAGGCATGCATTGCTTGCGCTCCCCGCACCCTGCGGGCGCGGCGCCCCATGATGGAATCGAGCCCTCACCTGCACCGATACATCCGCCGATACACCCACCGATCCATCGGAGGCCGTCATGCCCTACGCCGTCATCGCGCACTACCGCTGCGCGCCGGAGGACGCCGGGCTCATCCGCGCGACGCTCCTCGAGGTGCGCGAGCACACGCTCGCGGAACCGGCGAACATCGCCTACGTGGTCCACGCCGACCCCGACGACCCGGCCTCGTTCACCCTCTACGAGCAGTACACCGGCAAGGCCGGGTTCGAGGCGCACACGCGGACCCCCCACTTCACCGAGCACGTCCTCGGCACCGTCCGGCCGCTCCTGACCGAGCGCACGGTGTCGTTCCTGGACGTCCTCTGATCCCCGGGCACGCCTGAGCGCCCGGACCGCACGGGTCCGGGCGCTCCGCGCTTCCCTCGCTAGAGCTCGTTGCCCCAGCACATGCGGGCGATGGTCTCGACGTGGATCAGCTTGCGGCGCTGGTCGTCGAAGCCGATGGCGGGCGCTCCCGCCAGGTCGGAGAAGCCGCGGCTCGGGCTGACCGCGATGTCCTCGATGTCCTTCAGCTCCGCGGCGACGTCCATCCGATCCATGATCGCGTCGACGTCCTCGAGTTCGGGGACGGCCGGGTCCACGATGCCGAGGCAGGCGTCGCGGTCGGCGGGGACCGCGCGCAGCAGGTCCCGTTCGGCCTCCGATCCGGTGAGGTAGGGCAGCACCCAGCGGTCGACCGGCAGCTCGCCGAACAGCCGTTCCGCCGCGGCCCGGTCGACGGCGCCGGACGCGCGATGGGTCGGGCTGAGGCCGATCCTGACGTCCCCCGGCTTGCCGGCCAGATCCACCGCGAGCGTGTCGATCGCGATCGACTCGGCCAGGGTCAGGACGTCCTCCCCGCGGCCGAACAGCGACCTGGCGTAGGCGGGGTTGCCGAGCTGGATCAGCCGGACGCCCCGGGCGATCAGCCGCTCGATCTCCGCACGGATGATCTCCGCGAGCGCCTCGCCGAGCTCGGTCGCGCTCTTCCACGGCCCCGGGGCGCCGGGGTCGAAGGTGCGGGCGGCCAGGTAGGCCGGGGAGGGCAGCGTGGCCTTGGCGGCGATGGCGGTCTGCGCGGCGACCGCGGCGACGTCGTCGGCGATGAGCGGGCCGTCGGACGTGAGCTCCCCGGACGCCGTCCAGACCGGGAGGCCGTGGCCGTCGGTCTCGCCGGTGCGGTGGAACCCGCCGACGTTCTCGAGGATCGCGCCGCGCGGGTCCTCGCGGCGGAACTCGCCGTCGGTGACGACCGCCAGGCTGAGCCTGCGCTGGAAGCGGACGGCGTCGGCGATGGCCTCGTCCTCCGCGGCCCGCAGCCCCGCCGCGTCGAGCTCGCCGGCGGCGTGCCGCGCCCGGGCTCCGAGCAGCTCGGCGGGCCGGATCAGGCTGCCGTGGTGGTCGATCCGGAACTTGTAGGTGTCAGCCACGACCGGCCTCCTGCTGCTTCGCGCCGCCCCATGCCTGGAAGTCGAGCTGGTAGCCCAGCGACCCCAGGACATCCAGGCAGACCTGCTCGTCCTCGGCGGCGGTTCCGCCGGAGACGCCGAGACCGCCGATGATCTCTCCGTCCCGCTTCACGGTGACGCCGCCGAGCGTGGCGACGATCGGCTGCGAGCCCATGGTCGACAGCTGGGCGAAGAAGCCGGGGTTGCTGTCGGCCCAGTCGCGCAGCATGCTCGTCGGCCGCTCCATCACCGCGGACGTGTAGGCCTTGGCGATGGCGATGTTCGGGGTCAGCGGGCGGGCCCGGTCGCTGCGCTTGACGACCAGCAGGAACCCGCCGCCGTCGACGACCGCGACGCTGAACGCCTTGCCGATGTCCTGTCCCCGCTTCTGCGCGGCGGCGACGATCTCGTCCGCCTCCGCAAGGGTGAGTCTCATGCCGGTGCCTTTCGCTGGGAGACGCGCTCGCGGATGCGGATCAGCGCGGCGTTGAACAGATCCGGGCGCTCCCAGTACATGGAGTGCGGGGCGCCGGGGACGAGCTCGAGGTGCGAGCCCTCGACGAGCTCGTGCGCCCTCCTGACGGTCGCCGGGCTGATGACGGCGTCCCGCTCGCCCGCGAGGAAGGTGATGTCGAGCCCGGAGGCGGTGACCTCCTCGACCGAGGGGCCTCCCGCGCTGAGGTTGCGCAGGTCGGCCATGGTGGCGACGTTGAACGTCCCCTGCTGCTGGAACAGGAAGGTCATCGCCTTCTCGTTCTCCTGGAACTCCCTGGTCAGCAGCCGGTCGATGACGGGCAGCCGCACCGCCTCGGCCCGGTCCGCGGCGACCAGCTCCGACAGCTCGGGATGGCTGATGGAGCCGAGGGAGTGCCCGAGGGCCACACCGGAGACCCGTCCGGGGCGGAGCAGCCCGGCCCGCAGGGCGGCGACCGCGCCGATGGACTGGCCGAACAGCAGGACGTCGGTGAGGTCCTCCCGGTCGAGGACCGCGACGATGTCGCCGGGGAAGTCCTGGCCGTCGAACTCCGGCATGGAGGAGCCGGAGTTGCCGAAGCCGCGCAGGTCGACCGTCACGACGGTGTAGTGCTCGCGCAGGACCGCCACCTGCTGCCACCAGGCGGCGTGGTGGCCGCCCGAGCCGTGCACGAGCAGGATCGGCGGTCCCTCGCCGTGGCGCTCGTAGTAGATCTTCGTGCCGTCGGAAAGTGCGACGCCCATGGGAGCCTTCCAGCAGTAGGGGTGATCGGGGCCGGTCAGGCGGGCCGCTTGCCGTGGTAGACGAGCTCGATCATGGTGTGGTCGGGGTCGTGGATGTAGCAGAACTTCGACTGGTTCTCGGGGCGCTCGATCGGCCGGGTGTGGCGGACGCCGAGTTCCTTGAGGTGCTCCAGGAAGCCGTCCCAGTCCTCCACCTCCATGGCGAAGTGGTAGGGCGCCATGCGGTCCATCTCCTCGACCGGGGTGAAGTGCAGGTCGAAGTTGCCGCGCGTCATCAGCAGAACGCGGGTGTTGCTCTTGGGGGTGATCGCCTTGAGCCCGAAGACCATGGCGTACCACTCGCGGGTGCGGTCGACGTCGGTCGTCGGGAAGTTGACGTGGTGGATGTACAGCGGGCGGTTGCTCATCGCCGGGTCCTCTCTGCGTGCACGGGATTCGACAGGGTGCCGATCCCGGTGATCTCGATCTCCACGGTGTCGCCGGGCTCCAGCTGACAGGTGCCGTCGGCGCCCATCCACAGGACGTCGCCGGGGCGCATCGTGATGTACCGGGTCGTCTCGACGATGAACTCGTAAGGATCGAAGATCATCGCCCCGGTCGGGAAGACCGCCTCGATCTCGCCGTTGACGCGCATCGTCGTGGTCTGCGCCAGCGGATCGACCTCGGTCTCGATCCACGGGCCCATCGGCTTGAAGGTGTCGCTGTTCTTGCTGCGCCAGAAGGAGCGGTCCTCGTGCTGCCAGGCGCGGGCGCTGACGTCGTTGCCGATCGTCCAGCCGAAGATCCCGGCCCTGGCCTCCTCGTAGGTGGCGTTCCTGAGGGTCGCGCCGATGACCGCGACGACCTCCCCCTCGGCCTCGAAACGGCCCTTGACCCCGTGGGGCCTGATGATCGGTGAGCCGTGCCCGGTGAGGGCGTTGTTGGCCCGGTAGGCGACTTCGGGACGCTCGGGGAGCGCCGCGACCCGGTAACCGCGGGCGAGGGCGTGCTCGACATGGCTCCTGTAATTGAGGCCGACGGCGTAGAAGACCCCGGGGATCACGGGCGGCAGGAGGACGGCGTCCGCCAGCGGGATCTCCGCGCCGGTGGCGGCCGGGACATCGTCCAGCGGCGACCCGCTCAGCACCCGGACGGTCCCGTCCTCGACGCTCCCCCAGGCCGGACGGCCGCCGAGCTCGATGCGGCAGAATCTCATCGCGGTCAGTCCTCGAGCAGGTGCGAGACCCGCTTGGTGATCAGGTAGCCCTCGAGGCCCTCAGGGCCGCCCTCCTTGCCGTAGCCGCTGGACTTGACCCCGCCCGAGGGCGCCTCGTGGACCGAGCCGCCGCAGTGGTTGATCGACAGGATGCCCGCTTCGAACCCGGTGACCAGGCGTTCCGCGGTCGCCGCCGACCGGGTGAATCCGTAGGCGGCCAGCCCGTAGGGCAGGGAGTTGGCGATCGCGAGCGCCTCGTCGAGGTCGTCGAAGGGGATGATCGGGGCGATCGGCCCGAACGGCTCCTCCAGCAGGATCCGGGCGTCCGCCGGGACCCCCGCGAGGACCGTCGGGGCGAAGAAGTAGCCCGCCCGGTCGAGGCGGTGGCCGCCGGTGAGGACGGCGGCGCCGCGGGAGACCGCGTCGGACACGAACTCCTCCATGGCCTTGAGCCTGCGCTCGTTGGCCAGCGGCCCCATCGTCACGCCCTCCTCGAGCCCGTCGCCGACGACGACGGCCTCCGCGGCCCTGACGAACTCGGCGGTGAACTCCGCGACGAGGCTCTCGTGGACCAGGAACCGGCTGGGCGAGGTGCAGACCTGCCCGGCGTTGACGAACTTCGCGAAGGCCGCGCGCCGGGCCGCCTTCACCGGGTCGGCGTCCGCGCAGACGATCACGGGGGCGTGGCCGCCGAGCTCCATCAGCGACGGCTTCATCGCCGCTCCCGCGGCGGCGGCCAGCAGCCTGCCGACCGGGATCGAGCCGGTGAAGGCCACCAGCCGGGTCGCGGGCGAGGCGATCAGGTGGGCGGAGACCTCGGCGGGCTCGCCGAACACCAGGTTGAGCGCGCCGTCGGGGACGCCCGCGTCCTGGAAGCAGCGGGCCAGCTCCACGGCGGTCCCCGGCGTCTCCTCCGAGGCCTTGATGACGATCGAGCAGCCCGCCGACAGCGCCGCGGCGATCTTGCGCATCGGGGAGCCGGCCGGGAAGTTCCACGGGGTGAACGCCGCGACGGGCCCGATCGGCTCGTGCCGGACCGACAGGAGGGTGTCGCCGGCGGAGGGGATGATGCGGCCGTAGGCGCGCCGGGCGTCGTCGGCGTCCCAGCGCAGGGCGTCGGCGACGCGCAGCGCCTCGCCCCTGGCCTCGGCGAGCGGCTTGCCCTGCTCGAGCGTCATCACCCGGGCGATCCGGTCGGCCCGCGCGGTCACCAGGTCCGCGGCGGCGCGCAGGATCGCCGTCCGGGCGGCGACGGGGGTCGCCCGCCAGGCCGCGAACCCGGCGACCGCTGCCTCGACGGCGCGGTCGAGGTCGCCGGGGGCCGCCAGGGGGACCTGGCCGATCACCTCTTCGGTGGCGGGGTTGACGACGGCCTGGGTGCGGCCGGTCTCCCCGGCGCACCAGACCCCGCCGATCAGCATCCGCGGTGCGGGATAGGTCATGTTCCTCGTCTTCTTCCTCGTCAGCGGGTACGCGCGGTCACCGGTCCGCGTCCTCGGACGCGTCCCTGTTCGTGCGCAGCGCCCAGATGGTGTGCGGCGGCGCCGTCTCGTGGACGTTCGGCCCGTAGGAGGCGTCGACGCGGTCCATGTCGGCCGCGTACTCGACCCGGCCGCCGCACGGGGCGTGCAGGAAGCGGAAGACGTTCGAGCCGACCGTGTGCCGGCCGAGCCGCCGCGCCTCCCGCCAGCCCTGTTCGATCATGTGGTTGCCGCCCTCGATCACGTCGTCGAAGCCGGGCACCTCGTAGGCGACGTGGTTGACCCCGGCCTTGTCGGGGCGGTGGCAGAGCAGGAAGGTGTGCTGGTCGGTGTCGCCCTCGGCGCGCATGAACACGCCCATCGGCTCGACGATGTCGGTGGGGGCGAACCCGAGCCGGTCGACGTAGAACGCGACCGCCTTCTCCCGGCCGTCCTTGGGGATGTTGAGCGCGACATGGCACATCCGCAGCGGCCGCACCCGCCCGACCGGTTCCAGCGGGCTGTTCCACCGCTCCACCCGTCCGTTGACGTTGGCGGGGCGGGGAGCGGCGGCCGCCTCGCGGACGTCCGCCAGGGCGAGGCCGAGGCCGAACCCCGTCTCGTCCGCCGCGTGGTGGACGCCGTCCCTGGTGCGCCTGACCTCGCGGTCCGCGGCGACCTCGGCGACGAGCCGTTCCAGCTCGGCGGGGGTGTCGACCCCCCAGACCACCTCGCGGAGGGTCGGGGTGCGCTCCAGCGCGGGAGGCAGCGCCGGATCGGCCTCGAGGACGAGCCGGACGGTCTGCCCTGCCAGGGTCGTGAAGACCGCCCCTGCCGCGTCGCGGCCCGCGGGCGTCAGGCCGAAGTCCTCGAAGAACCTGACGCAGGCGTCGAGGTCGTCCACGCTGTAGAGCACGGACTCGATGCGCTGGATTCCCACCGCTGACCTTCCTTGTCCTTGGTTTACGGAGCGTGACGACCGTCACGGGCACATGTCGATCCTAGAAATCCGGCGATCCGCCACCAACCCCCCGAGCAGCACCGATGCCGCAAGTGTTGGTTGCACGGAACGAACCCCGGCCACCGGGAGTCACATGCGGAAGGACGGGATGGGGTTGTCGGAGAACCACTTGGTCAGGAAGTCCAGGAAGACCTCGACCTTGCGGGGAGCCTGCGCGGCGGGGCCGAAGATCGCGTACAGCGAGCGGGCCGGGACGGGCAGCCCGGGCAGGAGCGGCTGGAGAGCCCCGCTCATGAGGTCCTCGTAGGCGGGGCGGTGCGGGATCAGCGCGATGCCCCGCCCGTGCACCGCCGCCTTCTGCAGCGCGATGTAGGAGTTGGAGGTGAAGGCGATGTTGCGGATCTTGTGCAGGGTGCTGGCGTGGCCGTGCCCGATCCGCCACACCGGGTCGTTGACGTGCACGAGGCAGTCGTGGTGCGCCAGCTCGTTCGGGTCGCTCAGGGCGCCGTGCCGCTCCACGTAGGCGCGCGACGCGCACAGCACGAAGGGCAGCGAGGCGATCTTCTTCAGCCGGACGCTGGAGTCGCGCAGGTCCCTGGTGTGGAAGGCCACGTCGAACCCGCTGTCCAGGAAGTCGTAGGTCCGGTCGGACATCCCGCCCAGCTCGAACCGCACGGCGATCTTGGGGTGGGCCACCGCGAACGCCGCTATCGCGTCGCCCAGGTCGAGGCCGCCGATCCACTTCGGGCAGATGATCGACAGCTGCCCCTCCGCCCTGTCGTGCATCTGCGCGATGTTGGCGTCCTCGTCGTCGATCTCGTCCAGCACCCGCTGGGCGAACGTGCTGTACCGCAGGCCCGGCTCGGTCAGGCTGACCGAGCGGGCCGTGCGGTTGACCAGCCGGACCCCCAGCTGTTTCTCCAGGTCGGCGACGTGCCTGGAGATCAGCGAACCGGACGAGCCCAGGGCCTTGGCGGCCCCGCTGAAGCTGCCGACCTTCGCAACGGTGACGAAGCTGCGCATGATGAGCAGACGGTCCATGGCTCCTCCGAAAGAACCGGGGCGTGGAGGGGTCTCGGACCCCTCCGTACCCGTTTGTGCCTAATGTGCGGAAAGTCACGCTAAGGCTCTCGTCTTAAAGGAACGTGAGGATCACGGGAGGCAGTACTGCGGCGCCTCGGCGACGTTCTCCCTGGTGATCAGCTTGATCTTCACCGGCGAGATCTTCTGGCCGCCCGGGTTCTTGAGCAGCGAGAGGGTCTGCTTCACCGCGCCCGTCCCGAGCTCCAGGGCGGAGTTGGCGACGGTCGCGGCGAACCGTCCGTCCTTGACCGCCGCCAGGCCCTGCTCGGTGCCGTTGACCGTGACGATCTTGACGTCCTTGCCCGCGGCCTTGAAGGCCTCCAGGGCGCCGAACGCCATGTCCTCGTTGGCCACGAAGGCGTACTTGAGGTTCGGGTGGGCCTGGATCAGGTTCTCGGCGACGTCCTGGGCCTTGGCCCGGTTGAACATGCCGGGCTGGTTGCCCACGACCTTGACGTTGGCGGGCAGGCCCGCGGTGAAGCCGCCGACGAGGATGTCCGAGGCCGCTCCCGGGGCTCCCGCGATCACGGCCGCCTCGGCGTCGGCGCCCGCGGCGTCCTTGCCGACCCACTCCGCGTCCAGGCCGCCCACCGCCTTCAGGTCGACCGGGGAGGCACCGAGCACGCCGGCGGTGTCGCCGTTGAAGACCGCCGTCAGATAGATCGGGATCTTGGCCTCTCCGGCCTTGGCGATGTCGTTCTTCAGGGCGTCGACGTTCACGGTCTGGACGATCAGCGCGTCGACGTCACGGGAGATCATGTCCTCGATGTTGGACAGCTCCGTCGCCGGATTCTGGTTGGAGTTCGCGGTGACGAGCTCGGCGCCGTCGGCCGAGGCCTGGCTGGTGATCGCCTTCAGCAGGCAGGAGTGGAACTCGGTGTTCGCCCCGTTGACGAAGCCGATCTTCACCTTGCCGCCGCCGGCGGCGCTCTTGTCGTCGGAGCCGCAGGCGGTCAGCAGCGAGAGGGACATGACCGCGATCGCCGCGGCTCTGAGGGGACGGAGTGCAGACATGGGGAGGTGCCTTTCCGGGGGTGGGGTGTTCCGGGACGGTCCCGGGGTGCGGAAGGTGGGCGGGGAGACGCTGCTCAGCGCCGGGACCTGCCCTGGAGGAGGTTGGCGACGGCGGCGATCAGCAGGACCGCGCCCACGGAGATCGTCTGGTAGTAGTTGTTGATCCCGAGCAGGTTGAGCACGTTGGCCACCACGCCGAGCAGGATCACGCCGAAGAAGGTGCCGACGATCGTGCCCTTGCCCCCGGCCAGCGAGGTCCCGCCGATGACGACGGCGGCGACCGCCTGGAGCTGGAACTGCAGCCCTCCGGCGTTCGGGCTGCTCCCCGCCAGGCGGGCCAGGAGCATGATCCCCGCGACGCCGGCGAGCGCGCCGGACAGCGCGTAGAGGACGAGCTTGTCGCGATCCACGCGGATGCCGCTCAGCCGTGCGACGTCCTCGTTGCCGCCGATCGCGAAGGCGTCGCGGCCGAAGATCGTGTACTGCATGACGAGGCCGACCACGACGAGCACGGCCAGCGCGACATAGACCAGGTTGGGGATGCCGAAGGTCTTGTCGCCGCCGAGCCAGGACAGGTGGGTGCCGATCGAGATGCTCATGCCGTCGATGATCAGCAGGGCGATGCCGTCGAGGATCGTGGCGGTCGCCAGCGTCACCACGAACGGCGCGACCTTCGCGTAGGTCACCACGACCCCGTTCACCAGGCCGATCACGGTGGCCAGCAGCATCGACAGGAAGATCGTCGCGACTTCGGAATGCCCGTTGTCGATGAGCTGTGAGGCGAAGGAGACCGTCACTCCCATGGTGCTGCCCATGGAGAAGTCCATGCCGCCGGCGGTCATCAGCAGGGTCAGGCCGGAGGCCAGGACCATCAGCACGCTCACCTGGCGCAGCACGTTCAACAGGTTGTTGGAGCTGAGGAAGGCGTCGGTCCTGAGGCTCGCGTAGACGACGATGAGCGCCAGGACCAGGGCGAGGCCACCGTGCGGGATGTTCCGCAGCGGCTCGGGGACCAGGGTCCGCCGGGGTACCTCGTGCCTGGCGGGGCTGACCGGGGTGTCGGTGTTCACTTGACGTCTCCTCCCAGGACGGCGGCGATGAGCTCATCGCGGGTGATCTGGTCGATCTCGTATTCGGTGACCGTCCTGCCGTCCCGGACGACGATCACCCGGTCGGCGAGCCGCATGACCTCCTCGGCGTTCGAGGAGGCCAGCAGGACGGCCGCTCCCTGCTCGGCGAGTTTGTCGACGAGCACGTGGATGTCGGCCATCGCGGCCACGTCCACGCCGTTGGTCGGGTCCTCCAGCAGGCAGGCGAGCGGCGCGGCGGCCAGCCACTTGGCCAGCAGCACCTTCTGCTGGTTGCCGCCGGACAGGCTCTCCACCGGCGGGTTGCTGGTCAGCGAGACCACCCGGTAGCGCTCGCGCAGCGGGGCCGCCCGGCGGGCAAGCCGGTCCCTGAGGTGCAGGGTGCGGCCCTCCATCCGGTCGATGGCCAGCATCAGGTTCTCGTCGATCGACAGCCCGGGGACGAGGCCCAGCGCGCGCCGGTCGCCCGTCACGCAGTGCAGCCCGCTGTCGAGCGACTTCCGGACCCGGCCGAGCGGAACGGGCCGCCCGCCGACCCACATCGCGCCGCGGGACGGGCGCCTGCGGCCGGACAGCAGGTCGAACAGGCGTGACTGCCCGTCGCCCGCCGGTCCGAGCACCGCGACGATCTCTCCCCTGCGGACGTCGACACCGAAGCCGTCCAGCAGCCTGCCCTGGCTGAGGTCCCGGACGCTCAGCCCGACCTCGCCGGGGCGCACGCCGCGCCGGGGCCTGTGCGACACCACGTCGCGGCCGACCATGTCCCGGACGACCTCCGCCTCACCGGTCTCGGCGGCCAGGACGCTCTTGACCAGCCGTCCGTCGCGCAGGGTGGTGATCCGGTCGGCGAGCCCGATCACCTCGTCGATGTGGTGGGAGATGTAGATGACGGCCACGCCGTTGTCGCGCAGCCGGCGCACGACCGTCCGGACCTGCTCGGCTGCCTCGGTGCCGAGGCAGGCGGTGGGCTCGTCGAGGATCAGGACCCGGCCGCCGCGGCGCACCTCCCGCGCGACCTCGACCATGGTCTGCTCGGCGACGGTGAGGTCGCCGGCCACCTGGTCGACGTCGATCCGCAGGCCCAGTAGCGCGAGCGCCTCGCGGGCCGCCTCCCTGACCTCCCGCCAGGCGACCATCGCCCCGCTGCGGGGCAGGTCTCCGAGCATGATGTTCTCGGCGACCGTCAGGCTCATGACGAGCTCGCGGCGCTGCGGGACCATCGAGATGCCGAGCAGCCGCGACTTGCGCGGATTCAGCAGGTGATGGGCCTGGCCGTTGATCTCCAGATGGCCGACGTCGGGGTTCTGCGCCCCCGAAAGGATCTTGACCAGCGTCGACTTGCCCGCGCCGTTCATTCCCATGAGCGCGTGGATCTCGCCGGGATGGAACTCCATGGTGATGTCCTTCAGCGCGACCGCGCCGCCGAACCTCTTGGTGACCCCGTGCACCCGGATGATCGCCTCGGCGCGGCGCGCGGGAGCCTGCCCCGCGAGCCGGTCGGCGTTGAGCGGCCGGGCCGGATTCACCGGGTCCCCTCGCCGGAGATCCGCTCGTGGCCGCGGACGTCGGGGAAGGGCGGGGTGCGGTCGGCCTGCAGGTCCACCTGGAAGGCGTTCAGGCACATGCCCAGCATCGTGAAGTTGCCGAGCGAGCCCACGGCGTCGACCAGGCCCTGGGCGCCGAAGTGGCCGAGGGCCCGGTCGAAGGTCTCGTCGCTGACGAAGTGCGCGGTGAGGATCTCGTGGCAGAACCGGTAGAACGCCTCGTCCTCCTCGCGTTCGAAGCTCGGCTCGCGCCGTTCGGCGATCGCCCGGACGGCCTCCGCCGGGACCCCGGACTCGATCGCCTTGTCCACGTGGGCGTTCCAGGAGTACTGGGCGTCCATGTGCCGGGCGGCGATCAGCAGCGACAGCTCGCGCAACCGCAGCGGCAGGCAGGACTCGAACCGGGCGAAGGCCCCGAGCGCCTCGACCTTCTCGCACAGCTCCGGGCTGTTCAGCCAGACCCGGAACGGCCCGCGGACCGCGCCCCGGCGGCCGGCGATGCGCGAAGCGATCTCCTTCTGCCGGTCGTTCATCTCTTCGGGATCGATGATGGGAAGTCTCATGGACGCTGACCTTCGAGTCGTGTGACCGGGACCACTCGGATGGGTGGTTGCGGACGAACGTACAGCTCAGCGGATGAAGGGCACAGATCGCCCGATGCAACGTAAGGCTGCACTCCTTGTGACGGTCGTCACCGGTGACGAGATCTACGCTTCGAGGGACATACCTCTCAACGAAAAGGCGCGTCCATGACTGCGATCATCAAGTCCTCCGAGGTCCCCCTGCTCGATCGCGGCGGTGCGATCGTCACGACCCCGCTGATCACCACGGTGTCGGCCTTCGGCGAGAACCTGATCACCAGCGGCATGAGCGTCTACCCGGTCGGCACGGGGGCGCCGATGCACTCCCACAACTGCGACGAGCACGTCACGATCCTGGAGGGCGAGGCCGAGGTCCTGGTCGAGGGGACGATCACCCGGCTGGAACGCCACGACACGACCTACATCCCCTCACCCGTCCCGCACCTGTTCCGCAACGTCGGCGCCACCCCGCTCCGGATCCTGTGGGTCTACACCTCGGGCACCGTGACCCGGACCTTCACCGACTCCGGCGTCACCGTCGAGCACCTCTCCCCCGAGGACCTCATGGGGCGCGACCAGTAGTGCTCGTCAGGTCCGGGACGTGAGGGCGGATTCGAGGAGCGCGCGGAAGGTGGGGCACTCCATGTGGGTGGGGGCGGGGCAGGCGGCGGCGTGCCTGAGGCCGTCGCGGAGGACGGTGAGCCTGGTGATGGTGGCGTCCAGCTCGTCGGCCTTGGCGGTGAGGGTGAGGCGGTCGAGGCGGGGGGTGCCGTCGGGGGCGAACATGCCGGCGATCTCGGCGAGGGAGAAGCCGGCGGCGCGGCCCAGGGAGACCAGGGCCAGCCGGTGCAGGACGCCGGGGGCGAACTGGCGGCGCAGGCCGCGCCTGCCCGTCGAGGAGATCAGCCCCCTCTCCTCGTAGTACCGCAGCGTGGCGACCGTGACTCCGCTCCGCCGCGCCACCTCACCGATGTCCAGCACGCCGGTGTCCGGCTCGCCTGTGTCCGTCATATTGACCTCAAGTCCGCTTGAGGTAGCAGAATGACATCGCGGTACGGAAACGGCAACCGGACAGGGGATGATCATGGGTGAGGATCAGAAGGCGCGCTGGAACGGCGACGCGGGCAATGCCTGGGTGGACGGGCTCGCCGTCATCGACGCGATGTTCAGGCCGCTGGAGGAACTGCTGGCCGGGGCGGTCTCCGTGCCGTCCGGGGGCCGGATCCTCGACGTCGGCTGCGGGACCGGCGGCACGACGGTGGCGCTCGCGCGGGACCTCGGAGCGGAGGCCGTCGGGGTCGACATCTCCGAGGGGATGGTCGAGGCGGCCACGGCGCGGGCCGGGCGGGAGGGCGCGCGGGCCTCGTTCCTGGTCGCCGACGCCCAGGACCATCCGTTCGAGCCCGGCTCCTTCGACGCCGTCGTCTCCCGGTTCGGCGTCATGTTCTTCGACGACCCCGTCCAGGCCTTCGCCAACCTGCGCCGGGCCGCCCGGGACGGCGCCGGGCTGAGCCTCGTCGTCTGGCGGAGCCCCGAGGAGAACCCGTTCATGACCGCGGCCGTCCACGCGGCGCTCCCGTTCCTGCCGGACCTGCCCCTCCCCGATTCCGGCAAGCCCGGGCAGTTCGGCTTCGCCGATCGGGACCGGGTCGCCGGGATCCTGGCGGACGGCGGCTGGTCCGGCATCGAGATCACCCCGGTCGACGTCCCCTGTGTCCTGCCCGAGCGGGAGCTGGACGGCTACTACACCCGGTTCGGCCATGTCGGCCTGGCGCTGCCGGGGACGGACGAGAGGACACGGGAGAAGGTCGTCGAGGCCGTCCGCGCCGCGTTCGAGCCCTTCGTCGAGGGCGCCGAGGTCCGCTACACCGCGGCCTGCTGGCTGGTCGAGGCCCGGGCGTAGCGTTCGGCGACCAGCAGGTTGGGGACCCAGCACAGGAACGGGACCAGGTGGTAAGCGCGGGTGAAGGCGGTCTCGGCGTCGACCCCGACCTGGAGGGGGATGAGGACTCCGAGCCAGAGCCTGAGGGTGACGCCCGCGTAGGTCAGGGCGAACGTCCGGATCGCCCAGCGGCGGTGCGCCCCGACGTCGCCCCTCCTGATCGCGCGGAAGGCGGCGACCGCGAAGGAGCCCCACAGGACGGCCAGGGTGCCGAAGCCCGCCGTCCCGACCGGGCCGGCCAGGCTGAACCAGGAGATGACCAGCCCGCCGGCCGCGCCCAGGACGATCAGCGGGATCACGATCCGGCCGACGGCCCGGTGCAGGCGCGGGATCCGTGCCCGCACCCGCGACGCCAGCTGCACCGGCGAGAGCAGCAGGACCACTCCGCCGCAGGTGATGTGCAGGTAGAAGGCCGCCCGCACCCAGACGGCCCGGTCGGCGTAGTTGGCAGCGAGCTGGGTGTCGTCCTCGGCCAGCGCGTGCAGCGAGTCGGTGAGGTAGGGCAGCGGCGCGAACACCGCGATGGCCGCCGCGCTGAGCGCCAGCCACCACAGGCCGGCGGTGCGGCGCCGGGGACGGGCTTGGATCGTCGTCATGGCTCAGCACGGTAGGAAGGACGGCCCGGGTCCCGCCTCACTCATCTGAGGGATTCCCCGGCGGCCGCGCCGGTGCAGGATGAGGCCATGCGCTTCTGGCTGCCCGCCGCGCTCGCCGCCGGGTCCCTCGTGTTCGCCCTGGCGACGCCCGCCGAGCCGCCCTACCGGGACTTCGACGCCGCCGGGCTCTGCATCGGCCTGGCCGGGGCGCTCTGCCTGGCCTGGATCCAGTCCGCTCCGCTGCCCGTTCTCGCCGCGGTCTGCGCGATCCTGACCGGGAACGCGGCGGCCGGATATCCGGTGGTGTTCGTGCAGTGGCTCGCCTGGATCGCGCTGTTCGGCTGCTTCGCGCTGCACGGCGACCTCACCCGGCGGGCCGCCGCCGCGGCGCTCGCCGGCCTGGCCGTCGTGGCCTACGTCGCGCTGGACCGCGGTCCGACCGGGGCGTCCGAGCTGACGGGGATCGCGATGAGCTTCCTGATCGCGACCGTCGGCGGCGACGCGGCGCACAGCAGGCGTGCCCGGGTGGTCCTGGAGGAGCGGGCCCGGCTGGCCAGGGAACTGCACGACGCCCTGGGGCACGCCGTCAACGTGATGGTCATGCAGGCGGCGGTCGGGCAGCGGGTCTTCGCCGAGAACCCGGCGTTCGGCCGCGAGGCGCTGCGCCATGTCGAGACCCTGGGCCGGGGCGCGCTCGTGGAGCTCGACCAGCTCCTGAAGGTCCTCGATCCGCGCTCGGAGGCCCCGGTCGCGACGGATCTCGCCGAGCTGGCCGCCCGGGTCAGGGCAGCCGGACGCGAGCTGGACCTCGACGACGGCGGGGTCGACCTGCCGCCGGGCGGTGACAGGGCGCTGCGGCGCATCGTCCAGGAGGCCGTCACCAACGCCCTCAGGCACAGTGCGTCGGGACGGATCCGGGTGCGGCTGCACCAGGTCGGGGACGAGGTCCGCCTGGAGGTGACCAACGAGGGCACCGGTTTCGCCGAGCCGCTTCCCGGCCGCGGCCTGGCCAACATGCGCGAGCGCGCCCGCCTGGAGGGAGGAGACCTCCACGCCGGTCCCGGTCTCGACGGGTTCACCGTCCGGGCGACGCTCCCCGCGAGGACGCGATCATGATCCGGGTCTTCCTGGCCGACGACGAGGAGCTCGTCAGGGGCGGTATGCGGGCGCTGCTGTCCGCCGAGCCCGACATCGCCGTGGTCGGCGAGGCCGCCAACGGCTTCCAGACGGTGACGGGCGTCGAGGCGCTCCGCCCGGACGTCGTGCTCATGGACGTCCGGATGCCGGGCCACGACGGCGTGCACGCCACCCGGGAGATCGCCTCGTGGCCCGCCCCCAGGCCGAGGGTCCTCGTCCTCACCACCTTCGACCTCGACGAGATCGTCGACGACGCCATCGCGGCGGGCGCCGACGGCTTCCTTCTCAAGCGCGCCACCCCCGAGGAGATCGTCACGGCCGTCAGGACCGTCGCGGCCGGGGACGCGGTCCTGGCGCCACGGGTGACCCGCCGGTTGCTCAGATCGCTGGCCGCCCGTCCCCGGCGCCCTCCGTCCGCGCCCCGGCTGACCGACCGCGAGGCGGCCGTCCTGCGGGCCCTGGCCACCGGCAAGTCCAACACCGAGATCGCCGCCGCCATGCACGTCTCCCTCGAGACCGTGAAGACCCACGTCAAGCACATCCTCACCAAGCTCCAGGCCCGAGACCGCACCCAGGCCGTCGTCTGGGCCTACCGCACCGGCTTCCTCACCCCCGAGGACGAGTGACCCGGCGGCCGCGCCGAGATTTGGGGGTTTCATGGCTTTTGGCGGGTCCGGGCGGGCTAGGTAGACCCTATGGACGAGGGGATGGTCCGGGTCCGGGGCGCCGCCGAGCACAACCTGCGCGACGTCGATCTCGAGGCACCGCGGGACCGGCTGGTCGCCTTCACCGGGGTGTCGGGGTCGGGGAAGTCGTCGCTGGCGTTCACGACGATCTACGCCGAGGCCCAGCGCCGCTATCTGGAGTCCGTCAGCCCGTACGCGCGGCGGCTGATCGAGCAGGTCGCGGCGCCGAAGGTCACCGAGATCACCGGGCTGCCTCCGGCCGTCGCGCTGCGGCAGACGCGGGGCGGCGGCAGCAGCCGGTCGTCCGTCGGCACCGTCACCCAGCTCTCCGACCTGCTGCGGATGCTCTTCTCCCGGGTCGGCGACCAGCCCGAGGGCACCCCCTTCCTGGACTCCGACGCCTTCTCCCCCAACACCGTCGCGGGGGCCTGCCCGGAGTGCCACGGCAGGGGACGGGTGCACGAGGTCGACGCCGATCTGATGGTGCCCGACCCCGGCCTGTCCATCCGGGACGGCGCCATCGCGGCCTGGCCCGGCGCCTGGCAGGGTAAGAACTACCGCGACATCCTCGCCGAGCTCGGCTTCGACGTCGACGCGCCCTGGCGGGAGCTCCCCGCGGAGCAGCGCGAGTGGATCCTGACGACCGCCGAGCAGCCCGTCGTGACCGTCCACCCCGTCCGCGACGCCGACCGGATCACCCGCGACTACCAGGGCACCTACTCCAGCGCCCGGCGCTACGTCCTGCACACCTTCGCCACCACCCGGAGCGACGCGCTGCGCGCCAGGGCGGCGCGGTTCATCGTCTTCCACCCGTGCCCGGCCTGCGGGGGCAAACGGCTCCGCCCCGAGGCGCTGGCCGTGAAGCTCGCGGGGCGCGACATCGCCGAGTTCACCGCGCTCCCCCTCACCGAGCTGGCGGCGGCCCTGTCCACCACCGGGCCGCGCGGCGGGGCCGCGCGGGAGGCGGCCGAGCTGCTCGTGGGCGGGCTCGCCGACCGGATCGGCACACTCGTCGAACTCGGCCTGGGCCACCTGTCGATCGACCGCTCGACCGACACCCTGTCGGCGGGAGAGCTCCAGCGGCTCCGGCTGGGCGCCCAGCTCAGATCCGGGCTCTTCGGGGTGCTGTTCGTGCTCGACGAGCCGTCCGCCGGGCTGCACCCCTCCGATGTGAGCGCTCTGCTGGCGGCCCTGTACCGGCTGCGCGCGGCCGGGAACTCGGTCTTCCTCGTCGAGCACGACCTGGACCTCGTCGCCGACTGCGACTGGATCGTGGACGTCGGGCCCGGCGCCGGAGCCGAGGGCGGACGCGTCCTGTACAGCGGCGCGCTCCCGGGCCTCAAGGGCGTCCCGGAGTCGGTGACCGGACGGTACCTCGCGGGCGCGGTACCGGACCCGGTCCGCCGGGGGCGCCGCCCCGGTCCCCTGCTGGAGCTGCGGGGCGTCGGCCGGAACAACCTGCGCGACGTCACGGCTTCCTTCCCGCTGGGCCTGCTGACCGTGGTCACCGGGGTCTCGGGCTCCGGTAAGACGACGCTGGTCGGCAAGGTCCTCGCCGAGGCGGTGACGGAGCACCTGGACGGGGGCGCTCCTCCGAACTCTCCTCCGGGTTCCGCCTCCGGCCTGGAGGCGGTCGACCGGCTCGTCGTCGTGGACCAGAAGCCGATCGGGCGCACCCCGCGTTCGAACATCGCCACCTACACGGGCCTGTTCGACCTGGTGCGCCGCGCCTTCGCCACCACCCCCGAGGCGCGTCGGCTGGGCTACGGCGCCGGGCGGTTCTCCTTCAACGTCCAGGGCGGGCGGTGCGAGAACTGCCAGGGCGAGGGCCTGGTCCACATCGAGATGCTGTTCCTGCCCGAGGCCACGGCGGTCTGCCCCGTCTGTGCCGGGGCCCGCTACAACGACGACACGCTCCGCGTCCGCTTCCGCGACCACACCATCGCCGGGATCCTCGACCTGACCGTCGGGGAGGCCGCCGTCCTGCTCGGCGACCTGCCCGCCGCGGGCCGGACCCTGACGACCCTGGACTCCGTCGGCCTGGGCTACCTGCGCCTCGGGCAGCCCGCCACGACTTTGTCCGGCGGCGAGGCCCAGCGGGTCAAGCTCGCCGCCGAACTCCAGCGCGGCCGCCGCGGCCACACGCTCTACCTGCTGGACGAGCCCACCACCGGGCTGCACCCCGCCGACACGGACCTCCTGCTGAGCCAGCTCGACCGGCTGGTCGAGGAGGGCGGCACCGTCGTCATGGTCGAGCACGACATGCGCGTCGCCGCGGCCGCCGACTGGATCATCGACCTGGGGCCCGGCGGCGGTGAGGACGGCGGCCGGATCGTCGCCGCGGGCACACCGGCGGACGTCGCGCGGTCGCCGCTGAGCCGCACCGCCCCCCATCTGCGCGCCCGTCTGCCGCGGAACGGGCATTCTTGAACGCCCCATGGCACTAAGGCACCCGGAGCGGGAGAGGACCAGACAGGAGGGCTCCGCGCAGGCGCCCCGACGAACAGGGAAGGCGGACCGATGGCGGAGTTTCTGACAGACCTGAAGACCCTGAGGGAACGCGCTCGCCAGGAGATCGACAAGGGACCCGTCACGGACGCCTACGGTGCCGACCTCGACCGCGTCATCCAGGTCTGCAACGAGGCGCTGGCCACCGAGCTCGTCTGCGTGCTGCGCTACAAGCGCCACCAGTACACCGCGACCGGCATCTACTCCGAGTCCGTGGTCGCCGAGTTCGCCGAGCACGCCAAGGACGAGGCCGACCACGCCGACAAGCTCGCCGTGCGGATCACCCAGCTCGGCGGCGAGCCGGACTTCAACCCCGAGGTCCTGGCCGGCCGCTCCCACACCACCTACGACGCCAGCCTCGACCTCGTCGACATGATCAAGGAGGATCTGGTCGCCGAGCGGGTGGCCGTCGCCTCCTACACCGAGATCATCCAGTGGCTCGGCGAGGGCGACCCCACCACCCGGCGCGTCTTCGAGGAGCTCCTCGCCGACGAGGAGGACCACGCCGACGACCTGCGCGGCCTGCTGGAGAGCCTGCCCGCCGACCTCAGGAAATAGACCCGCCGCAAGAGGGAGACCTGCCGCGAGAAGGACCGGCCTCAGCCGAAGACGACCTCGGCCGTGGCGTGCCGCTCCTCGCGACGGCTCACCACGCGGAGGGAGGCCGTCCCGTCTGCGGCCGTCCCGGCGGCCAGCAGGTGCTCCCCCGCGAAGGCGGGGCTGCGCAGCCGGTAGGACAGGGACCGCACGGGACGGGCGGAGGCGTCGCGGCGCACCGGCTCCAGCATCGCCAGGACCAGCAGCGGCCCGTGGACCACGAGCCCCGGATAGCCCTCGACGTCGCGGGCGTACGGGGCGTCGTAGTGGATGCGGTGGGCGTTGGCGGTGAGGGCGCTGAACCGGAACAGCAGCACGGGATCGGCCCGGAGCGGAAGCAGCCAGGGTTCGTCCGCGTCCGGCACGGCGGTGGTGTCGAGTTCCGGCGGGTGCGCGGCGGCGCCGCGGCCCGAGCGGTAGACGATGTCCTGCTCCTCGACCAGGCAGGTCCTGCCGCGCTGGAGATATGTGCTGCGGACCGTGACGAACAGGAGCTCGCCGGTCCTGCCCCGCTTGACCTCGACCGCGGCGACCTCGCTGATCCGCTCGGCCGTCTCGCCCGTCCGCAGCGGCTCGCCGATCTCGCAGCGCCCCCCGGCGAACATCCGCTGACGGTCCGGGATCGGGGGCAGGAAACCGCCGCTCCCCGGATGCCCGTCCGCGCCCAGATCGCCTTGGGCGGGCCAGTTCAGGAAGTACAGCCAGTGCCACAGCGGCGGCAGAACACCGCCGCCGGCGGGCCCGGGCAGGTCGAGCAGGGCCGACAGCGCCGCGGCCGGTGCCTCGGAGAGGAACTCGCCGGTGGTGACGGGTTCCGGCCTCCACGATTCCACGTGAGGGGCGAGCCCGCCCTCGGCGATGTCCATGGCACGCATCCTCCACCACGCCCCGCCGCCCCCGGAGACCGCCCCCGCCGCACATGACGACTGGGGCTTTGGTCCCTCTTTGTCGGGTCTTGGACCGGCCGCTCCTAGGTTGGAGCAATGAACGTCGCTCTCTTCGGATCAGGGAACATGGCCCGCGGGATCGGCATCCGCATGCTCGCGGGCGGCAACCGGGTGACCGTCCTCGGCCGGGACGGCGCGGCGGCGGACGAGCTGGCCCGCGAGCTCCGCTCGGTGGTCCCGGGCGGGGTCACGGCGGCGCTGACCCTTCCGGTGCTCCCCGACGCCGACGTCTTCGTGCTCGCGGTCCCGTTCGAGGCGGCGCGGGAACTCGTCGAGCTCCACCGCGACGACCTGGGCGGGCGGATCCTCATCGACATCACGAATCCGGTCGACTTCCAGACCTTCGACGGTCTCGTGGTCGATCCGGGCGACTCGGCCGCCGAGACGCTGGCCCGGCTCGCCGGACCGGAGGTGCGGGTCGTCAAGGCGTTCAACACCACCTTCGCCTCGACCCTGATCGACGGCCGGGTCGACGGCCATCCGCTCGACGTGTTCGTCGCCTCCGACGACACCGCGGCGGGTCTCACCGTGGCCGAGCTCGTCAAGAACTCGGGCCTCACCCCCGTGGACGCGGGACCGCTCCGCCGCGCCCGCGAGCTCGAGGCCTTCCAGTTCCTCCACATGACGCTCCAGGACCGGCTCGGCCTCTCCTGGTCCAGCGCCCTGAAGATCCTCCGCTGACCCCTCAGGTAGTGATCACCGGGAGGGAGCTCGGGCGGTAGGTGAGGCCCTCGGTCCACTCGACGGATTCCGGTGGGAGGGCCAGTCGCAGGGTCGGGCGGCGGGTGGCCAGAGCGCGGAACGCCTCGGTGAGCTCGATCCGGGCGAGGCTGGCGGCCAGGCAGCGGTGGGCGCCATAGCCGAAGGCGACGTGCGGGTGGGCGGGATGGCCGGTGAAGCGGTGGATGTCGAAGCGCTCCGGCTCGGGGAAGGCCTCGGGGTCGTGGTTGGCGGCGTTCAGGTTCGGCATGACGACGGTGTTCGCGGTGAGCGGGCCGCTGGGGATCTCCGTGTCGCGGGCGACGCGGCGCATGAACGCGCTGGCCGGGGGGCCGTCGTAGCGGAGGACCTCTTCGACGGCGATCACCGCGAGAGCGGGGTCGGCGACCAGCTCGTCCCAGGCCCCGGGATGGACCATGAAGCGGAAGAAGCCGCGCGCGATCATCGAGGCGGTCGTCTCGTGGCCGGCGGTGATGAGGGAGAAGACGGTGTTCACGAGCTCGCCCTCGGTCAGCCGGTCGTCGTCGTCCCTGGCCTGGATGAGCAGGTCGATGAGGTCCTCGCCGGGCTCCGCTCTGTGCTGGGCGACGAGTTCGGCGGCGTAGGCCATGAACTCGGTGTAGCCCTGGTAGCGGGCCTGTTCGCTGGTGGTCGACGTGGTCAGGAACATGTCGGTCCAGGCGCGGAACTGGCCGTACCGCTCGACCGGGACTCCCAGCAGCTCGCAGATCACGTAGCCGGGGAGCTGGACCGCGAACTCCTCGACCAGGTCGAAACCGTCGCCGAGGGCGTCCAGGAGGCCGTCGGCGATCGAGGCGATCCGCGGCCGCCAGGGTTCGACGGCGCGCGGGGTGAAGGTGCCCTGCATGATCCGGCGGTAGCGGGTGTGCTCGGGCGGATCCTGGTTGATCAGCGAGTCCGGATCGTCGTCGATGCCGATGCCGCTGACCAGCCGGGGCAGCCCGGGCAGGCGCAGGTTCCGGCTGCACGCGGGCGAGCCGAGCAGCGCCCGGACGTCGTCGTACCTGACCGCGAGCGGGACCCGGTCGCCGCTGGGCATCGCCGCGGGCGCCAGCGGCCCCTCCACGCGGCGGCGCGCGAACTCCGGCGGCGGCGTGCCCAGCGGGCCCGGCACGATCTCCGGCCAGGACGTGTTCGGGTCGAGCTCGGCGGTCATCGAGTCCCCTCTCCGGCGGGGAACCGGCTGGAAGCGGCTCCTCACGGAAAGTACGCAACCCCCCGGGACCGGTCAAGACCCGGAAAGGTGACCTGATCGGGACTACACGGCGGCCTCGATCTGGTCGCGGGTGAGCTCGGGGTCGGGGACGGTCGGCGCCGTCGAGAGCACGGGTTCGCTGGTGGTGCCCGCCGCGACGCGCGCCTGCGCCTGGCGGAACTCCGGGAGCGGGCCGGTCGCCTCGTGGAGGCCGTTGAGGGCCAGCCAGAGGGCGGAGCGGCGGAAGCGCAGCGCCAGCCGGTTGGGCTCCTGGTAGAGGCAGAGCCGCTGCGCCCAGCGGGGAAGCATGTCGCGAGCCGCCCAGTCCATGAACTGGCTGCCGGGCTCCCACGGCGGGATGCCGTTGCCGCGCAGGTTGGGACCGGTGTTGAAGGCCCGGATCGGCGTGACGGCCAGACGCGGCAGGTAGGACTCCAGGCATTCGGCGACCTCCGCCTTCGAGGCGGGCAGGTCCGTTCCGCCCAGCGCCTCGCCGACCCGCACGAACTCGGCGTAGTACCGATCGAGGTCGGCACCGCGCAGCGGGCGGGCGTGGTAGCGCTCGTGCGCCGTCGCCAGCCCCCACACGACGGTCGCGTAGTTCCACCGGAGCCACTCGGGGTCGTCGGCGTCGTAGGCCAGCCCGTCGGGCCGGGTCCCCTTGACGGTGTGGTGCATCGCCCGGACGGTCCGCGCCAGCCGCTCGGCGGTCGCGGTCGAGCCGTAGGCGGTGCCGATGAAGAAGGAGACGGAGTGGGCGAGCCGCACCGCGGCCCCCTCGGGGTCGATGTTGCCCGTCGCCACCCCGTCGACCCGCTGCACCAGCCGCGAGTGGTCATGACCCATCCAGCTGATGCTCGGGTCGAGGCCCTCGATGTAGGCCGCTCCCACCAGGCCGAGGATCAGCGTCGGCAGATGGGAGTGCACGTACCAGACGGCGCTGTCGGGCCCGAACCAGCCGGGATCGCCCTCCGGCCCGTCGAACTCCAGTTTCTTGAAGAACTTCGACCGGATGTCGTTGTCGAAGGACCGCTCGAACCGCGCGGCGATGAGGTTCGCTCTCGGCATCTGGCTCTCCCTTTTATGGATACGACTGTATCCAGACTAGCCATCTGGACACATCCGTGTCCAGACTTGGTATCGTGACGGCCATGACGGCCGACCAGAGTCCGACCGCCACCCGGTGGGCGGGGGTCCCCGCGGCCCGCCGCAGGCACGAGCGGCGCGACATGCTGCTGAAAGCGGCGTACGCCCTGTTCGGCGCCGAGGGCGAGACCGCGCTGACGGTGCGCGCGGTGTGCCGCGAGGCGGACCTGCACACGCGCTACTTCTACGAGAACTTCCCCGACACCGCCGCGCTGCTCGCCGCCGTCTACGACGAGCAGGCCGCCGCGCTCGGCCAGGTCCTGTTCGAGGCGCTCGAGGGCGCGGGCCCCGGGCCCGAGGCGCGCAGCCGCGCGGGCATCCGCAGCGTGCTGAGCTTCATCAGCGACGATCCGCGCCGCGGCCGCGTCCTGTTCGCCGAGGCCCCCGGCGACGAACTCCTCGCCGCCCGCCGCCGCGCCGCCCAGAACGCGATGCTGGAGGGCATCATCGCGATGAGCCGCGTCGGCGACCCGCCGCTCTCCCTCGTCATCGCCGCGACCATGTTCACCGGCGCGATGACCGAGCTCGCCCAGCGCTGGGCCGACGGGCGCCTCGGCGACGACCTGGACGCCGTGGTCGGCAGCGCCGTCGACCTCTCCCTGGCCCTCTACACCACCGCCCACGCAGCGCAGGAGAGCCGGGATCAGCGGTCGATGTAACGGATGATCAGCTCGGCGAGCTCGTCGACGAAGCGTTCCCGGGGGATGCGGGGCCGGTCGAGTACGTACCTGATCGACACCTGGCCGACGGTCTCACTCAGCAGCCAGACGGTCGTGTCGACGTCCAGGCCGGCGCGGAAGCTGTCGCGGTTGAGCAGCAGGTAGACCCGGACGATGTCGGTGAAGCGGCGCTGGAGCGCGGCGAGCTTGTCGAACGGCCCCAGCCTCGGCACCTGCTCGACGACGACCCGCAGCAGGTCGGCGTGCTCCTCGAACAGCCTGACCTGGGCGTCGAGCAGAGCGCGGCCGCCCGCCTGCCACGATCCCGGGCCCGCCGACTCGATCTCCCGGCCGAGCTGCTCCGCGAGATGGTCGGCGAACCGGTCGAGGACCGCCACCACGATCGCGTCCTTGTGCGGGAAGTACTGATAGAGGGAGCCGTTGCTGAGTCCCGCCTCCGCCGCGATCCTGTTGGTGGAGGCGCCGTCGTAGCCGCGCTCGGACAGAACGCGAGTGGCGGCGTCCAGGATGCGCTCCACCGTCCGGCGCGAGCGTTCCTGGCGGGGAACCTTGCGAGGGCCTGTAGCTGGGAATTCGGGCATCTGACCCCGCTCTCGGGAAACGCGACTTGTAAGCGACTGCTTATTCGCGTTCAACTTAACAGGACAGCATCTCCCCCGTTAAGGACCCACGATGAGCTTGATGGAGACCACCGGAGCCGCCGTTCCGGCGCGCGACGACAGCGATCCCGAACCGTTCGGCCCCGGCTCCCTGATGTGGGACTCGATCGGCCTCTACTCCTCGGCGCTCGCCGGAAGCTGCGCCTTCATCCTCCAGTCGATGCATCCGGCCATCGGCACGGTGGTCGACCAGTTGTCCAGTTTCCGGACCGATCCCGTCGGACGGGCCAGGCGCAGCTTCGCGTCCGTGCAGACCTGGGTCTACGGCGGGCGGACCGCGATCGAGGAGGGCAAGCGGCTGCGCGAGATGCACAAGCCGCTCAGCGCCGTCGACGAGAACGGGCAGCGCCACCACGCCCTGTCCGGCGAGCCGTGGGCGTGGGTGCACCTCACCGGCTTCTACGCCGCGGTCGCCTCGGCCCGCTACTTCGCGCTGGAGCCGCTGGACGAGGAGAGCGAACAGCAGGTCTTCGACGAGTTCATGCACCTGGGACGGATCCTGCAGGTCCCCTCCCGGCTGATCCCCGCGACGATCGACGAGTACTGGACCTACTTCGACGCCATGGTCGCCGACACCCTCGTCCCGCATCGGGTCGCCCACCACGTCCTGGACAACATGGACAAGGTGCCGCCGACCGTCCCGCCGCTGCTGCGTCCCGCGCTCGCCCCCCTCGCCATGAGCACGGGACGGCTCGGCAGGTTCGTCACGATCGGCACCCTCCCCGAGGCCGCCCGGGAGAAGCTGGGCCTGACCTGGACCCCCGCCGACGAGCGGCGGCTGCGGCGCGTCGGCCAGACCATCGCCCGCACCACGCCGCTGCTCCCCGAGCGCGTCCGCTACATGCCCATCGCCTACCGCGCCCGCGAGGCCGCCCGCGCCCAGCAGCGCCTGGACCGGGCCCTGGCCACCCGGCCGCTGTGACCGGACCGGCCCTCATCACGCGGGCGTGCGGATGAGGGCCGCGCCGTCGTAGGCGGCGTGGCAGGCCGTGCGGCTGAGCTTGCCGCTGGTCGTGCGCGGGAGGGTGCCGGGCTCGATCAGCACGAAGGCGTGGACGGACAGCCGGTGGTGACGGTGGACCGCGGCCCGCACCGCCCGGTCCACGTCGGCCCGGTCGAGCAGGCGGATCGGGACGCGGCGGTTGCGTTCGGCGACGACGACGAGGCCTTCGGTGTCGGCGTCCGGGACGGCGAACGCGGCGACGTAGCCGTCCCGGACGGCCGGGTGGGCCTCGGCCGCGGTGTACTCGATGTCCTGCGGGTAGTGGTTGCGGCCGTCGATGATGATGAGGTCCTTGCGGCGGCCGGTCACGTAGAACTCCCCCTCGTGCCGGAAGCCGAGGTCACCAGTGCGCAGCCAGGGCCCGGCGGGCAGGCCCGCGGGCGGCTCGGCGAGGACGGCGCGGAAGACCTCCTCGGAGACCTCCGGCCGTCCCCAGTAGCCGGCGGCGACGTTCGGGCCGTTGATCCACAGCTCGCCGATCACGCCGTCGGGGACCGGGCGCCCCCGCTCGGGATCGACGATGAGCACGTTCTGGCCGTGGGGCGAGCCGCAGGAGACCAGGACCGTCGCGGCGCCCGGGTCGCCGGGGCGGGCCACCGCCCGTCCCGCGGCGAGCGCCTCACGGTCGAACGGCGCCGTGGTCGGCGGGTGCCGCGGCGATGAGGCCAGGACGTACACGGTGGCCTCGGCGAGACCGTAGCCGGGGGCCTGGGCCTCGGCGCGCAGGCCGCAGACGGCGAAGGCGTCCAGGAAGGCCTCCAGCGTCGACGGCCTGATCGGCTCGGCCCCGTTCAGCAGCATCCGCACCCCGCTCAGGTCGAGGTGCTTCTTCTCCTCCGCGGTCACGTTGGCCGTCAGGTACTCGAAGGCGAAGTTCGGTCCCGCGGTGTAGACGTCGGGCCGGCCGCTGAGCACCTCCAGCCAGCGCAGCGGCCGCATGATGAACGCCACCGGGTCCATGAGGACGCACGGGTTGGCGTGCACCAGCGGCAGCGCCGCGGTGAACACCAGGCCCATGTCGTGGAAGAGCGGCAGCCAGCTGACGCCGCTGGAGGTCTTCGGCGTCCCCTCCCCCGCGCCGTGCAGCTGCTCGGCGTTGGCGGTCAGGTTGCCGTGGGTGATGACCACCCCGGCGGGCACCCGGGTCGATCCGGACGTGTACTGCAGGTAGGCGATGTCGTCGAGGCCGATCGGCTCCGCCTCCCACGGGGCGTCCGGGTCGATCCGGTCGGTGACGACGATCTCCTTCGGCGGTTCGAGGTCGTTGGCGGCGAAGAACGCGACGACCCCCTCCTCGGCCGCCGCGGTGGTGATGACGATCGAGGGGGCGGCGTCGCGGTGGACGGCGACCAGCCGGTCGACATGGCCCGGCAGGTCGGGGGCGAACAGGGGCACCGCGACGATCCGGGCGTACAGGCAGCCGAAGAAGGCCACCAGATAGTCGAGGGACTGCGGGGCGAGGATGGCGGCGCGGGTCCCGGGTTCGGCGGCCCCGCGCAGCGCCGCGGCCAGCGCCCGGGACCTCCGGTCGAGCTCGGACCAGGTGATGTCGGTGGCGACGCCGCCCGTCTCCTCGCTGTAGTCGACGAAGGTGTAGGCGGTGTCGCCGGGATGCAGGCGCGCCCACCGAGCGAGCCTGGTGATCAGCGGGGTGGTGTTCACGGGGTTCCTCTCTCCGCGCCCAGGGAGCGCATCATCAGGGGCCAGGCGGTGTGGAGCTCTTGGGTCCATTCGGGCCAGGCGTGCCAGCCGTTGCCGTAGATGTGCCGGGTGACGGGGATGCCCAGCGCGTCGAGGCGGGCGGCGAACGAGATGTTCATCTGCCCGATCAGGATCTCGCTGAGCTGGGTGAGCCGCCAGATCCCGCCCGGCGGGGTGTGGGGGCCGTTGAAGCCGGTGGTGCCGCTGGAGATGTACAGGCCGGTGCCGCGCAGCTTGGACGCCAGCAGGTAGGGGTCGTGGGCGCGCCAGTTGGCGTCGTCCCGGCCCGGCACCCCGAAGATCTTGAACGCGTCGAGCCCGCTGCCGAGCAGGTTGACCGTGGTGAGGAAGGTCTGCATCCCGTCCATGGTCAGATGGGTCGACCCGCTGAAGGAGGCCGCGTAGCGGTACATGCGGGGGTGGCGCGCGGCGTAGGCCATCGCGCCCTGGCCGCCGGAGGAGACGCCCAGGACGGCCCTGCGGGCGCCGGCCCGGTAGCGGCCCATCAGCTTCGGGAGTTCCCCGGTGTGGAAGGTCTCCCACTTCGGGGTGCCGCCCTTGCCGTCGTTCCACCAGTCGGTGTAGCTGCCGTTCTCACCCCCGGACGGCATGACGACGATGACGCCGTACGGCGCCGCGACCTTCGCGATGTCGGTCTCGCGCGTCCAGGAGGTGTAGTCGTCGCGGCCGCCCTGGAAGGCGTAGACGACCGGCCACGTCCTGCGGGCCGACTTCTTCCAGCCGCGCGGCAGCAGCAGCCGGGCGCTGACCTTCGTGCCGACGTTGGCGGAGTACCAGGTCAGGTCGAGGGTCCTCTTCCCGAGCCACTTCTCCTTGACCGCGGCGGCCGACGCCGGGGCCTGCGCCGGGACGGCCAGCGAGAGCAGGAGCGTGAGGGCGGTGATCGTGTGCTTCATCGGTGGTCGTGCTTTCCGGCCAGGACGCGGTAGGCGTTGCTGTGCCTGCGGGCTAGGGGAAGGGTCAGGAGGTCGAGCAGGACGGCCAGCCCCATGAGGGGACCGGCGAGGGCGATCGTGGCGAGGACTCCGGCGTACTCGCGCCGGCCGGGGACGCGCGGCCACCACGGCCGCTCGACGTCGAGGCCGAGCCAGTTGACGACGGCGGCGGCGGACGCCACGAAGTCGGGACCCTGGTCGGCCTCGCGCCGTTCGACGGCCAGGACCCGCAGGCCGCGGGTCTCCAGCGCGGCGACCAGATTGCCCACGGGGATCATGTGCAGGTGCTGGGGCGCCAGCCACGGCACCCAGAAGCCGCGCAGGACGCGCCCGAACCACGACTCGGGGTCGGGCATCTCCAGCAGCAGATGGCCGCCGGGGGCGAGGATCGCCGCGACGGTGTCGAGCTCGGCGTGCGGGTCCTCGGTGTGCTCGAGATAGTGGTGCATGCTGATCACGTCGTAGCGCCCGGCGAGCTGACCGGCCAGGTCCCGCAGTTCGCCGCGGTAGCCGCGGTCGACCCAGCCGCGGGCGGCGCCCTCCTCGATCGCCGCGCTGAGGTCGAGGCCGTCGAAGCGGGTGTCGGGCAGGACCGTCTTGGCGGCACGGCAGAAGTGCGCCTTGCCGGTGCCGACGTCGAGCCAGGCGACGGGATCGGTGTGCCGGCCGACCATCGCGACGCGGTCCAGGTACCAGGACGTGTTCGAGGTGAAGATCCGCTCGGCGAGGACGTCGCCGAGACCGTCGTAGACGTCCTTGTAGTAGAAGGCGAGGCCCTCGCCGGTCACGCGCGGGTTCTGGAAGACGTGGCCGCAGCCGGTGCACCGGTCGAGCGGGAACCGTCCGGGCTTGCCCTGGAGGACGTCGCGGGCCACCACGTGGCGGCGCAGGCCCGGACCGTCGCACCAGGGGCAGCGCTCGGCGCGGGGCCCGAGGAAACGGCCGGTCCCGAGGGCGATCTGGTCGCGGTACCACTGGCGGGCGTCCTCGCGGCGCTCGATGAGGCCGCGCTCCCAGCGGGTGCGCGGGGCGGCGAGGGTCCGGTGGATCGACAGCGGGGTGTGCAGCGGGCGCAGCGCGCAGAAGCGGGCCAGGTTCCGCGGCCGGACGGGGGTCCCGGCGAACACGGCCAGCGGGGTCAGGCAGTAGAGCACGGCGAGCGCGAGCCCGTAGGGCGGCGCGACGGCCAGCGCGAGCGCGACGAGCAGGTAGCCGGCGGCGGCGGCGAGCAGGGTCTGCGGCAGCGCGAGGGTCTCCGGGATCACCAGGGCGAGGGACCGCAGCCGGGACCGGCGGAAGGCGGTCCCGTCGTGCCCCGGATCGACGGCGACCTCGGCGACGAGGATGTCCGCGCTTCCGGTGTGGAGCTTGAGGCGGGCGGTGGCGGCGCCGAGCTCGTCGGGGTCGAGGTTCTCCGTCACGTCCATTCCGGCGCTCTTCACCGCGTCGTTCCGCGCGAGAACGGCATGGCAGGCGCCGCGCCCCATTCCGAAGGGGTCGGCGCGGTAGGCGGCGAAATCCGTGTGCTTGACCAGGTCCATGATCTCGTCGACCGCGAGATCGCGCGGCAGCAGATCGAGGACGCCGACCTCATGGCGGACCGCGTACTGCTCGGCGGCCCGCAGCACTTCGGCGGAGACCCGGACGCCCCGGGCCGTGAGCAGCACGTACTCCGATCCGTCGACCCGGTCCCCGGCCGGCTCCGGCAGGGGGCGCAGCGCCCGGAGCCGGGCGCGCAGCCGGAACGCGTTGAGGGTCATGCAGAGGGCGACAATGGCGACGAATGCAAGGGCCATGCGCTTCTTACCCTTCTTCTTTCACAGTTCATGGCAGCCCGATGAGAACGTCGGACAAGGGCGCGAAAAGGATGGTTCAGCCGACCGAAGTCACTCATTCGAGACGAGAGAGAAGACCGCTTTCAACGGAATAATTCGATGGCATGAACATCAAGATCCTCGATGAGGAACGGGTGGACGACCGGCAGCTCCAGCTGACCGTCAGGGCCGCGTCGGTGGGGCCGGAGGAGCTGAGGATCCGGGTCCTGCTGCCGCACCGCTGGTCCGAGCGCGGCACCCGGACCTGGCCGCTGCTGAGCCTCTACCACGGCGGACTCGACGACTGCACGTCGTGGACCGAGCGGACCGACGTCGCGGAGCTGAGCCGCGACGACGACGTCGTGGTCCTGATGCCGGACGGAGGGCGCTACGGCGGCTATACCAACTGGCGGCGCGGCGGCCCCCGGTGGCAGACCTATCTCGTCCGGGATCTGTTCGAGCTGGCCGCCGAACGGTACGCGGCGGCGCCGGTCCGCGCGGCCGCCGGGGTCTCCGGCGGCGGGTACGGCGCCCTGCTCGGCGCCGCGTCCCATCCGGGGACCTTCCGTTACGCGGCGTCGCTCAGCGGGCCGTGCACGATCCGCACGCCGCTCGCCGCCGCCACCCTGCTGACCGCCACCGGGATCGCCGGGAAGGTCGACCCGTTCGGGATGTGGGGCGTGCCCCTGGTCCACGACCGGTACTGGCGGTCGTGCGATCCGCTGTCGCTCGCCGCCGGCCTGCGCGGGACCGGGCTGTACGTGGCGTCCGGGCTGACCGGGCGCCCGGGGCCGTTCGACCCGCCGGGGCGGTGGAGCGCCGCCAACCTCGCCGAGCCCGTGGTCCGGTCGACCATCGGACCGTTCCTGCGGCGGCTGAGGAGGCTGGGCATCCCGGTGACCACGCACCTGTACCGGGACGGCGCCCACGACTGGCCGTCCTGGCAGCGCGGGCTGCACCGCGTGTGGCCGCGGCTCATGGCGTCCCTGATGGTCCGGACGGACGGCGTCCGGCGGTGAGGTGTGTGCGCGCATCGGCCGCCCATCTGCGAGGAAGGAGACCCATAGTCTGTGTCGCACAGTGACCCGCAAATAGATCCCGGTGACAAATGTGGCCGGTGCCGTCAGCGCCTGCCTGAGTCTCCGCGACGATCTCCCCTGCTCGGGAGGGTCGCGGGGTCAGTGCTCCTGGAGGACGTCCTGCAGGCGCAGGGTGATCTCGGTGTCCCAGTCGTTCAGGAGCGTCAGGAGCAGCGCGATGGAGTCCTGGTCGAGCGCGCCGCTGCTCGCGGTCGTCACCAGGTGCCGCCACCACCAGGCGGCGGCCTCCGGGTCGGCGTAGACCACGCCGAGGACCTCGGGCACCTCGCCGAGCATCCCGCCGACCGAGTTCAGCACGCCGAGCCCGATGCCGCGCTCGGTGATCGACATGCAGGTGCGCAGGAGGTGCAGGGTGGCCTTGTGAAGGTCCTGCGGCGTCGCGTCACCGCCGCGGGCGAGGAGCTCGAAGCTCCGGACGGCCCGGTCGAACGGCGCGAGGTCGTAGCGGCCGGGGTTCTCGCTGATCGAGGTGAGGACGAGCCGCACGTACAGGCGCTTGGTCTCCAGCACCTCCGCCACGATCTGCGCGGCCAGGCCGGGCAGGCGACCGGAGAAACGGAACAGGTAGCGCCAGGTCTCGATGCCGCCGTACAGCCGGACGTCGCGGACGACCGCGCCCAGCCCCTGGTGGACCTCGACGAACCCGGCCGACCGCAGCCGTCCCAGCACCTGCTGGACGGTCGCCGGATTGATCTCGTACCGGACGGCGAGCTGCCGGATCGAGGGCAGGTGCTCGCCCACCTGGAAGGCGCCGGACGCGATCTGGAACGCGATGGTCTCGGTGACGTCGTCGATCACCGATCTGCGCGCCATCCCGCCCCCGCTCGTCCGACCGGCCGTCGCTGCACCCTACCGCCGATGACGAAATCGGGATTCTCCGGGCCTTTCGAGGTGCTGACTCACTACGCTGCGTCCGTGGTGGCGAAGCTGATCAATCATGACCAGGTGACCGGTGGGCTGCGTCTGGTCACCGGGGTGCTGAACCCGGTCGTCCAGGAGCACATGACCAGGGCCCACGGCGGCCGGTGGCAGGCGCGGTTCGCCCAGCGGCATCCGCGGACCGGGATGACGCAGGAGTCGCTGGGCGACCTCGGCTATCTCGTCTGGGTGCTGACCAAGGAGGAGACGGCCTTCCGCGGGAAGCTGCCCGGCCGGGTCTTCCAGCTCGCGCACCGGGTGCGCGAGGCGCGCAACCTCGCCTCCCACGACCAGCTCAACGATCTCGACCCCGCCGCCGCGACGACCGCCCTGCAGAACATGGCCGAGTTCGTGACGCTGCTGGGCAGCCCCGGCACCGGCAACGAGATCCGGCAGCTCGCGGGCAGGGTGAAGGGCGCGGCGCCGAACACCCCTCATGTGGTGAAGCCGGTCACGGCGCCGTCCCGGAAGAAGGGCAAGGGCCGCCGGGCCGCTCCCGCCCCCCGGCGGGCCGCGCCGGTGCCGGCCCGGCCGGTGGTCCAGGTCAAGATCGGCTGCGGCGCGGTCGCCGCGCTGGCCCTGATCGGGATCACGGTGGCCTGGGTGGTCTTCGGCCCCGAGGAGCCCGACCCCTACCAGGGACGGTTCAAGGACGAGAAGGTCGGCGCCCGGCTGAACGGCGGGCAGGTCGAGATGTCCGACGGCTACCACCTCGAGCTGCTCGACGAGCCGCTCAAGCCGGCCGAGGGCCTCTACGACGGCCAGCTGGCCTTCACCGGCGGCGAGATCAGCGCCCCGGACGGCCGCATCGTCGTGCTCACCCGCAAGGAGAAGCTCGGGTACGCCACCTGCCAGGCGGCGACCCGCTACGTCACGTCGGCCAAGGCCGCCAAGGGCCTGCGCCTGTGCCTCACCACCGACAAGGGCGTCGTCGCGGGCGTCGCCGTGAAGTCCGTGAGCCGTCAGGACGCCCACGTCTTCGTCAAGCTGGACCTGGCCGTCTGGAAGGGCCGCAAGTGAGCGCCCCCCAAGAACGATCTCCAATAAACATGGACATAGTTGGGTGAATCTCGTTCGGTAGTGCGATGTCATGGCGAGATGAAGATGATTCACCTCTTGGGGGGGCCGCCATGAGCACCACGGCCGACTGGATCGTCATCGCCCTGTGCGCGACGGTCTTCGCCCCCATCGGAGCGGGCCTGGCCCTCGGGTGGAGCCCCGGACGGGCCAGGCCCGGGCTGCGCCTCATCGGCACGGCGCAGCTCGTCCTGTGCTCCGCGTTGCTCGTCTTCGCGGTCGGGGACCTCACCTGCTCCTCCCAGCAGCTGCTGTTCCTGCGCGACTTCGCCAGCTTCGCCCTGTTCCTGATCTTCCTCGGGCTGGCGACCCTCCTCGCCGCGTGGCCGTGGAACGACGCCGACTTCGCCTTCCGTCCACCCGGCCGGGACGAGGCCTCCCGGGACGCCGACCCCCGCTGAGCGGGTCAGCGCGCCGCGAGCACGGCGTCGGCCCTGGCGAGCACCGTGCCCAGCACCCGGCCCGCGACGGCCAGGTCCTCGGCGGGCAGGTCGCCCCACAGCTTCCCGGTGATCTCGCCGATGGACGCGCGGACGGCGTCCCACCGCTCGCGGCCCTCTCCGGTGACCTGAACGACGCCGTCGGGGCCGACGGCGAGGATTCCCGCACCGGCCAGTCCGGCGACGCGTTCGCCGACCGCCTCCTCGGTGGACCTCGTGACGGCGGCCGCCCGGGCGACGAACTCGGCCCGGGGGCTCGGCCCGCCGGTGACGGCCAGGGTCAGGGTGACCCACTGCGGCTCGGTGATGCCGGTGCCGTCCAGCAGCCGCTCCAGGATCGCGTTCAGGGTCTTCTCCGTCCGCCCGATCAGCGCGGTGCCGAAGGCGGGGGTGGTGTCGGTCATGGGATCGTCCTCATCTGTTCGCTCGATAAACGTTTACTTGACTAACGTTTCCGTCATGAACGAAGTTACATCGTTAGCCCGACTAACGCAAGGGGTACGATCGACGCCATGAGCGGCAGCGGCGAGGACTCCGGAGTCCACGAGGGCGACGACCTGAGGACGCCCGAACGGCTGCGCACGCTCTCGAGCCGGCTGCTGTCCCTGCTCTCGGCCCAGGCGGAGCGCCTGGTCGGCGAGGGACTGGCCGAGGTCGGCGCCCGCAAGTGGCACTACGCCGTCCTCGCCTCGCTCCAGGAGTACGGGCCCGGCAGCCAGGCCGCGCTGAGCCGGAAGACCGGCATCTACCGCAGCGACATGGTCGGCGTGCTCAACGAGCTGGAAGGCGACGGGCTCGTCGAGCGCGCACCCGATCCCGGCGACCGCCGCCGCAACGTCATCACGATCACGGGATCAGGACGCGAGCGGCTGCACCGCCTCGACGCGATCCTCGACGGCCTGCACGAGGAGCTGCTCGCCCCGCTCGACCAGGCCGAGCGCGACCGTTTCGTGGGCACGCTCACCCTCCTGCTCGACCACCACACGCGAGCGCGGCGGGCCGTCAGCCCACCGGCGCGAACTCCGTGAGGAGCGACGCGACGTCGCACGGGAGCGGAGCCGCATGGCTCCCGCGCCCGAATTCCTCGTCTCAGCCCGTCATCTCACCCCTTAAGAGCGTCCAGGGCCTGCTCGACGCTCGGCTGGATGGCGAACACCTGGTCGAGACCGATGATCCGGAAGACACGCGTCAGGTCGTCGCTCAGCCCGGCCAGGAAGAGCCGGGCCTCGGCAGCCTCGGCACGCCGGTAGGCGTTGATCAGTACGGTGATGCCGGTGGAGTCGCAGTACGCGAGCCGCGAGAGGTCGATCACCACGGGCTCGCCGGGGCCGAAGGGCGTGGCCTCGATGACCCGGGAGAGGTCGGGCGCGGTGTGGAGGTCGAGTTCCCCGATCACGTTCACCACGCTGGCCCCCGAGGGGCCGGCCTGGCTCGTGACGGTCAAAATACGGTCGGTCACCGGATCTCCTGTGCAGGTGTTCCTCATGCGATGAGTCGGGACGGATCAAATGGGTAGCGAGGTGCCAGCGCCGGACTCCGTACCCGGATCGGCGGGGAACCTGCCCACCGGGCCGGTCATCAGTCCCAACGGCTTTATCCTGATGACCGGCAACGTTACCGCGAAGGCGCGACGGTGACGGCTGGGGCAGGATCGGTGCCAGTGAAAGGACGTCGGGTGAGAAGTTCCCGAGACGCCGCGCAGGATCCGGAGCCCACGGCGGGAGCCGATGTCTTCGCCGCCGACGGCCGGGTCGGCCGGGACCTGGCGCGGGTCGACTGGGCGGCGACCCCGCTGGGGCCGCCCGAGACCTGGCCGCAGAGCCTGCGGGCCGCCGTGAACATCCAGCTCTCGTCCCGGTTCCCCATGTGGATGGCCTGGGGCCCCGAGCTGACCTTCTTCTGCAACGACGCCTACCGGCGGGACACGCTGGGCCGCAAGTACCCGTGGGCGCTGGGCCGCCCGGCCGCCGAGGTCTGGGCGGAGATCTGGGACGACATCGGGCCTCGCATCGACACCGTCCTGTCCACCGGCGAGGCGACCTGGGACGAGGCACTGCTGCTGTTCCTCGAGCGCTCGGGCTATCCGGAGGAGAGCTACCACACCTTCTCCTACAGCCCGCTGCGCGACGACGACGGCGCGGTCGTCGGGATGCTGTGCGTGGTCAGCGAGGACACCGACCGGGTCATCGCCGAGCGCCGGATGGCCACGCTGCGCGATCTCGGCTCGGATCCGAGCGTGATCCGCACCGAGCAGGAGATGCTGGCGTTCGCCGATCGCCAGCTCGCCAGGAACCTCCGCGACCTCCCCTTCACGCTGACCTACCTGTTCGACGACGACGGCAAGGCCCTGCTGGCGGGGACCAGCGGGATCTCGGCCGCGCATCCCGCCGCACCCGCGGCCCTCCCCGACGGCGGCCCCTGGCCGGCGGCGCGGGGAGAGGCGGCGCTGGTCGACCTCGACGGGCCCCTGTTCGCGGGTCTTCCCACCGGCGACTGGCAGGGTCCTCCCGCCCAGGCCCTGGTGATGCCGCTGCTCCAGCAGGGCGGCACCCCGTACGGGTTCCTGGTGGCGGCCCTCAACCGCTACCGGCCGCTGGACGACGGCTACCGGGGCTTCGTCGAGCTGGTCTGCGGTCATGTCGCGGCCGGGATCGCCAGCGCCCGCAGCTACCAGGCCCAGCAGCAGCGGGCCGAGGCGCTGGCCGAGCTCGACCGGGCGAAGACCACCTTCTTCTCCAACATCAGCCACGAGTTCCGCACCCCGCTCACTCTGATCATGGGGCCGCTGGAGGAACTGCACGGCCGGATCGACGGCTCCGACGCCCGGTCCCTGCGGGAGCTGGAGACGATCCGGCGCAACGGCCTGCGGCTGAGCAAGCTGGTCAACACCCTCCTGGACTTCTCGCGGATCGAGGCCGGGCGCATGCAGGCGCGGTTCGAGCCCGTGGATCTGGCCTCGGTCACCGCGGAGCTCGCCAGCCTCTTCCGTTCGGCCGTCGACATGGCCGGCCTCGTCTTCGACGTCGACTGCCCGCCACTGGACGAACCCGTCTATCTCGACCGCGGCATGTGGGAGAAGACGGTCCTCAACCTCCTCAGCAACGCCCTCAAGTTCACCTTCGAGGGGTCGATCCGGGTCGTGCTGCGCGCGGACGGCGACCACGCGGTGGTGACCGTCGCCGACACCGGCATCGGCGTCTCCGCCGACGAGCTGCCCCGGCTGTTCGAGCGCTTCCACCGCATCGAGAACTCCCGCTCGCGCTCCAACGAGGGCAGCGGCATCGGGCTGGCCCTGGTGAAGGAGCTCATCGGCCTGCACGGCGGCACGATCGACGCCGAGAGCACCCCGGGCGAGGGCACCGCCTTCACCCTCCGGCTCCCGTTCGGCTCCGCCCATCTGCCCGCCGACGCGATCACCGCGCCGGGCGGCGACGAGACGGTCTCCGCCACCGCCGACCCCTATGTGCAGGAGGCGCTGCGCTGGCTGCCCGGCGACGCCGCCGAGAACGAGCACGCGATCGTCAGGGGATCGGTGCAGCCGGTGTCGCGGTTCTCCTCGGTACCGCTCACCACCCGGGCGCTGATCGCCGACGACAACGCCGACATGCGCGGCTACCTCGCCCGGATCCTCACCGACGCCGGCTACCAGGTCGACGCCGTCGGCGACGGCCAGGAGGCGCTGGAGGCCGTCCGGGCCGACCCTCCCGACCTGGTCGTCAGCGACGTGATGATGCCCCGGCTCGACGGCCTGTCGCTGGTCGCCGCGCTCCGCTCCGACGAGCGCACGGCGTCGGTCCCCGTGCTGCTGCTGTCCGCGCGGGCGGGCCAGGAGGCCGCCATCGAGGGCCTCCAGGCCGGGGCGGACGACTACCTGGTCAAGCCGTTCGCCGCCGCCGAGCTGCTGGCCCGCGTCCGGGCGACCGTGGAGCTGGCCCAGCTGCGCACCCATCAGGCCCGCTGGCGCACCGCGCTGGTCGACTCGCTCCAGGAGGCGTTCTTCGTCTGCGACGAGGAGGGCTCGGTCATCGAGATCAACGCCGCGTTCACCGACATCCTCGGCTACGGCCCCGAAGGGCTTCCCTACCGTCCCGCCCAGCCGTGGTGGCCGGACCGCGAGAGCGACCCCGAGGCCCACGAGCAGGTCGCCGCGGTCCTCAGGAGCATGATCGGGGACGCTCACGGCGACCACACCCTCCCCGTCGATCACCGCGACGGGCGCCGGCTGTGGATCAACTCCACCTTCAACCAGGTCCACGACCCCGCCACCGGCCGCCGGGTCGTCGTCGGGACCTTCCGCGACGTCACCGCCGAGCGCTACGCCATCCAGCGCGAGAGCGCCCTCGCCTCGCTCGGCACCCGCCTGTCCGAGGCCACCGACCTGACCGGGGCGCTCACCGGGGCGCTGGCCGAGCTGAAGAACCTCTGGCGGGCCGAGTCCGTGCTCGCCGCCGTCTTCGACCGCGGCGACGAACCCTCGATCACGGCCACGGAGGGGCCGGGCGACCCCGGGCGGCCGTCCGGGGAGCGGCGCCGCCTCCTGTCCGAGCTCCGGTCCCGGCCGCTCCTCAGCCCGGTCGCCGACGCGTCCGGCGCCCGCGTCCTGCTGGAGCACCCGGACGGCCCGATGGCCCTCTGGATCGATCTGGGCGGCCACCGGCCCTTCACCGACGAGGACGAGCTGCTGCTGTCGCTGCTGGCCGGGCGGCTGGCCCAGGGACTGGTCCGGGCGCACCAGATCGACCAGCAGCGCGAGACGGCCATCGCCCTCCAGCGGGCCATCCTCGGGCCGTCGCACCTGCCGGAGGGGTTCGCCGTCCGCTACGAGCCCGCCACGCCTCCCCTGGAGGTCGGCGGCGACTGGTACGACACCATCCTCCTGCCGGACGGCCGGATCGGGATCGTCGTGGGCGACTGCGTCGGCCGCGGGCTCCAGGCGGCGACCGTCATGGGGCAGATGCGCAGCGCCTGCCGGGCGCTCCTGCTCCAGGACGCCAGCCCCGCGCGCACCCTCATGGCGCTCGACCACTTCGCGGCCGGCATCCCCGGGGCGGCCTGCACGACCGTCTTCTGCGGGGTCCTCGACCCCGGGACCGGGCGGCTCTCCTACTCCAGCGCGGGGCATCCGCCGGGCATCCTCGCCCGGCCCGACGGCGTCACCGATCTGCTGGAGGACGGGCGGTCCATCCCGCTGGCCGTCCGGACCGGCAGGACCCGTCCCGAGGGGCAGTGCACCATCCCCGCGCGCGCCACCCTGCTGCTGTACACCGACGGCCTCGTCGAACGCCGGCGCCGGTCGCTGGACGCGGGCATCGACCAGGCGGGCGAGGTCCTGCAGGAGGGCAGGAACATCGCCGTCCACGACCTCTCGACCCGTCTCATGTCCGGTCTCGCGCCCACCGGCGGCTACGACGACGACGTCGCCCTCCTGCTGTACCGGCACCCGGCGCCGTTCGAGATCTCCTTCCCCGCCGACTCCGCGCAGCTCGCCCCGGTACGGTCCGGTCTGCGGCGCTGGCTGGACCAGTGCCAGATCCCGCCGCAGAAGCTGCAGAGCGTCCTGGTCGCCGCGGGCGAGGCATGCGCGAACGCCATCGAGCACGGGCACAGCCACTCCCCCGGCGACCCGATCCGGATGCGCGCCGAGGCCTTCGTCGACGACCTGCGGGTCACGGTCGTCGACACCGGACGCTGGAAGCCGCCCCGCCCCGAGGACAACGCGCACCGCGGCCGCGGGCTCGCCCTGATGCGCGCGATGATGCAGCAGGTGACAGTCGCCCACGGCCCGGCCGGAACCACCATCGACATGCACATGAGGATCTCCCGATGACCACCCCGCTCACCGTCACCTCCGGGCACCGGCCGGACGGGACCTCCGTTCTGACGCTCACCGGCGAGATCGACATGAGCAACACCGGCGCCCTGGTCACCGCCCTGGAGGGCAGCGGTGACCGGGTCGTCCTCGATCTCACCGCCGTCGACTACCTCGACAGCGCCGGCCTCAGCGTCCTGTTCACCCACGCCGACCGCATCGAACTGGTCGCGGGCCCCCTCCTCACCCCGGTCCTGACCGTCTCGGGCCTGGCCGAGCTCGTCCCCGTCCACGACCCCGAAGAACAGTGATCTTCGAAGGGTTCGCGCTGGAGCGGATCGACGTCGGCGACGTCCGGCGGCCGGGTCGGCGGTAGCCTCCTGTCTGGCGCAGTGGATCGTCACGGCTTACGCGGGCGGGCTGCTGTTCGCGCCGCGCGCCACCCGGTTCGCCGGGGCCACCATGGTCGCCGTGGCGGGCCCGGACTGGCTCCAGCTCGCCTACGCGCGCCTCGAGCAGGCCGTCGAGTGATTGTGAGCCATCTGACGATCGGGCGCGCCGAGATGTGAACGAGCCTCATAGGAGCGCGGCCGGGGTTCGGGAGAGCCTTCAGTACGCCGTTTCCGGCGTCCGCCCCCCGCCCCCCGCCCCCCGAGGAGTGCCCATGCGTTCCCTCTCCGCGCTCACCCGAGCCGCGCTGGCGTTTCCGCTGGCCGCCGCGCTGACGGCGCTGCCCGCGCCGGCCTTCGCCGATGATCCCGCGCCG
Organism: Actinocorallia longicatena; assembly: GCF_039534125.1. Lineage (NCBI taxonomy): Bacteria > Bacillati > Actinomycetota > Actinomycetes > Streptosporangiales > Thermomonosporaceae > Actinocorallia > Actinocorallia longicatena. Next base: position 377,498 of record NZ_BAAAUV010000005.1, on the reverse strand, counting down.
GGGTCCGTCGTTCCCGACAAGGACCCGTTCTACGCCCAGCCCGCGGACATCGGCGGCTACCAGCCCGGCCAGATCGTGGCCAGCCGGAAGATCACGCCGAAGCTCGGCGACTTCGACACCAAGCACGACGTCTGGCAGATCTCCTACCGCAGCAACGACTCCCACGACGCCGCGCAGCTGCTCGTCACCAGCCTGATCGTGCCCAAGAAGGCCTGGACGGGCACCGGCGCCCGCCCGATCGTCTCGGTGCAGGCCGCCGAGGACGCCACCGGCACCCAGTGCGCCCCCTCCTACGGGATCTCCTCCGGCAGCGTCATCGCCGGATGGCCGGCCGCCACCTCCGGCCCGCTGCTGGACAAGGGCTGGGCCGTGGCCATGCCCGACCACGAGGGCCCCAAGTCGGTGTTCATGGGCGGGATCCAGTCCGGCCACGCCGTCCTCGACGGCATCCGCGCGGTCCGGAACTTCACCGGCGCCCCCGGCATCGGCAAGGACAACCCCTGGACGCTCAACGGCTACTCCGGCGGGGCCAGCGCCACCGGCTGGGCCGCCGAGATGCAGCCCGCCTACGCGCCGGAGATCGAGCTGAAGGGCGCGGCGATGGGCGGAACCCCGGCCGACCCCGAGGCCGTCGCCCGCTCCCTCGACGGTGGGGTCTTCTCCGGGTTCGAGGCGGCGGCCGCCGCCAGCCTCGCCACCGAGTTCCCCGAGATGAACATCGACCCGATCCTCAACGACCTGGGCCGCAAGGCCATCGCCGACGCCCGCGGCAAGTGCCTGACCGAGCTGCTCCTCGGCTTCGCGTTCAAGAAGCTCTCGCAGTACAGCACGGTTCCCGACCCGCTGTCGGTGCCCTCGGCGCAGGCCGTTCTCAAGATCAACACCATGGGCGGCGCCGCGCCGAAGACGCCGATCTTCAACTACCACGCCAACACCGACGAGATCGTCCCGGTCGGCCAGGCCGACCAGCTCGTCAAGAGCTGGTGCGCCAAGGGCGCGACCGTCCAGACCACCCGGGACTGGATCGGCGAGCACGCCCTCGAGATGGTCCTGCGCAACGGCGACGTCACGGCCTTCCTCGCCGACCGCTACGCCGGCAAGGCCGCCAAGAACACCTGCTGAACCCCGGCCGGCCACGGGCCCTCCGCACCCGCGGCCGGCCGGTCTCCCCCGCCTCAGAGGCCGGAGGCGTCGGAGGCCGGACGCGTCAGAGGCCCAGCACCCGGACCGCGTTCTCCTTGAGGATGAGCGGGCGGGCCTCGGGCGCGATGTCGAGGCCGTCGAAGTCGGCGAGCCACCGGTCGGGGGTGATGAGCGGGAAGTCCGAGCCGAACAGGACCTTGTGCCGGAGCTGCCGCGAGGCCGCCCTGACGAGCTGGGGCGGGAAGTACTTCGGCGACCACCCCGACAGGTCGATGTACACGTTGGCCTTGTGGGTGGCGATGGAGATCGCCTCGTCCTGCCAGGGGACCGACGGATGGGCCAGGACGATCGTGAGGCCGGGGAAATCCGCGGCGACGTCGTCGATGAGCATCGGGTCGGAGTAGCGCAGCTTGATCCCTCGCCCACCGGGAAGGCCCGCCCCGATCCCCGTCTGGCCGGTGTGGAACAGGGCCGGCACCCCGAGTTCCTGGAGCGCCTCGTACAGCGGGTAGTACTCCGGGTCGCCGGGCGCGAAGCCCTGGAGGCTCGGATGGAACTTGAACCCGCGCACCCCGTGCCCGGTCACCAGCCGCCGGGCCCGCGCGACGGCCTCCGCTCCCCCGTGCGGGTCCACGGATCCGAACGGGACGAGCACATCGGGATGCTCGGCGGCGGCCTCGGCGATCTCCTCGCTCGAAAGGGCAGGATGGCCGAGCGCGGTGGCCGCGTCCACGGTGAAGATCACCGCGGCCATGTTCCGCTCGCGGTAGTGGGCGGCGATGTCCTCGACGGTCGGCGTCCGGTTCCCGCCGGCGCCGAAGTAGGCGGCCGAGGCGTCCATCAGCTCGCCGTCGAGGGCGAAGTGCCCGTGGGCGTCCTGCTCGACATGGACGTGGAAGTCGATCGCGGTCAGATCGGCGACGTTCACGGGGTCCCTCCCAGGGTGGTGGTGGCCGCTTTCGCGGTGATGAGGCGCTGGAGGAGGTCGTCGCGTTCGGCGACGAGCGCGGTCATGTCGACGCCGTCGAGCGCGGCGGCGACCCCGCTGGTCACGGCCTCGGCGAGCCCGGGGGTCAGCCGGGGCGCGCCGAGGTCGTCCCAGATCTCCTCGGTGGGCGGGCCGAGGTGCCTGAGGACACGGGCGATGCCCCCGGAACCACCCGAAAGGTGCTGGTTGGCGAACGGGCCGAGCAGCGCCCAGCGCAGGCCGGGCCCGTGGGCGATGACCGCGTCGAGGTCGGCGACGCTGGCCGCCCCGCTCTCGACGAGGTGGTAGGCCTCCCGCCACAGCGCCGCCTGGAGGCGGTTGGCGAGATGGCCGGTGAGCTCTTTGCGCACCCGGACGGGCCGGCGGCCGAGCGAGGCGTAGACCTCCATCGCCGTCCGGACGGCCTCCTCCCCGGTCCGCTCCCCCGGCACGACCTCCACGAGCGGGATGAGATGGGGCGGATGGAACGGGTGCCCCACCAGGACGCGTTCGGGGTGGCGGGCGCAGGCCCGCTGGATCCTGGACGGGGTGATCCCGGAGGAGCTGCTGGCCAGGACCGTCCCGGGCGGGGCCGCCTCGTCCAGCGCCGCGAACAGGAGGTCCTTCGCCTCCGGCCGCTCCGGCCCGCTCTCCTGGACGAAGCTCGCTCCGTCGGCGGCCGTCGCCGGGTCGGCGGTGAACACCAGCCGGTCGGGGGAGGCTCCCTCGGCGAGCCCGGCCCGCTCCAGCGCGGGCCAGCAGGCCGCGACGGCCTCGCGCAGCGCGTCCTGGGCGCCGGGCGCGGGATCGGCCGCGGCCACGTCGTGGCCGTGGGCGAGGAACAGGGCGGCCCAGCTCGCGCCGATGACGCCGGTGCCGATCACCGCCGCCTTCACGAGCGCCGCCAGGTGACGAAGAAGTCGAGGGCCGTGGGGTCGGCCAGCACGTCGCGGCCCGCCACCGACCCGGGCGCGGCGCCGAGCATGATCCGTTTCACCGGCACCTCCAGTTTCTTGCCGGTCCGGTTGCGCGGCACGACCGGGACGCGCTCGATCCGGTCGGGGACGTGCCGCGGCGAGAGCCTGCCGCGCAGGGCCGCCACGAGCCGGGCGCGCAGCGCGTCGTCGACCTCCACGCCGTCGGTCTGGACGAACATCACCAGCTCGCCGGGGCCTCCGGCGGCGTCCTCCAGATGGACGACCAGGCTGTCGACGACCTCCGGCAGCTCCTCGGCCACGGCGTAGAAGTCGGCGGTGCCGAGCCGGACGCCGCCGCGGTTCAGGGTCGCGTCCGAGCGTCCTGCGACGATGCCGTGGCCCTCCTCGGCGAACCTGACCCAGTCGCCGTGCCGCCAGACCCCGGGGTAGGTCGCGAAGTAGGCGGCCCGGTAGCGCTCGCCGTCCGGGTCGTTCCAGAACCCGACCGGCATCGACGGCATCGGCTCGGTGATGACGAGCTCGCCCAGCTCCCCGACGACCGGCACCCCCTCGGGATCGAAGGCCACGGCCGCGACGCCCAGGCAGGGCCCGGAGATCTCGCCCGCCCACACCGGCTGCCACGGGGAGCCCTGCAGGATGCCGGTGCACACGTCGGTGCCGCCGGTGCCGACGTTGAGCAGCACCCGGTCGCCGAACTGCTCGTGGACCCACGCGTAGCCCTCCGCGGCCAGGGCGCTTCCGGCCGAGCCGAGCTGCCGCAGCCGCGGAAGCGCGAACTCCCCGCCCGGCTCGACGCCCGCCTTGCGGCAGGCCATCAGGTAGCCGGGGCTGGTGCCCATCAGCGTCGCGCCGGTCTCCTCGGCCAGCCGCCACTGCTCACGCAGATCGGGGAACGCGGGGTCACCGTCGATCATCACCAGCGAGGCCCGGACGAGCAGCGCCGACACGAGGGTGTTCCACAGCATCCAGGCGGTGGTGCTGAACCACAGCATCCGGTCGCCGGGACCGAGGTCCCATGACAGGGAGTGGTTCTTCAGGTGCTCCAGGAGGATGCCGCCGTGGCCGTGCACGATGGCCTTGGGCAGCCCGGTCGTCCCGGAGGTGAACAGGACGAACAGGGGGTGGTCGAACGGGACCGGATCGAAGCCCTCGTCGGCGGGGCCGCTCAGGAGGTCGTCCCAGGTCGTGGGGGTGCCGAGGGAGAACGGGCCGTAGCGCACGTCGACGGTGCAGGTGAGGGTGGGGAGTCCCGCCGTGATCTCGGCGACCTCCCGGGTCCTGTCGACGGCGCGCGTCCCGTAGGTGTAGCCGCCGACGGCCAGGAGCACCTTGGGTTCGAGCTGGCCGAACCGGTCGATGACGCTGCGGGCGCCGAACTCCGGCGCGCAGGAGGCGAACACGGCGCCGAGACTCGCCGTCGCGAGGAACGCGACGAGCGTCTCGGGGATGTTCGGCAGGTAGGCCACGACGCGGTCGCCCCTCCCGACCCCGAGCCGCCGCAGTCCCGCCCGTGCCCGCGCCACCCGGTCGCGCAGCTCGCCGAAGGTCAGCTCGGAGGCGGGACGGGTCTGCGATCGGGCCACGACGGCGACCTCGTCGGCGTCCCCGGGCAGGCCGAGGGCGTGCTCGGCGTAGTTGAGCCGTGCTCCGGGGAACCACCGGGCGCCGGGCATCGCGCGGCCGTCCAGCACCCGGGACCAGGGCGCGTGGGAGCGGACGCCATGGTGCTCCCAGATCGACGACCAGAATCCGTCGAGGTCGGTGACGGACCAGGCGTGCAGTGCCCCGTAGTCGGCGAACTCCAGGCCGCGTTCGGTCCTCAGCCAGGCCGTGTACCGGCCGATCCCGGTGTCCCGCACGTCGTGCGGCGTGGTGAGCGGCGGGGTCACCGGGTCACCTTCGCGGCCCGGCCCTCCAGGAACGCGCGCATGCGCTCCTGGGCGTCCTCTCCGCCGGCGGCGACCGCCGACATCAGCGACTCCATCAGATAGCCCTGCTCCGGCGCCGCCTGGGCGATGCGGGGAAGGGCGTGGAGGACGGCGAAGGTGGAGACGGAGGCGTTCTCGGCGGCGCGTCCGGCGAGTTCGACGGCCTTGTCCAGGGCCTCGCCGTCGCCGACGAGGTAGTGCGAAAGGCTCGCGGCGTGGCCCTCGGCGGCGTCGAGGACGCGGCCGGTGAGCATCATGTCGGTCATCCGGTGCGCGCCGATCAGGCGCGGCAGGCGGACCGAGCCGCCGCCCCCGACGAACAGGCCCCGCCGGCCCTCGGGGAGCGCGTAGTACGCCGACTCCTCGGCGACCCGGAGGTGCGCGGCGGCCGCCAGCTCGAGGCCGCCGCCGATCACGGCGCCGTGCAGGGCGGCGACGACCGGCAGCGGGCCGGACTCGATCAGGTCGAACGTCCGGTGCCACCTGCGCGAGTGCAGCACGGCGTCCCAGGTAGGCCGCTCGCGGAGGTCCGAGAGGTCCAGGCCGGCGCAGAAGTGCGCGCCCTCCCCGGCCAGGACGACCGCGCCGATCCCCTCGGGGGGCGAGCCGAAGAACCGTTCGAGCTCCAGGATCGTCTCGGTGTTCAGGGCGTTGCGCTTCTCGGGGCGGCTGAGCCGCAGCACGGCCACGCGGCCGCGCGTCTCCAGTGCCAGGGGGGACACGGATCCTCCAAATCATCAAGAAACCTGTCAATCAGGTTTCCTGATGATGCCAGCAGGCGCACCCGCTGTAAAGTGATCCGCGCCTGCTTCTCGCAGGCCAGGACGTGAAGGAGGTCGGCGCGTGCGGCAGCCGTCCCTGCTGTACTCGATCAAGCAGGTGGAACTCGCGACCCGCGCACGCCTCGACGAGCTCCTCAAGCCGTCCGGCCTGACCACGCTCCAGTACACGGCCCTCACCGTCCTGGAGCGCCGCGACGACCTGTCGGGCGCGGAGCTCGCCCGGAACTCTTTCGTCACCCCGCAGTCGATGGCCGACATCATCGCCGCCGTCGAGCGGCGCGGCCTGATCACCCGGACGGTCGACCCCGGCAACCGGCGGCGCCACATCCTCGCCCTGACCGAGCGGGGCCGGGAGCTCCTGGTCCGCTACGCCGGGCCCGTCGCCGCCCTGGAGGAACGCATGCTCAAGGACTTCACCCGTCCCGAGCAGGCCGCCTTCCGCGACTACCTCAACCGCGCCCGCACCGCCATGGACGACTGAGCGCGGCGGGCCGCCCGGCGCGAAGGGAGAACCCGTGCACGACGCCACCGAGGCCGCCCGCGCCCAGCGGGCCCGTGCGGAACTCGTCACCGAGCAGGTGCTCGAGAGCTTCGCCGGCTGCCCGGACGAGCGGCTGAAAACCCTGATGCGGGCGCTCACCCGGCATCTGCACGCCTTCGCCCGCGAGGTCGTCCTGACCGAGGCCGAGTGGGAGGCCGCGATCGCCTTCCTGCGCGCCTGCGGCGACGTCACGACCGATGCCCGCCAGGAGTTCGTCCTGCTGTCCGACGTGCTCGGCCTGTCGACGCAGACGGTCTGCCTCGGCGACCCGGCCGAAGGAGACGCCACCGAGGCGACCGTCCTCGGCCCGTTCTTCGCCGAGGACGCGCCGCGGATCCCGTTCGGCGGCGACCTCTCCCTGGGGGCGTCCGGTGAGCCGTGCCTGGTGACCGGGACCGTCAGCGACACCCTCGGCCGGCCCGTCCCCGGCGCCGGCATCGAGGTCTGGGAGGCCGACGCCGACGGGTTCTACGACGTCCAGTACGGCGACGGCCGCACCGCCGCGCGCGGCCGTCTCCGCACCGAGGAAGACGGCTCCTACCGGTTCTGGGCGGTCACCCCGACGCCCTACCCCATCCCCCATGACGGCCCCGTCGGACGGCTCCTCCAGGCCACGGGCCGCTCCCCGATGCGCGCCTCCCACCTGCACTTCATGGTCACCGCGCCGGGCCACCACCGCCTCGTCACCCACGTCTTCGTCGAGGGCGACGCGTTCCTCGCGAGCGACGCCGTCTTCGGCGTCAGGCCCGGCCTCGTCAGGACCTTCACCCGCCATCCCGCGGGCACCCCCGCCCCCGGTGGGCGCGTCCCCTCCGGGACCTGGACCGACGTCGCCTTCGACATCGTCCTGTCCCTCGCCTGAGCCGGGACGGTCAGAGCGCCGCGCCCGCCTTGGTGAGGCGGGTGGTGAAGGTCGCGAGCGCCGCGGGGGTGAGGTTGCTGACACTGAGCCGGAGGGTCGAGCGGTCGTCGGGCAGGAAGGCCGTGCCGGGGAGCAGAAGCGTGTGGTGCTCCGTGGCCAGGGCGCGGACGACGTCGGGGGTCGGGCGCCCGGCGAAGGGGTGGCGGAGCCAGGCGAAGAAGCCACCGCAGGTCAGGAGCTCGAAACCGCCCGGGGCGGGTGCCATGGCCTCGGTCAGCCGGGCCCGCCGCAGGGCGATGTCGCGCGCGCGGTCGGCGCGCCAGCCGGTCGCCAGGGTGAGGCCCGCCCAGGCGGCCTCCTGGCCGACGCGGGGCGCGCAGATGGCGATGCAGTCCATCAGCTTGACGATCTCGCGGTTGAGGGCGGGCGAGGCGACGACGGCCCCGACCCGGTAGCCGGGGATCGCCAGGTCCTTGGAGAAGGAGTGGAGCGTGACGACCGTTCCGGCCCAGCCGGGATCGGAGTACAGGCGGTGGGAGGGGGCGCCGGTGCCGCGGAAGGAGCGGTAGGTCTCGTCGAGGACCAGCGCGATGTCATGGCGCCTGGCGAGCTCGGCGAACGCGGCGATGCCCTCGGGGGCGACGGTCACCCCGGTCGGATTGCCGGGGGTGACCAGGACGATCGCCCGCGTCTTCGGCGTGATCAGCGCCTCGGCGTCCTCGGCCCGCGGCACGAGATCGGGTCCCGGTTCGAGATGGACGGGCCTGACGCCGCGCATCCTCAGCCACATCTCGTGGTTGAAGTAGAACGGCAGCGGCAGGATCACCTCGTCGCCGGGCCCGGCGAGCGCGTCGGCGACCAGACCGAACGCCTGGTTGCAGCCGGCGGTGACGACGACGTTCTCCGGCCCGACCCGCGCGCCGTGGTCGCGGCTCAGCTCGTCCGCGAAGGCCTCCCGGAGCTTCGGCAGCCCGGGGACCTCCGTGTAGGCGCCGCCCCTGTCGTCACGGGCGACCCGGACGACGTGCTCGACCACCTCGGGCGCGGCCGGATAGGGCGGAGCCGCCTGGGCGAGGTCGAGCAGCTCCCCGCCCTCGACCCCCTCCACGAGCGCGTACGCCTCGCCCATCGGCGAGTCGATCCCCTCCGAAACCCCGCGGTTGAGTCGCACTTCCGGCCCCCTCGTGTCGTCGCACGGACCCTCCCATCATGCGGGACGGTGAAGGTCAGGCGATCGTTGCCCTCGCCTGACCCTCAGCGGACCCGCCGCCGGGCAGACAGAACTGTAGGAATGCCTATATTCAGGAGGAAACGGATGACGACCGCACGCGATCTCATGAACCCCGGCGCCGAGTGCATCCCCGCCCACGAGACCCTCGACCGCGCCGCCGAGATGATGCGCGAGCTGGGCGTGGGCGCCCTGCCGGTCTGCGGCGGGAACGACAGGCTCGAGGGGATCATCACCGACCGCGACATCGTCGTGAAGTGCGTCGCGGCCGGGAAGGACCCGTCGAAGACCACGGCCGCCGACCTCGCGACCGGGCTGGTCTGGGTCGACGCGAACGCCACCGTGGAGGACGCCCTGGCGAAGATGGAGCAGCACCAGATCCGCCGGCTGCCCGTCCTGGACGACAAGCGGATCGTCGGGATGATCAGCGAGGCGGACCTGGCCAGGAGCCTGCCCGACGCGCAGCTCACCTCGTTCGTTCACGCGATCTACAAGGCCTGACCGCACCACGTGTCGTGACGCTCCGGACGCGGAAGGTCATGTCACCCTGGTGGCATGGCCAACCCCCGTCGCAGAGATCGCGAAAGTCTGATCGGCCCGGTTCTCGCCGAGGCCGCGGCACGGCTCAGCGCGCTGACGCCCGTCCCGCCGCCGGCCGCCGTCCCGGATCCGCGGCAGGAGCCGGAACCGACCGGCCGGACCTGACGGCCGTTCCGCGCGCGCGGTGAGGTGGGGCCCCTCAGCCTGTTGCCCCGACCGGGGGCCGACCGGGACGATGACCCCATGGATGATCTTTGGGAACTGGGCTTCTACGGGCTGGCGGGCCACTCGGCCTCGCCCCGGGACCTGCTCGGTGAGGCCACGACCGGAGAGGCGCTCGGGCTGGGCTCGGTGTTCCTGTCCGAGCGCTTCAACGCCAAGGAGGCGGCCACCCTGTCCGGAGCGGCGGGAGCCGTCACCGAACGGATCGGCATCGCCACCGCCGCCACCAACCACAACACCCGCCACCCTCTGCTCACCGCGACCTTCGCCACGACCATGCACCGGCTCACCGGCGGCAGGTTCGCCCTCGGCCTCGGCCGCGGCTTCGACATGCTCTTCGACGTCATGGGCCTGCCCCATGTCACCAGCGCCCAGCTCGCCGACGTCATCGGGATCCTGCGCACCCTGTGGCGCGGGGAGCCGGTGATCGGCCACCACGGCCCCGCCGGCGACTATCCCTACCTCATGCAGGACGCCTCCTACGACGAGGACATCCCGATCCTGCTGACCGCGATGGGCGACCGCACCCTGGAGTTCGCCGGAGGCCTCGTCGACGGCGTGGTCCTGCACACCTTCTTCACCGACGAGACCCTCGCCCGGGCCGTCGCCGCCGTTCGCAGGGGCGCGGAGAAGGCGGGCCGTGACCCCTCCTCGGTCCGGGTCTGGTCGGTCCTGGCCACCGTCGGCGACCACATCGAACCCGACCTGCGGCTGCGCAAGCTCACCGGACGGCTGGCGACCTATCTCCAGGGCTACGGCGACCTGCTGGTGCGGCTGAACGGCTGGGACCCCGCCGACCTGGCCCGCTTCCGCGCCGACGACCTCGTCAGCGGATTCCCCGGCGCCTTCGACGCGATCGCGACCACCGAGCAGCTCGAGCGGGTCACCGAGCTCCTTCCCGACGCCTGGCTCGCGGCCTCGGCCACCGGCTCGGCCGAACGGTGCGCCGCCCGGATCGTCGACCAGCTCGACGCCGGGGCGGACGGGGTGATCCTGCACGGGGCGACCCCCGCCGAGCTCGAGCCGGTCGTCGACGCCTACCGCAAGATCCGGCCGTCCTCGCTGGGCGTCCGCACCGATCTCAATCCCGCGCGGAGGATCGTGTGACCTCCCCCGGCACCGTCGGCTCCCCCGACGGCCTCACCGCCGCATGGCTCGGCCGCGCCCTGGCCACCGAGGTCACCTCCGTGACGTACGAGAAGGTCGGATCGGGCCAGATCGGCGCCTGCTACCGGCTCGGGCTGACCACCCCGGACGGCCCGCGCCGGCTGATCGCCAAGCTCGCGGCCGAGGATCCGGCGAGCCGCGCCTTCCTCGGCCCCGCCTACCGCACCGAGGTGTCGTTCTACCGCGACATCGCCCCCACCGTCGCGGTCCGCACGCCCCGCTGCCATTACAGCGCCCTGTCCGAGGACTCCACCACCTTCGTCCTGCTGCTGGACGACGCGGCCCCGGCCGTCCAGGGCGACCAGCTCGGCGGCTGCACCCCGGAGCGGGCCGCCGACGCCGTCGTCAACCTCGCCGCCCTGCACGGGCCCCGCTGGTGCGATCCCTCGCTCCTCGACCTGCCCTGGCTCTCGCTCGTCACCGCCGAGGACGCCAAGGGCCTCGACGAGGTGTTCGCCCCGGCCGTCGAGACGTTCATCGGCCGGTTCGGCGACGCGCTGTCCGAACCCGACCGGGCGACGCTCCGCGAGGTCGCGCGGCTCGTCGCCCCCTGGGTGGTCGGCAGGTCCTCGCGGTTCGGCCTGGTCCACGGCGACTACCGGCTCGACAACCTGCTCTTCCCGCCGGACGGCGACGGCGTGATCGCCGTCGACTGGCAGACGCTCAGCCTCGGCCATCCCGTCCGCGACCTCGCCTTCTTCCTCGGCACCGGAATGGACCCGGCGGCACGGGCGGCCGGTGAACGCGCCCTGGTCGCCGCCTACCACGAGGCCCTCACCGGTCACGGCGTCGAGGACTACGGCCTGGAGGAGTGCTTCGACGACTACCGTTTCGCGGCCGTTCAGGGGCCGCTGATCACCGTCCTGGGCTGCGCCTACGGGACCCCCACGGAGCGCGGCGACGCCATGTTCCTCACCATGGCCCGCCGCTCCCTGGCGATGATCCGCGACCTGGACACCCTCTCCCTGATCTGATGTCCTGGCGGGGCCGCCGCCTCAGCTCTCGGGCCTGCCGCCCGGCACCAGCAGCACCGTGGTGACCGCGGCGGCGGCCAGGAGCAGGGCGGTGAGCAGGAAGGCGTGGTCGTAGCCGGTGGCGAGTGCCTGCCGGGGGTCGCCCGTGGCGGCGGCGGCCGTCGAGGAGACCGCGACGGTGGAGACGACGGCGAGCCCGATGCTGCCCCCGCACTGTCGGCCCGCGTTGAGCAGCCCGCTGACCAGACCCGCCTCACCGGGGCGGACCGCGGTCGTGCCGAGCGTGGTGCTGGCGACCACGCAGGCGCCGAGACCCGCGCTGGCCAGGAGGGACGGTCCCGCGAAGCCCGTCACGAAGCCGGACCCGACCTCGAGCGCGCCGAACCAGACCATTCCGCCCGCCCCGAGGAGAAGACCGCCCGTGAGCACCGGGCGCAGGCCCAGCCGCGCGGTCAGCCGGCCGCTGAACATGCTCCCGGCGATGACGCCCGCGCAGAACGGCAGGAAGGCCGCGCCCGCCTTGAGCGGCTCGTAGCCCCACACCCGCTGGACGAACAGCGACGCGAAGTAGAAGCCGGAGACCGTCGCCGCCCCGACGAACAGTGCGATCAGGCCCGCCGCCGACACCGTGCGGTTGGCGAAGACCCCCAGCCGGACGAGGGGCTCCGCCGCCACCCTGGCCTCCCAGTACAGGAACGCCGCGCCCGCCAGGACGGCCGCGCCGAGGAGCGAGAGGGTCCTGGCCGACCCCCACGGGTGGTGCTCGGTCTGCACCATGGCGTAGACGAGCGTCGTCATCCCGGCCGTGGCGAGGACCGCGCCGACGACGTCGAGGCGGCGCGGCCCCTCCGCGGGACCGCCGGTGATCGTCCAGGCGCCCAGCAGCAGGGCGACCACGACGATCGGCACGTTGACGAACATCACCCAGCGCCAGTTCAGCGCCTCGGTGAGCAGCCCGCCCGCGAGCACGCCCAGGGCGCTCCCGGCCGCCGAGACCATCGCCCAGACGCCGATCGCCCGGGCACGCGCCGGACCCTGCGGAAACGTGATCATGATGATGGTCAGGCCGATCGGCGCGAGGACCGCGGCGGCGGCGCCCTGGGCGGCCCTGGCGGCGACGAGCTGGCCCGAGGTCTGCGCCAGCCCGCCCAATGCCGACGCCGTCCCGAACAGCGCCAGCCCGCCGAGCAGGGCGCGGCGGTACCCGGTCAGGTCGGCGATCCGGCCGCCGAGCAGCAGCAGCCCGCCGAAGGTGAGCAGATAGGCGTTCACGACCCAGGACAGCGAGCCGGCGGAGAAGTCCAGCGCCGCGCCGATCTTCGGCAGAGCGATGTTGACGACGCTGGTGTCGAGCACGACCAGCGCCTGGCAGAGGCACGCGACCGCGAGGATCAGCCCCGTTCTGCGGGCGGTCGGTGCTCCGGCCGGTGTCTGCTCGGCCGGAGAGTGAAGCGAGTCCATCGAGGCCTCCCTGATGCGAACAACGTACGCGTAAGGTATGCCTAACCTAATTCCATAGACAAGGGCCCATGGGAAGATGGGGCCATGAACGACGTTCCGGCCGCCACGGGCCGCTACGGGCGGCTGCGCCCCCGCCCCGGCCTGACGCCCGTCTCCGTGGCCACCGCGGGCCGCCGGGTGATCGAGCGCGACGGGCTCGACGCCCTGACGATGCGCGCCGTCGCGGCGGAGCTGTCGACCGCTCCGGCCTCCCTCTACCGGCACGTCGCCGATCGCGAGGCGCTGCTCCTGGCCATCCTGGAACAGGTCGCCGAGGGGCTGCCGGTCGAGGTCCCCGGCGCGGATCCGCACGAGCGCCTGGTCGGCCGGTTCCTCGCGGCACACGACTACATGCGCGACCATGTCTGGGTTCTGCACGTCCTCATCACCGGTGAGCACGTCGCCGAGGCGGCCTTCCCGTTCAGCGAGGCCTGCCTGGCCGACTTCGCCTCCGGCGGGCTGCCCGCCGGACGGGCCCTGGGCGCCTTCCGCGTCTGCTGGCAGCTCGTCATCGGCGAACTGCTGGACCGGCATCCCGTCCGGGCGCCGCGCGCCTTCAACCAGCGTCAGCGCGCGGTCGCCGCCCTCCGTCCCGACCGGTTCCCCGTCATGACCCGGGCCATGGCCGAGCAGCACGACGAGGGCGAACAGCACGCGCTGTTCGCCCTCGCCCTCTCCGGCCTGGTCGCCTCACTGCTCGCCCGGACGCCCTGAACGCTCAGGGACCGATTCGGCTGGGCCACCAGGAGCGGGGGCCGAGGTCGCGGACGAGGGCGGGAACGAGCAGGGAGCGGATGATCAGGGTGTCGAGGAGGACGCCGAAGGCGACGATGAAGGCGATCTGGGCGAGGAAGGCCAGCGGGATCACGCCCAGGGCGGTGAAGGTCGCCGCCAGGACCACGCCGGCCGAGGTGATCACTCCGCCGGTGGCGATGAGGCCGCGCCGGACGCCCTCCCTGGTGCCGTGCCTGCGGGCCTCCTCGCGCACCCGGGACATCAGGAAGATGTTGTAGTCGACGCCCAGGGCGACGAGGAAGACGAATCCGTAGAGCGGCACCGAGGCGTTGACGCCGCTGAAACCGAACACGTGCTTGAAGACCAGCGCGGAGATCCCGAGCGTCGCCAGGTAGTTGAGCGCGACCGTCGCGATCAGGAGCACCGGCATCACCAGGGAGCGCAGCAGCAGCACGAGGATCAGCAGGATGACGGCGAGGACCACCGGAATGATGATCATCCGGTCGTTCTCCGCGGTCGCCCGGGTGTCGGACTCCTGGGCCGTGTAGCCGCCGACGATGGCGTCGGCGCCGGGCAGCGCGTGCAGGGCCGTCCGCAGGTCGCCGACCGCCCGGGCGGCGGCGTCGCTGTCGGGGGCGTCGGTGAGCGTCGCCTGGAACAGGACCCGGCCGTCGACGACCTTGGGCGGGCCGTCGCCGGGACGGCCCCCGGTGAGCGCCGCGACCTCGGCGATGCCCTCGGTGCCGCGGGCGGCGGAGGCGATCGCGTCGGCGGAAGCGGCGTTCCCGATGATCACAGCGGGCTGTCCTGAGCCGCCGGGGAAGTGCTCGGCCAGGGTCTCCTGGGCCGCCACGGACGGGGCGTCGTTGACGAACGTCTCCTTCAGCGGGACGCCGCCCGCGTTGAACTGCGGGACGAACGCCGCTCCCGCCAGGAGCAGGATGAGCGTCCCGGCCCAGACCTTGCGTGGCGCGCGGTCGACCAGGTCGGCGACCTTGCGCCACAGACCGTGGCCGCCGGTGTCGGCGTCCGAGGGGCGGGGCTTGGCGGGCCAGAAGGCGAACCGGCCCAGCAGCACGAGGACGGCCGGCAGGTAGGTCAGGGCGCTCAGCGCGGCGCAGATGATCCCGATCGCGCCGACGGGGCCGAGGGCGCGGTTGTTGGTCAGGTCGCTGAGGAGCAGCGCCACGAGGCCGAGGGCGACGGTGGCCGCGCTGGCGAGGATCGTGCCGGCCGAGCGGCGGATCGCGGCGCGTGCCGCGGCGAACCTGTCGCCGCGTTCCGCGATCTCCTCGCGGAACCGGGCCGTGAGCAGCAGCGCGTAGTCGGTGGCGGCACCGATGACGAGGATGGACAGGATGCCCTGGACCTGGCCGTCGACCCGGACGATGTCATGCCCGGCGAGGAAGTAGACGATCGCGCAGGCCAGCCCGAGCGAGAACACCGCCCCGATGATGATCACCAGCGGCAGCAGGAGGCTCCGGTAGACCAGCAGGAGGATCACCAGGACCGCGAGGAGCGCCACCCCGAGCAGGATCCCGTCGATGCCGGCGAAGGCCTCCGACAGGTCCGCGCGGGTCGCGGCCGGACCGGCGATCCGCACCTCGGTCCCGGTGACCTCACCGGCCGCCGCGCGCACCTTGTCGAGCACCGGGGGCAGGTCGTCGTCGAGATCGGGACGGAGCTGGACCAGGCCCTGAAGGGCCCGGCCGTCCTTGGAGGCGACGGCCGGCGTCGGTTCTCCGAGCACGCCGGGGGCACCGCGCAGCGAGGCCAGGGCCAGGGTCGCGGCCTCGCGCTGGGCGTCGGAGACCCGGCCGTCCGCGGTCCAGACGACGATCGCCGGAAGGGTCTCGTCCTGGTCGAAGGCCTGCTCCGCGTCCAGGACGCGTGTCGACTCGGCGCTTTCGGGCAGGAAGGAGGCCTGGTCGTTGGTCGACACCTCGCCGAGTTTCCCGGCGTAGGGGCCGAGTCCTCCGCCGATGCCCAGCCAGATCAGCGCCACGGCAGCGGCGATCAGCCAGAGCGTCCATCGTCTGGAGCGGGCCATCGGTCCTCCTGAGATCGGGTCCGGCTAGAACTTATACCAATGATTGAACTACTTAATCATTGAACAAAGATAAGATGGAAACGTGCCCGAAAGCGAAGACCCCTCCTCCGGCGAGCCGACCCTGCGCGACTTCGCCGTCCGGCTGCGCCGGATGGTCAGCCAGATGGAGCGCGTCGCCCACGGCTTCGCCCACGAGCAGGGGCTGCACCCGACCGACCTGCGGGCCCTGATCGCGGTCCTCGACGCCCCCGACGACCTGCCCATGACCCACGGCAGGCTGCGCGAGGAGCTCAACGTCACCTCCGGTGCCGTGACCGCCTGCGTCGACCGCCTCGAGCACGCCGGCCACATCCGCCGCGTCCGCGACCCCCACGACCGCCGCGTCGTCCACCTCCACTACGAGGACGCGGCCCGCAACGTCGCCGGAGCCGCCTTCCGGCCCCTGGCCGAGAGCACCCGCGCCGCCCTCGAAGACCTCTCCCCCGCCGAACGCACCGCCGTGGTGAAGTTCCTCGACGCCATGAACGACCAGCTGACCCGCAACATCTGACAAAGCCCGGGCCGGAACGGCGGCCCCGGCGTTTCGGCGGTCACCGCGCGGGCAGTCCAGGGCGCATGGTGAGCACGGAGAGGCCGGTGGCGGTCTACGCCTTCGACTTCGGCAACCGGTACCGGCATCTGCTGCGCCTGGCCGGCGTCCGGCCCGGCAACAGCCGGGTGACCGTCGACGACGAGACGTTCCGGGTGGAGTTCGGGCGATGGGGGCTCCGCACCCCGCTGGTGAACATCGCCTCGGCCCGCGAGACGGGCCCCTACCGGGCGTGGCGGGCGATCGGCGTCCGCCTGGCGCTCACCGACACCGGCCTCACCTTCGGCTCCGCGACCCGGGGCGTCTGCGTCACCTTCAAGGAGCCCGTCCGCGGATTCGGCCCCCGCCGCAACGCCACGGTCACCGTGACGGTCGCCGACCCGGCCGCCCTCACCGCTTGGCTGAACGCGGCCATCACGGACTGATCCCCGGCCGGTGGACCGGCCGGGGACCTCTCGTGCTCGGGCCGTCAGCGGAGGAAGGCGGCGGCCACTCCGGCGTCGACGGGGATGTGGAGGCCGGTGGTGTGGGTGAGGTCGCCGCCGGTGAGGGCGAAGACCGCGTTCGCGACGTGTTCGGGAAGGACCTCGCGCTTGAGCAGGGTGCGCTGGGCGTAGAACGCGCCGAGCTCGTTCTCCTCGACGCCGTAGACGGCGGCGCGGTTGGCGCCCCAGCCGGAGGCGAAGATGCCCGAGCCGCGGACGACGCCGTCGGGGTTGATGCCGTTGACCCGGACCCCGAACTCGCCGAGTTCGGCGGCCAGCAGGCGGACCTGGTGGGCCTGGTCGGCCTTGGCCGCGCTGTAGGCGATGTTGTTCGGCCCCGCGAACAGCGAGTTCTTGGAGGAGATGTAGACGATGTCGCCGCCCATGCCCTGGTCGATGAGGATCGCGGCGGCCTCGCGGGAGACGAGGAAGGACCCGCGCGCCATGACGTCGTGCTGGAGGTCCCAGTCGGCGACCGTCGTCTCCAGCAGGGGCTTGGACAGCGACAGGCCCGCGTTGTTGACGATCAGGTCGACCCCGCCGAAGGCCAGCACCGCGGCGGCGAGCCCGGCGCGGATGTCGTCCTCGCTGGTCACGTCGGCCGCCACCGCGATGGCGATGTCCGTGGCGCGCAGAGCCCCCGCGCCGAGCTCGGCGGCGATCTTCTCCGCCGCGCCCAGGTCGCGGTCGGCGACGACGACGCACGCGCCCTCGGACGCGAGACGACGGGCGGTGGCCGCGCCGATCCCGGAGCCGCCGCCGGTCACGAACGCGACTCGCGTAGCCAGGGGCTTGGGCTTGGGCATCCGCTGGAGCTTGGCCTCCTCCAGGGACCAGTACTCGATCCGGAACTTCTCCGCCTCGTCGATCGGCGCGTAGGCCGACACCGACTCGGCGCCGCGCATCACGTTGATCGCGTTGACGTAGAACTCGCCCGCGACCCTGGCCGTCTGCTTGTTCGCGCCGAAGGAGAACATGCCGACCCCCGGCACCAGGACGATCGCCGGGTCCGCGCCGCGCAGGGCGGGCGACCCCTCGACCGCGTTGCGCCGGTAGTAGGCCGCGTAGTCCTCGCGGTAGGCGGCGTGCAGCTCCCGCAGCCGCTCCTTCACCCGGTCCAGCGGAGCGTCCGGGGGCAGGTCGAGGACCAGCGGGGAGACCTTGGTGCGCAGGAAGTGGTCCGGGCACGAGGTACCGAGCGCAGCGAGACGGGGGTGCTCGGCGCGGGAGACGAAGTCCAGGACGACGTCGCCGTCGGTGTAGTGGCCGACCTGCGGACGGTCGGTCGAGGCCAGCCCGCGGATCAGCGGGAACAGTGCCGCCGCCCGGGCATGCCGTTCGGCCTCGGGCAGCGCCTCGTAGCCGGGAAGGACGGGCCCGAACGGGTCGGCTTTGCCGTGGGTGGCCAGGTAGGACTCGGCCAGCCGGATCATCTCCAGGCTGTTGGCCTGGCATTCGGCCGAGGTCTCGCCCCACGCGGTGATGCCGTGGCCGCCCAGGATCACGCCGATCGCCGACGGGTTCGCCGCCTTGATCGCCGCGATGTCCAGCCCCAGCTGGAACCCCGGACGCCGCCACGGCACCCACGCCACCCGCTCCCCGAAGATCGTCCGGGTCAGCTCCTCACCGTCGGCAGCGGTCGCGATGGCGATCCCGCTGTCGGGGTGAAGATGGTCCACGTGCGCCGCCTCGACCAGCCCGTGCATGGCCGTGTCGATCGAGGGGGCGGCGCCGCCCCTGCCGTGCGCGCAGTAGTCGAACGCGGCGACCATCTCGTCCTCGCGCTCCACCCCCGGGTAGACCTTCACCAGGGAGCGCAGCCGGTCGAGCCGCAGCACGGCCAGGCCCTGCGCGGTCAGCGTGCCGAGGTCACCGCCCGACCCCTTCACCCACATCAGGTCGACGGGCTCGCCCGTCACCGGGTCGGTCCCGGCGCCCTTGGCCGAGGCGTTCCCGCCCGCGTAGTTGGTGTTGCGCGGGTCGGCGCCCAGCTCGTGGCAGCGGTTCAGCAGTTCTTCTACGGTGCTCATGTGGTTCAGGCCCCCCAGCCGGCCTGGCTGCCGCCGACTCGCTCGGCGACGATCTTCTCGAAGTAGCCCGACGCCCTGTAGGCGGCGATCGGGTCGGCGGAAAGGCCCTTCGCCGTGCGCCACTCGGCGAGCAGCGGACGGACGTCGGTGTTGTAGGCGTCCATGAGGACCGCGTTCGCGCCGAGCACGTCGCCGGTCTCCTGCGCGGACTTCAGCGCGGCGGCATCGACGAGCAGCGCCTTGGCGGTGGCCTCCTGGACGTTCATGACCGAGCGGATCTGCCCCTGGATCTTCGGCTCGATGTTGTGGCACTGGTCGAGCATGAAGGCCACCCCGGTCGCCGGGTCCAGGCCGCCTCCGCGCACGACCTCGTGCATGATCCGGAAGAGCTGGAACGGGTCCGCGGCGCCGACCATCAGGTCGTCGTCGGCGTAGAAGCGGGAGTTGAAGTCGAACGCGCCCAGGCGCCCGGCGCGCAGCAGCATCGCCACGATGAACTCGATGTTGGTGCCGGGGGCGTGGTGACCGGTGTCGACGCAGACCGTCGCCTTCGGGCCGAGGGCCAGGCAGTGCACCAGGGAGGTGCCCCAGTCCGGGACGTCCATCGTGTAGAAGGCGGGCTCGAACAGCTTGTACTCCAGCAGGATCCGCTGGTCGCCGCCGAGCCGGGCGTACACCTCCTCCAGGGCCTCGGCGAGCCGGTCCTGGCGGGCCCGGATGTCGTCCTGGCCCGGGTAGTTGGTGCCGTCGGAGAACCACAGCTTCAGATCACGCGAACCGGTGGCGTCCATGATGTCGACGCACTCGAGCAGGTGGTCGGTGGCCTTGCGGCGGACCCGCGGGTCGGGGTTGGTGACCGACCCGAGCATGTAGTCGTCGTCCTGGAAGACGTTGGCGTTGATCGCGCCGATGCCGACGTCCAGGGAGCGGGCGTGCGCGGTCAGCGCGGCGTAGTCGTCGACCCTGTCCCAGGGGATGTGCAGGGCGACGGTCGGGGCCGCGCCGGTGAAGGCGTGCACCTGGGCGGCGTCGGCGATCTTCTCGTACGGGTCGCGCGGGACGCCCTGCTGGGCGAAGACCTTGAACCGGGTTCCGGAGTTGCCGTAGGCCCAGGAGGGTGTCTCGATCATCAGGTCGGCCGGTGCGGCCGTCAGGTCAGTCATGTCTCTCATCCCCGAATAGCGGTTCAGTCCAGGTGGAAGACCTCGGCGAGCGGAAGCATCCCCGCGTCGGGGGCTCCGCCGTCCAGGTCCTCGAAGTAGGGGGCCATCTCGGCCTGCCAGCGGGCGTTGACGTCCGTGGCGGCCATGGCGGCCTGCGCGGCCGCGAAGTCGTCGGTCTCCAGGTAGCCGACGAGCAGCCCGTCCTCGCGCAGGAAGAGGGAGTAGTTCCGCCAGCCGGTCTCACGGAGCGCGTCCAGCATCTCCGGCCAGACGCGCTCGTGAGCCGTGCGGTACCGCTCCAGCCGGTCCTCGCGGACCTTCAGCAGGAAGCAGACCCGTCGCATGGTGCCTAGAAGTCGAAGCTGTCGATGTTGTCGGCGTTGAACACGGTCGGCGGGCCGAGCAGGACGACGCCGTCCTTGCCGATGGTCTTCTCACCGAGCTTGCCCGCGGTGAACTTCTCGCCCTCCTTGCCGGTGATCTGGCCGGAGGCGAGGGCGCCGCCCGCGTAGGCGGCCAGGTAGCCGAGGTCGGCGGGGTTCCAGAGCTCGAACTCCTTGACCGTCCCGTCCTTGACGAACTTGCGCATCTGGTTGGGGGTGCCGAGGCCGGTCAGCGCGACCTTGCCCTTGTACTGCGAGCCGGACAGGTAACGGGCCGCGGCGGAGATGCCGACGGTGGTCGGGGAGATGATGCCCTTGAGGTCGGGGTAGGACTTGAGCAGGCCCTGGGTCTCGGTGAAGGACTTCTGGTCCTCGTCGTTGCCGTAGGCGACCTTGACGAGCTCCATGTCCTTGTACTCGGGCTTCTTCAGCTCGTCCTTCATGAAGTCGATCCAGGTGTTCTGGTTCGTGGCGTTCGGCGTCGCCGACAGGACGGCGATCTTGCCCTTGTAGTCGAGCTGCTTGGCGAGCACCTGCACCTCGGTGCGGCCGAGGTCCTCGGGGCTGGCCTGGTTGATGAACACGTCGCGGCCCTCGGGGGCGGCGTCGGAGTCGTAGGTGACGACCTTGATCCCGGCCGCGCGGGCCGTCTTCAGCGCCGGGACGACCGCGTTGGAGTCGTTGGCGGAGATGACGATGACGTCCTGCTTCTGCTGGGTCAGGGTGTTGATGTAGGACACCTGGCTGGAGGCGCTGGCGTCGGACGGGCCGACCTCCTTGCTCTCGCCCTTGAAGGCCGTCACGGCCTCGGCGCCGCCCTTGTCGGCGATGGTGAAGTACGGGTTGTTGATCTGCTTGGGCAGGAAGGCGATCTTCAGCCCCTCCTTGAGCGGCGCGCCGGCGTCGGCGGTGGCCGAGGTGTTCGCGACCGGGGCCTCGGTCTTCGTGTCGTCCTTGGTGGTACCGCCGCAGGCGGTGAGCACGAGGCCCGCCGCGGCCAGCGCCGCGATCTTGGGGATGAAGGACATCAGGAGGGGTTTCCTTCCATGAGGGGTGGGGTGAGGGTCCGGGACCTTCGGTTCCGGACGAGCGTGGCGAGGTTGGGTGCGAGCACCGAGGAGATGAGCAGCAGCCCCGTCACGAAGTTGAGGACCTCGTTCGACACGTCGGCGAGGATCAGCGCGTTGCGCAGCACGCCGAAGACGAGGACACCGGTGAGGACGCCGGGCAGGGTGCCGCGGCCGCCGAAGAAGGACACGCCGCCGAGCAGGACGGCCGCGACGACCGCCAGTTCCAGCCCGGTGCCGTTGTCGGCGCGCGCGCTGGAGTAGCGCAGGGTGTAGACGATCGCCGCGAGCGACGCGAAGACCCCCGAGGCGACGAACAGCCCCAGCTTGATCCGCTTCACCCGGATCCCGGCGAAGTAGGCCGCCTCCTCGTTGTAGCCGAGGGCGAAGACCGACCGTCCGTAGGGGGTCGCGTGGAGGATCACTCCCGCGATCACCGCGAGGACGGCGGCGAGCAGGATCGGTTTCGGGATCGGGCCGACCGAGCCGGTGGCCCAGCCGGTGTAGACGGCCGGGAAGTCCGCGACGGCCTTGTCCCCGAGCGTCACGTAGGCCAGGCCCCGGTAGAGCGCGAGCGTGCCGATCGTGACGGCCAGCGAGGGCAGTCCGAGCCGGGTGACGAGCAGCCCGTTGACCAGCCCGCACACGGCCCCGACGCAGAGCGCGATCACGAAGATCGACTCGATGGTCAGCCCCGCGTTCCAGAGCTTGCCGATGATCGCGCTGGTCAGGCCGAGCGTCGAGGCGATCGACAGGTCGATCTCGCCGGTGATGACGACCAGCGTCAGCGGGATGGCCATGAGGGCGATCTCGGAGACGTCCAGGAGCAGGAACGAGACGTTGGAGGTGCCGGAGAACCCCTCGACGGTGGCGAAGGCGACCAGCCAGGAGCCGATCAGCAGGACCAGCAGGGCGCCCTCCCAGGACAGCAGCCTGCTCTTCAGCGCGCTCATCCGAGCACCTCCGCGACTTTCGGGCCGGTCTCGGTGGACCGTTCACGGCTCTTCTTGCGCAACCGGGCCGCGACGCGCAGGGCGAGCAGCCGGTCCAGGATGATCGCGGCGAGCAGCAGCAGCCCGTTGATGGCGTACTGGGCCAGCGAGTCGACCTTCAGGACGGCCAGCGCGCTGCTGATCGAGGTCAGCAGCAGGGCGCCGAGCGCGGCCCCCCAGGCACTGCCGACCCCGCCGGACATCGCGACACCGCCGACGACCGCCGCGGCGACCACGTCGAGTTCCTTGCCGGTGGCGACGGTGGCGTCCAGAGTGCCGAACCGGGCGGCCCACAGGACCCCGGCGAGCCCGGCGATCGCCCCGTTGAGGACGAACACCGTGAGCAGCCGGCGGGCGACGGGCACCCCGGCCAGGACGGCGGCGTCGGGGTTGGAGCCGATGGCGTACAGCTCGCGGCCGGACCGGAAGTTGGCCAGCCCCCAGCCGACCGCGGCCAGCACCACCAGGGTGATCAATGGCAGCACCGGGATCCCGGCGATCTTCGCGGTGCCGAGCGACAGGAAGCCCGAGGGCATGTCGGCCGCGTTGACCTGGCGTCCTCCGGCGAACCAGTAGTCGACGCCGCGGATGACGTACAGCGTGCCGAGCGTCGCCACCAGCGCGGGAATCCTGGCGTAGGCGACCAGCGCCCCGTTGACGACGCCCCACAGCGCGCCGAGCACCACGCAGGCCACGACCACCACGGCGATCGGCAGGCCCTTGTGGTCGGCCAGCAGCACCCCCGCGGTGAACGCCGACAGGCCGGTGATCGAGCTGACCGACAGGTCGACGTTCCTGGTGATGATCACCATGGCCTGGCCGATGGCCAGCAGCCCGATGATCGAGGTGTTGAGCAGGATGTCGCGGAAGCTGTCGATCGACAGGAACCCGGAGTTGCTCAGGCCCGTGCCGAGGAACAGCACCACGGTCGCGCCGACGATGCCGAGTTCGCGCACCCGGCCGAGCCGTTCGATGACCCCTCTCACGCGGCGGCCCCCCTGCGTCCCGTGGCGGCGGCCATGACCTTCTCCTCGCTGGCCTCGGACCGGGCGATCTCGGCGGTGAGCCGTCCCTCGTGCATGACGAGGATCCGGTCGGCCATGCCCAGCACCTCGGGAAGGTCGGAGGAGATCATCAGCACGGCCAGGCCCTCCGCGGCCAGGTTCGACAGCAGCCGGTGCACCTCGGCCTTGGTCCCGACGTCGATCCCCCGGGTCGGCTCGTCGACGATCAGCACCTTCGGGCCGGTCGACAGCCACTTGCCGAGGACGACCTTCTGCTGGTTGCCGCCCGACAGGACGCCGACGGCGTCCGAGAGGCGGGAGTACTTGAGCTGGAGGCGGGCCGCCCAGTCGGCGGCGAGCGCGCGTTCGGCCGCGGCCGGGATGACCGGGCCGCGCCGCAGCTTCTTCATCCCGGTGACGGCCATGTTCCGCTCGATCGACAGCTCCATCACCAGGCCCTGCTGCCGCCGGTCCTCCGGGACCAGGGCCAGGCCGGCGGCCATGGCGGTGGTCGGAGATCCGGCGCGCAGCGGCCTGCCCTCGACGGACACCGATCCGGCGTCCCACCGGTCCACGCCGAAGATCGCGCGGGCGACCTCGGAGCGTCCGGCGCCGACCAGCCCGGCCAGCGCGACGATCTCGCCGCGCCTGACCGTGAAGGACACGTCGGTGAACACGCCCTCGCGGGTCAGCCTCGCCACTTCCAGGGCCACCTCGCCCGGCTTCACGTCGACCTTGGGGTACAGCTCGGTCAGCTCGCGGCCGACCATCCGCTGGACCAGGTCGTCCTCGGTGAGGTCGGCGACCGTCTCGGTGGCGATCCATGCGCCGTCCCGCAGGGTCGTGACCCGCCGGCAGAGCGCGAAGATCTCCTCGAGCCGGTGGGAGATGAACAGCAGCGCGCAGCCCTCGGAGGCGAGCGTGCGGGCGACGGTGAACAGCCGCTGGACCTCGCGGCCGGTCAGCGCGGCCGTGGGCTCGTCCATGATCAGGATCTTGGCGTCGCGGGAGATGGCCTTGGCGATCTCGACGACCTGCTGGTCGGCGATCGACAGGCCGCGGGCGGGCCCGGACGGGTCGAGGACCACGCCGAGCCGGGCGAACAGCTCGGCCGCCGCCGCGTTCATCGCGCTCCGGTCGAGCCGGCCGAACGCCCCGCGCGGCTGGCGGCCCATGAAGATGTTCTCCGCGACCGACAGGTCGGGGAACAGCGTGGGCTCCTGGTAGATGACGGCCACGCCGGCGTGCTGGGCGTCGGCCGGGCCGTGGAAGACCACCGGCTCGCCGTTCAGCAGGACCCGGCCGCCGTCGGGACGGTGCACACCGGCGAAGGTCTTCACCAGCGTCGACTTGCCGGCGCCGTTCTCGCCGGCCAGTGCGTGGATCTCTCCGGCGAACAGGTCGAGGTGCACGCCGCGCAGTGCGCGGACGGCGCCGAACGACTTGCTCACGTCGACCAGCGCCAGCACGGGGGTGGGCTCGCTCACCTGCCACCTCCTGATCTCATATCGAAGTCCCTGCCTAAAATCGTTTTAATATCTCGGCTGCCTGTGGACGGTAGATGTATCCCGGCATACCCGTCAATACCTGGCGAATGATCAGTTCTCCGAATTGACACGTTTTAATTGATCAGTCAGCATGTGGCATGCTTCACCCGTTGCCCCCCGTGATTCACCCAGCGACACAGCGAGGATCCGCATGGCGAGTTCTGATTCCGGTCACCGCGACGGGACGATCGGCATCAAGGAAGTCGCCGCCGCCGCGGGCGTCTCACCGGGAACGGTCTCCAACGTGCTGAACCGGCCGGAGCGCGTCGCCTCGGCCACCCGCGAGCGGGTCATGCAGGTCATCGGCGAGATGGGCTTCGTCCGCAACGGGTCGGCCTCCAGCCTGCGGGCCGGGCAGGGAAGGCTCGTCGGCCTGATGGTGCACGACCTGGCCAACCCCTTCTTCACCGCGCTGGCCGCCGGTGTCGAGGACCTGATGAGCGACCGCGGCTTCGCGGTGATCCTGTGCAGCTCCGCCACCTCGCCCCAGCGCGAGGAGCGGAACCTGCGGATGCTCGCCGAGCAGGGGGTGCGCGGAGTGCTCGTGACGCCCGTCAAGGAGGACCACGACCAGCTCGGGCTGCTGCGCGAGCGCGGCATCGGGACCATCATGCTCGACCACGCCGCGACCCGGCCGCAGCAGTGCTCGGTCAGCGTCGACGACGTCGCGGGCGGGCAGATGGCCGTCGCCCACCTGCTGGAGCGGGGGGCGCGCGACATCGCCTACGTCTCGGGGCCGCTGACGATCCGCCAGTGCGCCGACCGCCGGTCGGGCGCGCTCAAGGCGATCGACCAGGCCGAGGGGGCCTCCCTGCGCGAGATCGAGGTCGACGACCTGACGCCGCGCTCCGGCCAGCTCGCCGCCGAACGGCTGCTCGCCGAGCTCCCCGACGCGATCTTCTGCGCGAACGACCTCCTCGCGATGGGCGTCCTGCGGGTGCTGCTCCAGCAGGGCGTCCGGGTGCCCGAACGGGTCCTGCTGATGGGCTACGACGACATCGAGTACGCGACGGCCTCCGCCGTCCAGCTCACCTCGGTCCGCCAGCCCACCTACCAGCTCGGGAAGATCGCCGCGGAACTGCTGCTGGACGAGGTCGAGAACCTCTCCGGCCATGCCCACCAGCAGATCCTCTTCCAGCCCGAGCTCATCGTCCGGGAGTCGACGACACCATGAAGATCGCGCTCTTCGTCACCTGCGTGAACGACACCCTGTTCCCCGGCACGGGCCGCGCCGTCGTCGCGGTGCTGGAGCGGCTCGGGCACGAGGTCGTCTTCCCCGAGGCGCAGACCTGCTGCGGGCAGATGCACCTCAACACCGGCTACCCCGCCGAGGCGCTGCCGCTGGTGCGCTCCTTCACCGGCGCCTTCGAGGACTACGACGCGGTCGTCACGCCGTCCGGGTCGTGCGCGGCGATGGTCCGCGACTGGCACGGGAAGGTCGCCGGGCGGGCCGGAGACCAGGAGCTGGAGCGGCGCGCCGCCGAGCTGGCCCCGCGGGTCCACGAGCTGTCGGAGCTCCTCGTCGACGTGCTCGGCGTGACCGACGTCGGCGCCGTCTTCCCGCACCGCGTCACCTACCACCCGACCTGCCACGGGCTGCGCATGCTCAGGCTCGGCGACAAGCCCGCGTCCCTGCTGCGCGCCGTCCGCGGGCTCGAGCTGATCGACCTGCCCGACGCCGCCGAGTGCTGCGGCTTCGGCGGGACCTTCGCGATGAAGAACCCCGACGTCTCCGCCGCCATGTGCGCCGACAAGATCGGCAACGTGAAGGCGACCGGCGCCGAGATCCTCTGCGCCGCCGACAACTCCTGTCTCATGCATCTCGGCGGGGCGCTGAAGCGCTGGCGCAGCGGGGTGCGGGTCATGCACCTGGCCGAGATCCTCGCGAGCACGGGCTGAGAGGCCGACGATGAACCCACCGGCCGTGAATCCCCCGGCGATGCCCACCTACCTGGGGATGCCCTCCTTCCCCGAGGCCGCCCGCGGCGCCGTCGCCGACACCCGGCTGCGCGCCAACCTCGCCCACGCCACCGGCACGATCCGGCGGCGGCGCGAGGCGGCCGTCGCCGAGCTGCCCGACTGGCCCGAGCTCCGCGACGCCGCCAAGCAGATCAAGGACCACACGCTCGAGCATCTCGGTCACTACCTCGAACTCCTCGAGGAGCGGGTCACCGCGGCGGGCGGAACCGTCCACTGGGCGCTCGACGCCGCCGAGGCCAACGCGATCGTCACCCGGCTGGTGCGGGAGACCGGCGAGAGCGAGGTCGTGAAGGTCAAGTCGATGGCCACCCAGGAGATCGGGCTCAACGAGGCCCTCGCCGAGGCGGGCATCACCGCCCACGAGACCGACCTGGCCGAGCTGATCGTCCAGCTCGACGACGACCTGCCTTCCCACATCCTCGTCCCGGCGATCCACAAGAACCGCGCCGAGATCCGTGAGATCTTCCGGCGGGAGATGCCGTCGGCGCCCGAGGACCTCACCGATGATCCCGCGGCGCTCGCCGAGGCCGCCCGGCGGCATCTGCGCGCCAAGTTCCTGTCGGCGAAGGTCGCGGTGTCGGGGGCCAACTTCGCGATCGCGGAGACGGGGACCGTCCTGGTCGTCGAATCCGAGGGCAACGGGCGCATGTGCCTCACGCTGCCCGACACCCTCATCACGGTGATGGGCGTCGAGAAGCTGCTGCCCACGGCCCGCGATCTCGAGGTCTTCCTCCAGCTGCTGCCCCGGTCCTCGACGGCGGAGCGGATGAACCCCTACACCTCCGCCTGGACCGGCGTGCACCCCGGCGACGGGCCGCGGGCGTTCCATCTGGTCCTGCTCGACAACGGCCGCACCGCCACGCACGCCGATCCGGTCGGGCGGCAGGCGCTGCGCTGCATCCGCTGCTCGGCCTGCCTGAACGTCTGCCCCGTCTACGCGCGGGCCGGCGGCCACGCCTACGGCTCGCCCTATCCGGGACCGATCGGCGCGATCCTCTCGCCGCAGATCAGGGGCATCGGCTCGGACGTCGACGCCTCCCTGCCCTTCGCCTCGACCCTGTGCGGTGCCTGCTACGAGGCCTGCCCCGTGGCGATCGACATCCCCGAGGTCCTGGTCCACCTGCGCGCCAGGGCGCCCAAGAAGCCGGGCGAGCGGCTCGTGATGACCGCCGCCGGATGGACGCTGCGCACCCCGGGCCGGCTCGCGCTCGCCCAGTACGCCGCCTCACGCGGCCGGTGGTTCGCGCGGCGGCTGCGCTTCCCGCGCGCCTGGGCCGACACCCGTGACGTGCCCGTGCCGCCCGCCCGGTCGTTCCGGCGCTGGTGGCGGGAGGAGCAGCGATGACGAACGCCCGTGACACGATCCTCGGCAGGCTCGGCCGCCCCGGCGGCGACCCGGCCGCCGCCTACGCGCGCATCGAGCGCCGCTACCTCGACCGGCACCACGACGACGGCCTTCCGGCCCTGCTGGCCGAGCGGGTCGCCGACTACCGCGCCGTCGTCCACACCGTCACCGCCGCGGAGCTTCCCGGCGCCCTGGCGGCGGCGCTGCGGCCGGGAACCTACGTGATCCCGCCGGGCCTGCCCGGCACGTGGACGGAGGCGATCGGCGACCGGACCACCGCCGAGCCCTGCGACCTCGAGGCCGTCGCCGGGGTGATCACCGGCTGCGCGGTCGCGATCGCCGAGACCGGGACGATCGTCCTCGACCACGGCCCCGGCCAGGGCCGCCGCGCCCTCACCCTCGTCCCCGACCACCACCTCGTCGTCGTGTCCGCCGCCCAGATCGCCGCGGACCTCCCCGAGGCCCTGCGCCGGCTCGACCTCACCCGCCCGCTGACCTTCGTCTCCGGCCCCTCCGCCACCAGCGACATCGAACTGTCCCGGGTGGAAGGGGTGCACGGACCCCGCACCCTGGAGGTGTTCCTCACATGACGGCCACGATCGCGGCGATCGACCTCGGCGCGTCCAGCGGCCGCGTCATCAGCGCACGCGTCGGCGACGGGCTGCTCGACCTCACCGAGGTCCACCGGTTCGCCAACCGCCCGGTGCGCGCCGCCGGAACCCTCTACTGGGACGTCCTCGGGCTGTACCGGGACATCCTCGACGGGCTCGCCCGGATCCCCGGCGGCCGGCTGGACTCGCTCGGCGTCGACACCTGGGCCGTCGACTACGGCCTCCTCGGCCCGGACGGCCGCCTGCTGGGCAATCCCGTCCACTACCGCGACGACCGGACCGCGTCCGTCATCTCCGACGTGCACGCCAAGGTCTCCCCCGAACGCCTCTACGCGCTCAACGGCCTCCAGTTCCTGCCGTTCAACACCCTCTACCAGCTCGCCGCCGACCCGCTCGCCGACACGGCGGAGGCGCTCCTGCTCATGCCCGACCTGATCTCCTACTGGCTCACCGGTGAGCGCGGAGCGGAACGTACCAACGCCTCGACCACCGGCCTCTACGACGCCGCGACCGGCGAGTGGTCACGGGAGATCGTCGAGGCGCTCGGGCTCCGGCCGGAGCTGCTGCCCGCGCTGCGCTCCCCCGGCGATCCCGCCGGACGGCTGCTGCCCGATCTCGGCGTCCTTCCGGGGACGCCCGTCACGGCGGTCGGCTCCCACGACACCGCCTCGGCGATCGCGGCCGTCCCGGCGACCGGCCCGAACTTCGCCTACATCTCCTGCGGCACCTGGTCGCTGGCGGGCGTCGAGCTCTCCGAGCCGGTCCTCACCGACGCCGGCCGTGCCGCCAACTTCACCAACGAGACCGGTGTCGACGGCACGGTCCGCTACCTGCGCAACATCATGGGGCTGTGGCTGCTGCAGGAGTCGCTGCGCACCTGGAACCTGGGCACGGCCGACCTGCCCGCCCTCCTGGACGCCGCCGCGGACGTCCCGGCGCTGCGCAGCGTCATCGACCCCGACCATCCGGACTTCTTCCCCCCGGGCGACATGCCGTCCCGGATCACCGCGTTCTGCGAGCGCACCGGCCAGCCCGTCCCCGCCTCGCCCGCCGAGATCGTCCGCTGCGTCGTCGACAGCCTCGCCCTCGGCCATCGCAAGGCCCTCCGCCAGGCGTCCGCCCTCTCCGGCCTCCCCATCGAGGTCGTCCACATCGTCGGCGGCGGCTCCGGCAACGCCCTCCTGTGCCAGCTCACCGCCGACGCCACCGGCCTCCCCGTCACGGCGGGCCCCACCGAGGCCACCGCCCTGGGCAACATCGGCGTCCAGGCCCGCGCCCAGGGCCTCCTCACCGACCTCCGCCCCCTGATAGCCGCCACCCAGCCCCTGCGCCACTACACCCCCGCGGGCCCCTCCACCCCCTGGGACGGAGCCGAATCCCGCCTCGGCTGACCGGCACTGGCCATGATCGGCCATTGTCCCGTCGCGGCTGCGGATCTTGGTCGGCCGCTCCACGATCATGGGTACGGAGCGTCACCGGCACGGGGAGGAACGGATGCGGCGGGACCTGACCCTGGACGGGCGGTACCGGCTCGAGGCCCTGATCGGCAGGGGCGGAATGGGCGAGGTGTGGCGGGCCACCGACCTGCGGCTGGGCCGGGCGGTCGCGGTCAAGCTGCTGCCCACCGAGCGGGTGGGGGACGGCCAGGCGCTGCGCCGGTTCGAGCGGGAGGCGACCGCCGCGGCGGCGCTCCGGCACCGGGGCATCACCGTCGTGTTCGACTCCGGGACCGACGAGGCGAGCCGTTCGGTGTACCTCGTGATGGAGCTCCTCGACGGCGAGGACCTCCAGCACCTGCTGGACCGGACGCCCGGGGGCCTCGCGCCGGAGCGGGTGCGGGAGTTCGGGGCGCAGATAGCCTCGGCGCTGGCGCGGGCGCACGAACAGGGGATCGTCCACCGCGACGTCAAACCCGCCAACGTCATCCTGCTGCCGGACGACGAGCTGAAGATCTGCGACTTCGGTGTCGCCCGGCTCGCCGCGCACTCCGGCTCCCTCACCCGCGGCGCCGTCGGGACGCCGCTCTACATGGCGCCCGAGCAGCTCAGCGGGGGGAGCGTCGACGGCAGGGCCGACCTGTACTCCCTCGGCTGCCTGCTCTACGCGCTCGCCTCCGGCCGGCCGCCGTTCAGCGCCGACACGCTGCCCGCGCTGCTCTACCAGCACCTGAACGCCGCGCCGCGGCCGCTGACCGTTCTACGGCCCGGTTTCCCCGCCGACCTGGAGCAGGTCGTCATGCGGTGCCTGGCCAAGGATCCCGCCGGCCGTCCCGGCTCGGCCCGCGAGGTCGCCGACGCCCTCCGCGGCGCGGCGCCGCCGCTCCCCCGCCCGGCCGTGCCGCCACAGGGCGTTCCGCTGACGGTCGCCGCGGGCGGGACGCGCTTTCGGAGGAGGATCGGGCTCGCGGCGGCCGGGGCGCTCGCCGTCGTCGCGTCCGCGACCACCTACGCGATCGCTCAGCAGGACGACGGGCGGAGCGTCCAGCCCGGCCGGGTCCCGTCGGCACCCTCCACGGCCGCGGCGGCCACTCCCCCGTCGCCCACGGCCGGACCGGGCCCGGACCGCCCGGAGCCCGTCCCGGCCGGCTGGGTCCTGCGCGACCCCTCCGGTCACCGGTCCGCCGGCTGCGAGAGCCACGGGACGGGCTACCGGCTGGACGTCGACGCCTCCCCCGGGGCCGTCGACTTCTGCGAGCTGACCGTCACCCCGCTCGGCGACATGGCCATCGACACGACCGTCACCCTCACCGGCTCCCGCTGCGCCTCGCTCGTCACCCGCAGCAGCGGCCCCCTCTCCTACGAGCACGTGCTCTGTGCGACGGGCGGCGGCTTCACCAGGAAGTGGCTGAAGGACGGTGATCTGGAGGTCCTCGAGGAGAACCCCGGCGACGGACCGCGGACCGGCCGGATCCGGCTCACCGCCGTGGCGTCGGGCGACACCCTCACCCTCTACGCCGACGGCGAGCTGTTCCTGCGGGCCAGCGACGGCGCGATCGGTTCCGGTGGCGCGGGCCTCGGCTCCTCCGTCCTGTCCCCCGGCCGCAAGGGCTCCCTCTTCTTCTCCGATCTCACCCTCTGGTGCGCCCCCGGCACGGCGTCCTGCGCCTGATCGCCCGGTGAGCCCGCCCGCTCCGGGGATGGGGGAGAATCCGGGGAGCGGGCTGGAGGCGTGATGGCGGGCAGGATCAGTGCGGCCGAGGGGCGGTACGGGGGGAAGGACGCGGCCGAGCGGCGGGCTGAGCGCAGGCGGCGGTTCCTGGACGCCGGGCTGGAGCTGTTCGGGGCCGGGCCCGGGTTCCGGGGGACGCGGCTGACCGATCTCTGCAAGGAGGCGGGATTGTCGACGCGGCAGTTCTACGAGGAGTTCCACGCCCTCGAGGACGTGCTCGCCGTGCTTCATCTGTACGTCAACGACTTCGCCCAGCGGTCGGTGTTCGAGGTGCTGCCCGAAGTGGCGGACCTGCCGCTGACCGAGCGGCTTACCCGGCTGCTCCACGCCTACGTGGAAGGGGCGGCCCGCGATCCGCGACACGCGCGCATCTCCTATGTCGAGATCATCGGGGTCAGCCCGCGGCTGGACCGGCAGCGGCTGGACCGGCGGGCGGTGTGGATCGAGTTCCTCACCCGGGTCACCGGTGAGTCCGTGGAGCGCGGCGAGATCCCCCCGGGCGACTACCGGATCGCGGCCGCCGCGTTCATCGGGGCCGTCAACGGGCTCATGCACGACTGGGTCGTCGGCTGGGTCGACGCCACGATCGACGAGATCGCCGACGAACTCCTCCAGATCCTGCTCGGCCGGTACAAGATCGCAACTTGAGTCAGCATCAGCGTCCTCATCGTTGTCACTTCTGGAGCTTGTGGCCGCCGTCACACCTTCCTACCATCCAGTAACGCATTCTGAATATCGCTGTGTTCAGATCAGGGAGACAGATGGACCAGGAAGATTCCCCGACCACCTTCACCCGCCGCCACACCCTGACGCTCGCCGGCGGGACCATCGCCGCGAGCGCGATCGGCGGGCTCTCCTCGCGTCCCGCCGGCGCGGCGCCGCCGGAGACCTCCGCGGACGCCATCGTCGTCGGCGCCGGGCTCGCCGGGCTGGTCGCGACGGCCGAGCTGGCCGCCGCCGGACGGCGCGTGCTGCTGGTGGACCAGGAGAACGAGGCGAACCTCGGCGGGCAGGCCTTCTGGTCGTTCGGCGGGCTGTTCCTGGTCGGCTCCGACGAGCAGAAGCTGATGGGCGTCAAGGACTCCAGGGACCTGGCCTGGCAGGACTGGCTCGGCACCGCCGGCTTCGACCGGGGCGTCGCCGATCCCGCGGGCGAGGACCACTGGGCCCACAAGTGGGCCGAGGCCTACGTGGACTTCGCCTCGGGCGAGAAGCGATCCTGGCTCTACAGCCTGGGCATGCGCTGGTTCCCGATCGTCGGCTGGGCCGAGCGCGGCGGCCACCTCGCTGACGGGCACGGCAACTCCGTGCCCCGCTTCCACATCACCTGGGGCACCGGCCCCGCGGTGGTCGAGCCGTTCGAGAAGAAGGTCAGGGCGGCCGTCGCCAGGGGCCAGGTCGCCTTCAGGTTCCGCCACCGGGTCGACGGCCTGGTCCGCACGGGCGGCGCCGTCACCGGGGTGCGCGGCACGATCCTCGAGGCCAGTACGGCCGCGCGCGGGGTGCGCAGTTCCCGCACCGCCGCGGGCGAGTTCGAGCTGACGGCCCCCGTCGTCATCGTGACGTCCGGCGGGATCGGCGGAGACCACGCCCTCGTGCGCCAGAACTGGCCCGCCCGCCTCGGCACCCCTCCCGCCCGGATGATCACCGGTGTGCCGGAGTACGTCGACGGCCGCATGCTGGGCATCACCGAGGCCGCGGGCGGCCGCGTGGTCAACCGGGACCGGATGTGGCACTACACCGAGGGCATCCAGAACTACGCGCCGATCTGGAAGGACCACGGGATCCGCATCCTGCCGGGGCCGTCGTCGCTGTGGCTGGACGCCGAGGGCCGCCGGTTCCCCGTGCCGGGCCTGCCCGGCTACGACACCCTCGGCACGCTGAAGCTCATCATGGACACCGGCTACGACTACTCGTGGTTCGTCACCACGCAGAAGATCCTCGCCAAGGAGTTCGCGCTGTCGGGCTCCGAGCAGAACCCCGACCTGACCAACAAGGACATCCCGCTGACGCTCTCGCGCGCCTGGCAGAGCCCCGAACCGGTGGAGAGGTTCAAGAAGAACGGCGCCGACTTCATCGTCGCCGACACCCTGCCCGAGCTCGTCACCGGCATGAACAAGCTGACCGGGACGAACCTCATCACCTACGCCGACCTCAAGCGGCAGATCGACGCCCGTGACCGCGAGACCGACAACGCCTACACCAAGGACCTCCAGGTGATGGGCATCAACAACGCCCTGCGCTACCCCGGTGACCAGCTCAGCCGCACCGCGGGCCTGCACAAGATCCTCGACCCGGGAGCGCGCCCGCTGGTCGCGGTCCGCCTCAACATCCTCACCCGCAAGACCCTCGGCGGGCTCCAGACCGACCTGTCGGGACGGGTCCTGGGCGCCGCGGGCGAGCCGATTCCCGGCCTGTACGCGGCGGGCGAGGTGGCGGGCTTCGGCGGCGGGGGCGTCCACGGGTACCGCTCGCTCGAGGGGACCTTCCTCGGCAACTGCCTGTTCTCCGGCCGCCAGGCGGGCCGCGCCGCCGCGGCGGCCACCGCGGGCTGACCCGGTCCGGCGGGCCCGAGATCACCGGGCCCGCCGGGGACGGTCAGAGGGCGGCCCCGTAGACGTGGTCGACGGCCATCGTCATCAGGACCCGGCGGTCGGAGACCATGACCGAGCGGTACTCGGCCCAGTCGGGATGCTCGCCCGCGGCGAGACGGTAGTAGGTGACCAGGGCCTCGACCTCGGGACCCCGCTCGTCGGTGCCCGGTCCGGTGAGAGTCACCGTGCCCTCGGCGGTCGCCCAGCTCCGGCCGTCGGGGGAGGTGACCTCCAGTGCGGCCCGCGGGTCGCGGCGCAGGTTGGCGGTCTTGGCCCGGCCCTCGGTCATCGACACGTACAGCAGGCCGGTGGCCCGGTCGTAGAAGGGGAGCACCGGTGAGAGCTGGGGGCGGCCGTCGGCCTTGATGGTCGCCAGGACGCCGAGACGGCTCTCGCCGAGCAGCGCGTGCGGATCGAAAGAGGTGGTCATGTTCAGGTGCAAGGCGCGATCGCCCGCCGCCTATTCCTGAACCTCCGTGTTCTCCGGCGGGCGGGACGGACCGGGTGGGTGCCGTCCCGCCCGCCGGTCATTCCGGCGGGCCCGTCAGCCCTTCAGCCCGTCAGGGGAGGGTCCACTTCTGGTTGGCGCCGGTGCCGCACGTCCACAGGTGGACCGGCGTGCTGTCGG